>CAZZWA010000311.1:0-4142 GCA_964657555.1 uncultured Microcoleus sp.
GTGCCCGATAGGGCGGGTGGGGTAGCGTACTTCGCTTAGATGAAAAGCGCTGTAAACGTCAGTTAAGATTGCTAGCTAATGGCTAATTGAAGAGTGGTAGTCAGCTAAATTTTTTAGAGAAGATGATGACAACAGTTTCTTGAAGATGCTATTTGTGCTCACAGTCATCTCATTCAAATAGCAAGGCGGTGCGATATTTGTTCTCTCATAGTCTAGGAGCAAGGTACTTATGGCCTTGCTCCTCTTTTTGTTCTAACCCCAGTCGGGTTTGAAGTTCTTGCGCTGATTTAGGTATCGGTCGATATCCATCGCAGCGATGCAACCATCCCCAGCCGCAACCACCGCCTGCTTAAAGGGCGTGTTGCGGATATCTCCAATCGCCCAGATGCCTGGAATGCTAGTCTGCATCATCTCATTAACCTTAACGCCACCATCGGGTTTGAGTTCAATCTGACCACCCAGGAAATCAACAATTGGTCTGGCACCCTGTAAGTAGATAAAAACCCCCTCAACTGGAAGGGTTTGGGTTTTCTTTTGACTCATCAGGAGTAAATTGATAGATGTGACACCACTTTCGTTGCCTTGAATCTCTAACAGGCGGACTTTATTCCAGAGCTTGATCGATGGGTGAGCTAAGAGTTCTTGGGAGTGCCCTTCCATCTTGGCCGGATCTTTAGGAGTTATCCAGTGGACAGTCGCAGCAAACTTGGTGAGCACTTGAGCTTCTTCGATCGCTTCGTTACTGATGCCCACAACAACCACCTCGCGATTACGGTAGAAAGCTCCGTCGCAGGTCGCGCAGTAGCTCACTCCCCGCCCGAGGTACTCGCTCTCACCAGGAATGGAGGCGGTACGACCCATTGCCCCGGAGGCAACTACGAGCGCTCGACCTGTGAAAGTTCCCTCTGGAGTGTAAACTTTTTTGTGCGTTTCTGTCACATCTATACCGAAAACCTGGGCACGTTTGTAGAGAGTGCCAAACTCAACAGCCTGCTTGCGCATCCAGTCAAGCAGTTCACTCCCACTAACTTCGCTCTGAACACCTGGATAGTTGGCGATTTTGTGGGTAATAGCAAGGGCTCCAGCATCTGGATTTTTGTCTAGGAGCAGGGTATTCAATCCATACCGGGAAGTATAGAGCGCACAGGTACATCCCGCTGGCCCACCACCAACAATTACCACATCGTAATCAAAGTTATCCATCTAGACCTCCGCAAGGTATTCCTACCATACCTTCCGGGATGGTGCAATGGGTAATGCTGAGGCAGCCCTCATGCCCATCTCATGTCAGGCTTCCTACCTATGTAGGAGTAGGGTGGGCACTCCACCCTATTTGCTCCCTGTCTAGAAAAGCTTAGGACTCGTTGGCCTCTCCTAGCCGATTAGGGTTCTGCACCCCAGTCAACCGATTCCAGAGCTGATAGTCAACCTCAGTCTTAGGCACGTACCAGTTGTTAGGGCCAGCTTCCATACCACCCATTGCTGTAAACTCTGTACGCTCTGGGTTCCTTAAATCAATGTACTTCGCACCCTGTTCTAAGCGACTTCCTTGGGGGAGCACGATAATCTGCTTTAATTCAGTAGCCGTATAGCCTTCAAGTTGGCTATGAAGCTCCTTAATCTCATCAGCGGTAAGGGTATCGGCAGCTTTTTCTGGGTGTGGCCCCTCAAGACCAACATTTCGACCAGCCATCGGTGCAGGGTTCAGATCTTGCTGGTACTCATCTTGTTGTTGATCCGTTGACCGTCCGGTTTTCTCCGTCATTGCACGTTTCTCCTTTAAGCATCAGTATTGGTGAGGGTAGTTTGGCTATCCTAAACGGCGTAGCACCACAAGCGATCGCGCTGTCACAGGCACAGCTTGAGAGCCGGTATAAGCTTTCTCCTCTTGGACAAAGCGAGGCTCTTTAGTGTCAATCACCACACACCACTCCTGCTCATTGAGCCCACTTGGTAAGTTAAACTCAATTGTTTCATAGTGGGCGTTAAAGAACAGGAGAAAACTATCATCGCTGATGCGCTGACCTTGAGGGCCAGGACTGGGAATCTGGTTTCCGTCCAAGAACACCCCAATCGACTTGGCATAACCAATTTCCCACTGCTCGTCAGTCATTTTACTGCCATCGGGATTGAACCAAGTAATGTCACTGATATCCTCTCCGTGGATGGCTTGGCCTTGAAACCACTTGCGCCGCCGAAATACGGGATGCTGACGGCGGAAGTAGATCAGCTCGCGAGTAAAATTCAGCAGATCTTCGTTTGCAGAAACTAAGTCCCAATCAAACCAGGAAATCTCATTGTCCTGGCAGTAACCATTGTTGTTACCCTTTTGTGTACGCCCCAATTCATCACCCCCCAGCAACATGGGGATGCCTTGGGACAGCATCAGGGTTGCCAGAAAGTTCCGCCGCTGCTGCTCCCGCAGTTGTAGCACTTCTGGGTCGTCCGTTGGACCTTCTACGCCGCAATTCCAAGCGCGGTTGTGGCTTTCACCGTCCTGGCTGTTTTCCCCATTCTCCTCATTATGTTTCTCGTTGTAGCTAACCAGATCGTTGAGGGTAAAGCCATCGTGAGCGGTGATGAAGTTAATGCTCGCATTAGGGCTGCGTCCATTCGTCTGAAAATATAAGTCAGGGCTGCCAGTGAACCGATAAGCAAATTCTCCTAACGTACTCTCTTCTCCCCGCCAGAAGTCCCGCGCTGTATCGCGATACTTACCGTTCCACTCCGACCACAGCACTGGGAAGTTTCCCACTTGATAGCCCCCGTCTCCCACATCCCACGGTTCAGCAATCAGCTTTACACCCGCCAGTGTCGGATCTTGGTGAATGATTTCAAAGAATGCTGCCAAACTATTCACTTCATATAGCTCTCGCGCCAACGCCGAGGCCAAATCGAAGCGAAAGCCATCTATATGCATCTCTGTTACCCAATAGCGTAAGCTATCCATAATTAACTTCAGCACTTGGGGATGGCGCATGTACAGAGAATTGCCACAGCCGGTAAAGTCCATGTAGTACCGTTGATCGCCTTCTACTAGCCGATAGTATGAGGCGTTGTCTACACCCCGCAACGACAAAGTTGGGCCTAAGTGATTGCCTTCTCCTGTGTGATTGTAAACCACATCCAAAATCACTTCAATTCCGGCATGGTGCAACGCCTTGACCATCTCCTTGAACTCTGTGACTTGCCCTCCCAAAGTGCCACTGGCACTGTAGCCAGAGAAGGGAGCAAAATAGTTGATAGAATCGTAGCCCCAGTAATTTTTTAGCCCCCTGTCTACCAGATGTCCGGGTTGGGATAGGAAGTGATGAACTGGCATCAGTTCCACTGCTGTGATTCCTAGCCTCTGGAGATGCTCAATTGCAGCTGGATGTGCCAGTCCAGCATAAGTACCACGCAGTTCTTCCGGGATATCGGGGTGCAGATTGGTCAAGCCCTTGACGTGGGTTTCATAGATAACTGTTTCGTGCCACGGTGTTTGCAGCAGTTGGTCGTTACCCCAATCAAAGAACTGATCGACAACCACAGACTTGGGTATCAGATGAGCATCGTCTAGTTCCGAGAAAGAAAGATCTTCTTCTGGTGCCTCCCAAGAGTAACCAAACAGTTCCGGGCCATTGCCAACTTCACCATCAATCGCCTTGGCATAAGGGTCAATGAGGAGTTTATTGGGGTTGAAGCGATGCCCCTCCTCAGGTGCATAAGGGCCATGCACTCGATATCCATAGCGTTGACCTGGGCCTACCCCTGGTGCATAGCCGTGCCAAACGAAGTTGCTGACCTCTGTCAAACTCAAGCGTGTCTCTTGATCGTCTCTGTCAAATAAACACAGCTCAACGCCTGTTGCATGTTCTGAGTATAAAGCGAAGTTTGTGCCTTTGCCATCCCAGTGAGAGCCAAGAGGATAGACTCTACCCGGCCAGAGTGCTACATACATTTTTGAATCCCCAGGAAGAACTGATAGTTTGCCAGCATCAACTACCTAACAACAATTTTCCTGGGAGGGGAAAGAGACTCTCCCTCGCTCAGGGTATACTACAAGTCATAAGCTTGCAGTTGAATAAATTGGTAGTGAGTGACAATAATTCTGCCAAAAATAAAGTTTTGTAACTTCCGCCAAAAGGGAGATTTAGCAATTA
>CAZZWA010000311.1:4242-7375 GCA_964657555.1 uncultured Microcoleus sp.
ATTCTGCCAAAAATAAAGTTTTGTAACTTCCGCCAAAAGGGAGATTTAGCAATTAGGCTTCGCATGAGAACAGATGATATTTTTGGGATGATGGCGGCACAAGGGGGACTCGGCAATGCTCTCCCCATCCACTAAAAGCTCAGATTATGAAAGTGTATCCTCTACTTTAATAGGATGTTGTTGGCAAATAGGGGGTCGTACCCCTCAGGTAGAGGAATAGGGGAATGAACCTCCTTAAACTCTCTATTTCAACTTGTATAGTCACTTATATAACTTATATTTATGAGGAGCTTTAGTCATTACAATTATTATCCAAAAAAATCTGGCTTATAGAACAAAGTTGCAACTTATTAAAATAATAAATACTTCTAAAGGGGGAGAAACAAATGACGACGCTCAGAGACAGTATTAATAGCTCTACACAAGGCATTGATTAAGATACACAAGTTTATAAATTGATAGCTTTTTAATTATTATTAATAGTCAGTGGTGTGTTATGAATGGAGAAATGTTTGCACAGCAAGTGGAGACAATGCGCAAGCGACTGCAAAAACTGTACCAGGATGCCAGTCAATTGCCTTCGTCACAATTAGACTTAGTGCCCAGAGCTTTTATGGAACTCGGCACTGCTTCAGAAGAATTGCAAGTAGCGCTTGAAGAACTACGCCAGCAGAATCAGGAACTATTAGCTACACAAGAGAAGTTGGTAGCCCAACGTCAACACTCCCAGGAGCTATTTAATCTAGCCTCTAATGCTTACCTACAGACTGATATACATGGCTCGATCCTGCAAGCCAATCATGCTGCTGCCGTGCTATTTAATGTCAAGCAAGAGTTGTTAATAGGCCAACAGCTAAATGACTTTGTTACTATTGATCGCCCTTTATTTCGCAACCAACTCAACCGCATTTGCCATGAAAACTTGGTTCAGGGGTGGGAAATACCCCTGCTCCCCCACAAAAGCAACCCCATTAGCGTCAAGGTGACTGTAGCTGTAGTGCCAGACTCTTCAGCCAAAGCGGTGATCTTAAACTGGTTGATACATGACAGGACAAATCAAAGACTATTACAGACGGCTTTAAAGCCCGATGAGTGCGACCCCATCCAAGTGCGCCCAACGCAGGTTTATTCTAAGGGAGAGATTATCTCACTACAACCCGAGACCGTTTGGCTAGTTGTTGAGGGTTTAGTGAAGCTTAGTACTCTAGTGGAAAATGGGGCGGAGGTGCTTGTGGGATTGGCCGGAAAAGACACAATCTTTGGTTCTGGTTTGACTGACTTGCAAATCTACCAAGCTATTGCTTTCTCCCAGAAAGTTCAGCTTGTGTCCATTTCCTTGAAGGAGATAGAAACCTCAAAACATCTAGCGATGAATTTGTTACCAAAAATCAACCAGCGGCTGCGGCAAGCAGAATCACTATTAGCTATTTCTGGACAGCGACGAGTCATTGAACGTTTGTACCGTTTGTTGTTGCTTTTAAAACAGGAAATTGGTCAACCAGTGACTGGGGGAACTCTGCTTTCTGTACGTCTGACTCATGAAGACCTAGCCAACGCCTGCAGCACCACTAGAGTGACAATTACACGAATACTTAAAAAGTTAAAGCAACAAGGCAAGATTACCTTTGATGCCACGCATCACATTATTCTAATTGAGAAATAAACTACTCTTGCTGAGAGACATATTTGACGTGATCTGCAACTTTTCTTAGCCCCCGTTTTCAAGATACTGACTGAGATCAAGTCCGGTGAAAAATAGATGGGGAGATAGGAAGGTGCAGAGAGAATTTAAACAAGAATGCGGCAACGATTTTTACTCAAGAACGAGGTATGACCTGACCTCGATATCACCCGTTCGACTTAGTTTCTGCATACCATTCTCTATACTGCTCCTTCAGAGCGACAAACTCCTAAGCGAGTGAGTATAAATAGACATCGGCTAAGAGCAGCCCCCACTAGTCACGTTTATTTCTGCCCATCTACTTACTGAGAATTTATATAACTTTGCAGCCATTGCTCTGAGACTCCTGTAACTTTGGCAATCTCACTCAAAGAAAGTTTCCCTAATATCAGCAAGCCAATCAAGTCTTTGGTTCGCTGAGAAATGACTTGATTTTGGGGATTTTGCATCAACGGTCTCTGTAACTTGAGAAGCATTAGTATACTTTTGTGCATGCCTTACAGTATTTACAAGATATCGTGTTATCAAATCCTTGTCTGTTCGCTACCGTACACTGAAGGGACAACGTTAGGTAAGATTGAAGAATGGCTGATGCCAGGATGGTTAAGAGGGTGTTTGAAAAGGTGAGTTCTGTCATTTTCAGCACCCAGTGATCCGCCTAGCCCTCCTTTAAAAAAGGGGAAACAGGCTCAAAGTCCCCCTTTTTTCTAGCGCAACGGCGCGTCAGTGCAGGGATTTAGGAGGCTCTTTCACGTTTTGCTACAAAGGATAGGACTTTTAAAACATCCTCTAATGCTAGCTAAGCAATTAGCAATCCTTTATCCCCCACCAGTTACGTTATTTCTGTCTATATACTTATAGCTGGCTCTTCCTGTTAGGCTCCTAAGTCAGTGTCCAAAAGTTCTCATAATCCGATTGGCAACAAGCTTCTGGCTGCTCTACCAAGTTCAGAATATGAACGTCTTCTTCCTCACCTAGAGGCTGTCTCCCTGTCTTTTAAGCAGTATATCTATAAGCCGAACGAACCCATCCAGCATGTTTATTTTCCCAACAGTGGCATTATTTCTATGCTCATTGTCATGGAAGACGGCAGCACAGTCGAAGTGGCTACGATAGGTAATGAAGGAATGATCGGCACCCCTATATTGCTGGGTGCCGATCAAATCTCTGCCGAGACTTTTGTGCAGCTCTCCGGCGATGCTATGCGGATGAAGGTGGATGTATTCAGAAGTGAGGTTACCTCAGGTAGCCCACTTTACAACTTGCTGTTGCGCTACACACTGGCGCTGATCAACCAGCTTGCGCAATCAGCCGCCTGCAACCGACTGCACTCAATAGAAGAGCGATGCTGTCGCTGGCTGCTGCTGACTCAAGACAGGGCAGAGTCAGACGAGTTTTCCCTAACTCAGGAGTTTCTCGCTCAAATGCTGGGGGTACGCCGTGCCAGTGTCA
>CAZZWA010000312.1:0-7369 GCA_964657555.1 uncultured Microcoleus sp.
ATGCGCGATCAGTCGTTTGAATCCCTCTATTGCTGCCAGGAAATTCGACCGTGAAGAAATTACGTCTAAAATTTGCCGTCTTGAAAGCCTATCGCATCAATGTTCCCGCCTCCTTTTTTGGCATGGTTCTGGGTTTAGTGGGGCTGGGAAGCTGCTGGCGACTGGCTGCCAAGATCTGGCACCTGCCTGCCTGGATTGGCGAAATCATTATGCTGATTGCCGTTGCAGTCTGGCTCGTGTTACTGCTGCTCTATGTCAGCAAATGGCTGTGGGCGCGGGAGGAAGCCCTGGCTGAGTTCGAGCATCCCATTTTGTGTTGCTTTATCGGGTTGGTGCCTGTTTCTACGGTGCTGGTAGTGTTGGCGATCGCGCCCTATTCCCGTGCGATCGCCGTCGCGTTATTCGTGGTAGGCGCGATCGGTCAGTTGAGCTTTGGCGTGTATCGTTCCGGTCAGCTATGGATGGGAGGGCTTAAGCCAGAAACGATAACACCCATTCTCTACCTGCCCACAGTCGCGGGTGGTTTTGTCAGCGCGATCGTTGCCAGTGCCCTCGGTTATCGAGAATGGGGCGCGTTGTTTTTTGGAGCGGGGCTGTTTTCGTGGCTGGCACTGGAGTCCATCATCATGCATCGCCTGTTCCTGTGGGAAGCGTTGCCCAAACCACTGCGTCCAACGCTGGGCATTCAACTGGCACCCCCTGTCGTCGGCTGTGTTGCCTACCTGGGCATCACCAGTGGTCAGCCCGAGCCCTTCGCTCAGATCCTCTTCGGCTATGGGCTGTTGCAGGCGTTGATTCTACTGCGGCTGCTACCGTGGTTGTTTCAACAACCCTTTGCAGCCTCCTACTGGGCATTCACGCTCGGCGTTGCCGCCCTGTCGTTGGCATCCCTGCGCTTTGTCGAACGCGGCATGACCGGCTTGATGGAAGGGTTGGCAGTGCTGCTATTTATTGGCGCAAATATCGTGATCGGCAGCATTGCTCTAGGGACATTACGACTGTTGCTGCAGGGCAAACTACTACCGCCATCGGCACCTGCAAAAGCTGTGTGAACCCAACCCATCTGCCAAGGCAAATCTTCATTGGAAGGCGCTGCCCTTTCCACAAGGGGGCAATAGCATCTTCATCAGCATAGAAGCACTGATCCTGATCGCGTAGCACAAAGGTTGCGCCATCAGCTCCGGTAAGTTCCCGTGCTGCCACCCGCACGATCTCCATGATGGTTTCCAGACGACGCGCCAGCGACAGCTCGTGCACCGCTCCGACTAACCACTCCATTACCTGCATATTATAAAATTTCCTTCTTTAGGGGGATGTAAATATTTTATTCCTACTAATTTTAGCTAAATTTTAGTATTAGCGCTGAGCCAGAGTGACTTGATTCCCAGATCTATCAATCAGGAAAGAACGGCGTCGTTGCAGAAATTGAGTGAGAGTGCCTTCCCATCCTACGCGAGCCAATGTTTCTCTAATCGTTTCATGATAATCCTGCCTAAATCTACTACCCAGAGTTGAAATAAAAATATACTTGTCTTGAGATTCGGAAATTAATTTATTTAAAAGAGTTGCCAGTGCTTGTTCTAAATCAGATTGCGATTCAATTGGATGGTTTGATGAAAACTCAACTGTGTTAACGTATAGTTCAAGTTCACCAAGCTTTTGATATACAGCGAAATCAGAAGTGTGATTAATAAAAATATCCTCATCTTTGTCACCTAAATTATGATGATATACAACTTGAATAAGAGTTAGTTGATACTTTTCTTGATAAATTTGTGATATTCTAGAAATTTTAACGCAATCATGATAAGAGCCGATTTTTTGCTCAGCTCTGATTAAGCCTTTTAACTGTTTGATCAGTTCCTCAGGAGTGGGAAGTTGTTGCTTAATTGTGTAAAGCTTAGTTTCCCCAGTCTGGCAGTTAGATACAGTGATTGTGTAACCTTGCCTACGGACGTGATGTACGGTCAAGCCTCTGTTTTGTAGTTGATTGCAGAGATTAGTCATTACGGTGTCTGATGAACAGACTAAAACTTCTCTGACTGTTGGATAATGCTCACGAAGTGATGCGCCAACTATAAGCATTTTACCGTCTGCATGATCTCTACCAACAGGAACGTGAATCAAGTCATAGCCCCGTTCGTGCAATTCAATATCTTGCTTACCTCTACTTTTCCAGTTGGCAAAGGCGATTTTAACTTGAATGGGGTATGTGCAAACCTCAACTCTGAGAAAGTCTTCTGTAGCGCGGTCAAGTACTAAGTTTTCTGCGTCTAAGAGTAGGATAGCGATCGCCTGCGGCATAGCTAACTGCGGCGCAATCGCTTCGCTAACACTTCCCACCCCAGACATCACTGTTTGTGCAGAGGCTTGGAGTTTTATTTTATTTGAACTCCTAAAACCATTCGACTTAATAATTTGCTCTGAATAACTCAGTATATGGAAAAATGCTGCCTCTAGTTCATCAAAAGCTGAAGACTCGAAGAAACTGTGCTCTAGAAAAAGCCTCAGATAATCCCTCACTTTCGACATCAGTGCATCTTTGTCTTCTGTACCTTCGAGTTTTTTACTCAATCCTGCTATAAAAGCCGATTGATATTTAATATCCTTCCAAGGAATGTACCTATACCCAGTCGTCAGCCATTCGGGGTGATGCTGTAGGATATTAACCAGCACTTGGTAGGCATGATGGCTGATTTGTTTGATGATGGCAGAATCATCAGGCATAAGTCTGACAAGCAGGGCTATACCTATTCATCATAAGTAAAATTGTTGAGTCTTTCATAATTCAAGACTCAACACTTCAATCACCCGAAGCGTCCTTCGATATAGTCTCTGGTACTTTCATGAGTTGCCGCAGTGAAAATCCGCACTGTGGAGCCAAATTCAATCAGGCGACCAATTCGACTTTCATCTGCATTAAAAAAAGCCGTGCAATCAGAGACACGGGATGCCTGCTGCATATTGTGTGTCACAATCACAATCGTCAATTGCTGGCGGAGGCTTTGGATCAGTCCTTCAATTTTCATTGTAGAAATGGGGTCAAGAGCTGAGCAAGGCTCATCCATCAGCAAAACCTTTGGCTGCACAGCTAAGGCACGAGCAATGCAAAGCCGTTGCTGCTGTCCACCAGAGAGTCCCAAAGCAGATTTCTTCAGGTTGTCTTTCACTTCATCCCAAAGAGCAGCACTTTTGAGGGCAGATTCTACGATTTCATCCAACTCTGTTTTGCCCTGACGACCAAAAATTCTCAAGCCGTAGGCAACATTATCATAGATGCTGCTAGGAAAGGGATTTGGCTTCTGGAATACCATGCCAATCTGACGACGCAGTCGGTTGAGGTTGATTCCCCGATTGTAGATATTCTGCCCAAAAAATTCGATAGTGCCTTTTACCTGCACGTTTCCCTCTAATTCGCCAATGCGGTTGAGAGCTTTGAGGAAGGTAGATTTGCCACAACCAGAAGGGCCAATGATGGCGGTGACTTGCTGCTGATTGATATCTAAAGATATCCGCTCGATTGCTGTTTGGGTGCCGTAGCAAAAGGTAAAGTCCCGAACTCGCAGGGCTGGAATACCAGTTGGTTCCGGGAAAGGAGATACATTTTCGATGGCTTGATCGGCATTCACGATTGGATAGTTATTTCCAGATTGCATAAACTAACGGACTTTCAAGCGTTGGTGAGTAACAAGGCGGGACAGAATGCTGATCAGCAAAACCATCCCTAACAAAACTAAGGAGGCTGTCCAGGCTAACTTATTTTGTGCTGGATAAGGAGAGGAAGCATAATTAAAAATCAGGACTGACAGAGAAGGAGTTTGGCTTAACAATGTTTCTGGAATTTGCTTTACTACCGAGATGGTTTCTGTGCCAGGGGGGTGCTTGAAAAGTTCCACCAACTTTGAGGCAAAAGGCGGCCAATTCTGAGTGGATAAGGCAGTGAAGAGGAGGGGAGCCGTTTCACCCGCAGCACGGGCAACAGCAAGCAAGACACCAGTAGTAATGCCGGGGAGGGCTGAGGTAATGACAATGCGAAAGGTGGTTTGTAAGCGATCGCCTCCCAAGGCAGCTGAGGCAAGGCGCATCTGGGTGGGAACAAGTTTCAAGGCTTCTTCTGTGGTCAATGCCACAATCGGCAGCATAATTATGGCTAAGGCAAAACCACCAGCTACTGCTGAAAATTTCTTGGTTGCCAGAACAATGACGCCATAGGCAAAGACACCGACCACAATGGAAGGGATGCTGCTGAGGATCACAGCGATGAAGCGGATAAAGCTGGCGACACGAGATGCTTTGCCAAACTCCGACAGGAAGATCCCAGTCATGATGCCAAAGGGCATGCTCAGCAAAGAGGCAATCCCGACCATCATCAGTGTACCCACAATCGCATTAGCAAAGCCATTTGGCACATTTTGCATTCCCTCAGGTGCGGGTAGAGACACAAACACTTGCCAACTCAACTGCGGTAGCCCTTGACGGACAATTTCTAGCAAAATCGCCAAAAGTGGCAGCAGCGCCACACCCATTAGTGTGAAAGCGAGAGCAGTCATCCCATAACTGAATAAAGTTCGACCGATTGGCAAGGGTTGATGAAGTTCTTGCTTCCAAGAGTCATTAATCATGGGTTATTAGTTATGAGTCATTAGTCTGTTGGTAGAGACGTTCCGCCGGAACGTCTTTACTCAGTAGTCATTAGTGATAAACTTAGTTTCTTACGCCGTTCAGCCCAATTAGCTGAACCATCGCTACAGCAACAATGTTAACAATCAGGGTCAGAACAAACAGAATCAGAGCTAGATACATCAAAGCACCGATGTGCAATTTGTCCAGAGCTTCGGCAAATTCATTTGCCAACACTGCTGGAATCGTATAAGCTGGCTCCAACAGGGAGGCATTAATCTGGGCTGTGTTGCCAATCACCATCGTCACTGCCATTGTTTCTCCCAAAGCTCTGCCTAGTGCCAGCATGACTGCACCCAACAAACCTGAAGCACCAGCAGGTAGCAGAATCCGAAAGATAGTTTCCCAGCGAGTTGCCCCCAAAGACATCGACGCACTCCTTAATTCCTTGGGAATTGCCAGCAAGATATCGCGGCTAATTGCGGCAACTGTCGGTAGAACCATAATTGCCAGGATAATCCCAGCTGCCAGCATACTAGGGCCTGAAGGGTCTTCGGTATTGAATATGGGTATCCAGCGCAAATTTTTAGACAGCCAAAGTTCGATGGGTTTGAGAAAGGGGATAAAAACAAAAATTCCCCACAACCCTACGATCACGCTGGGAATGGCGGCGATCAACTCGACGACAAATGCTAGGGGCGATCGCACCCACACTGGTAAAAAATCTTCGCTGCCAACAAGCGCCACTGCTATACCCACAGGTGCAGCGAGGATGAGGGCGATCGCTGAAGATACCAAAGTTCCGTAAATATAAGGTAACGCCCCGAAACTTAGCTCTCCGACATTCCAGGTCTTGCTCGACAAAAAGTTGAAGCCAAATTTAGCGATCGCTGGTTGAGCTTCTTTAAAAATCACCCACGATAACCAGAACAAGACTGCAATTGTGCCAAAGGCGAAAATACGTACCAACCAGATAAACGCAAGTTCCAGCCATGTACCTGCTCCATCAGTAGATTTCAGGTCTAGTTCTACAGAGTTAGGTTGGTAAGAAGGATTGGGCATCTGCTCAGAAGAACCTGCCATGCTCACACAATAAATAAAGATATTGTAGGGGTTTTCTTCACTCAACCCCTACAATATGTCACAACCAGCAATTGAGAAAGTCAGAGTTTCTACAAACTCAACATTGAGTGCTCAGTCCTACACCTTCTTGCCCGGTAGAGCAATAGCACTTATCACTCTTTTACTTCCGGGCGTATGCATTCTTCACCGCCGTATTTACCTGCTCAGCAATAGGTTGCGGAATCTTGGTATATTCCAGCCCTGGGTTGATGTCTTGCCCCTTAGTAAAAATCCAGTCGATTAGTGTTTGAACTGCCTGTGCTTTTTCTGGCGAGTCGTACTGCTTGTAGAACATTAGCCAGGTTAAACCAGCGATCGGATAGCCATCTGCTGGGTCAGCTAGCTTGCTAAAGTCAACTCGAAAATCATCATTAAACTTGATATTCTTCAGCGCTGTTTCAGTCTCTTTTACAGTAGGAGAGACGAACCGAAGTTTTTGGTTTTGCACATCAGCTTTGCTGAGTCCACTTTGAGTGGCGACTTGCGCCTCCACATAGCCAATAGACCCAGGGGTTTGTTTCACAAGAGCCGCTACACCAGGATTTCCTTTACCTTTGAGAGGATTTCCCGGCCAAGTGGGTTGTTTACTAGCGCCGACTTTTGTTTTAAAATCACCATCGACAGCACTTAAGTGATTAGTGAAGATAAATGTTGTGCCGCTGCCATCTGCTCGCACCACAGTCTTAATAGGCTGGTCGGGCAGATTAACATTTTTATTATCTGCGGTGATCGCTGGGTCATTCCAACGGGTGATTTTACCATCAAAGATCGCTGGCAGCACCTTGCGAGACAACTGAAGCTTGGAAACGCCTGGAATGTTGTAAACAACCGCTACTGCACCCCCAGCGGTAGGAACAAACATAACACCGCCATGTTCTTTCGGTATCTGATCTATCTCCTTTTGTTCCATCGCCGCATCGCTACCGGCGAAGTCTACAGTGCCAGCAATTAATTGCTTGATACCGCCACCACTACCAATCCCTTCGTAGTTAATTTGAATATCGTTGTGATCTTTGCTGAATTCAGCAATATACCTGTCGTAAAGCGGTTTTGGGAATGTTGCACCGGCACCATTTAGGGTGACAGCCGCAGCCTGAGAAATAGCTGTCAATGCTGAGCCAAATGTAATTGCCAGTGTCACTGCTGAAGTTGTAACAGCACGACGAAAAGTGGTTGTAAAGAGTATCATATTGCCGCGTCCTCAAACTCCAAGCACACTATTTAGGAGAATCCCGTATATACTACAGCTCTCGTGGTTCAAACAGGTAATGAAAACAATAATAATAGATTAAGAAATATTTAAGTAAATCAATAAGTAAGGTTTTTAGATTTGAATCTTATAAAATAAAATTCTTAAGACGAATAGTTTTTGGTATTATACTTATGTGAATCTTTATTTTGATCTTTGTAAAAGTATTTGAGCGTTAGCAGCCCTATGGAATTTTTGATAATTCCATATGAATGGCTTGAGTTCCAATTAATTTATGAACCAGTTGTCCCTACAGAAAAACTTACCCGCTCCCTTGCTGTTCCTGATTCGGCCTATGCTGCTGATTTCACTGGGACTGCACGGCTTACTATTGGTGATGCCAATTCCGGCTGAGAAAAAGGCTGAAGTTCCTAAAAA
>CAZZWA010000313.1:0-2688 GCA_964657555.1 uncultured Microcoleus sp.
GGAAACGCCTCGTTCCCTGAGTGTGGTAAGGCAAGTTTAAGATATGGGGAGGCAGAGCCTCGGCACCAGACGGGAAACACTTCGTTTTCTGAGTGTGGTAAGGCAAGTTTAAGATATGGGGAGGCAGAGCCTCAGTTGCAGGGTTCCAAGGCAGAGCCTCGGCACCAGACGGGAAACGCCTCGTTCCCTGACTCTGGCAGGGAATGCTATTTAGAGGCTCTGCCTCACAGCTACGTGTCTGGAGGCAGAGCCTCTAGCAGGGTGCCAAGGCATAACTTGGGCACCATAGAGCCAGAGAGTGACGCCTCATTCCTTGACTCTGGCAGGGAAAACTAATGTCGATAAATTATCATAACTAACATTTAAATTTCTTAACTACTATGGAAGAAAAACAGTTGGCGATCGCACTTAAAGTCAGATTGACCCTAACTTATCTTCAGAAGAAAGAGACTTTATCAAACACGTCATTGCAAAATGGGAACGACAGCAAAGGCTATCAACTAACGATACAAGTTTTTAAGAGTGGTCAGGTTGAACTCAGTTCATTGGCGTTACTCAAGCTACCGTAATTATGCTGGTCAAGAGGCATTGCTAGAAATGGGATTCTGCAAGATTAGCATCTTTGATGGAAGAACAGGAAATTGATTCAGAAATCAAAGGCATACTTAAGAGGTTTGTCGGTTTTATGCAAGCCAACTAGTTCTTTATAAAAAATAACACTTAGTACTTGCTGCTACTTGGTAACTATTGTGTCGCACTCTAATATCAAGTTCGCTTGAGTAGTTGTCATTCGCCAGCGTTACGAAGAACTCCCTTGATGCTTCGCTCCACTGCGTTGCGCTCAGCATGACAAGTAAGCGTTTTTAGCAAGTGATTAACCGGACTTGATATAACACTGCGTTGGTGCGGACGGAACGGAGGTTATTTGCCGCCGCACAACTTGTTACGTAACCAGTAATTTAATGTGCTAAAGATTACATTAATTAAGTCATATCATGTTCGACTAATTGCCCATAATAAAAATTTCTCCGCGTCTGTGCGTCTGTCTCAACTATGGGTATTCAACCGGACACGATATCAATTGGCAATAGAGGAGACGGTGCGTTACGCTCCGCTAACACACCCTACAAATAGAGGCTTTGCGTAAGTCCTAAGATGAGACTTGTATGCGATCGCACTAAAACTTACACTACATCTGTGAACTTAACCTCAAGCTCATCCCGGTATTGGTCGCTCCGTCACTTCTGGCACAATAGAGGGTATCTTATTGTTAAGCGGGAGCGATCGCATGTGAACTTTAGACTTTCCCGCCATGCCCAAGAAGAAATGCAACGGCGAGGCATTCCCCTGATCTTAGTCGAATCCGTTTTAAACAACCCCCAGCAGATTGTTTCAGAAAGAGAGGGCAGAAAAGCTGATCAGTCGCACGAATTTCCAAACAAAGTTATTAATGCTACACTCGCTCGGAGTTTAAACTCCGGGTTAATAGCCAAAGTCCACTTTAGTGGACTGAAATGTACAGTAAAATTTAGTCCTCTTGAGAGGACTTGAGCTATTAGCCAGCGATTTAAATCGTTGGCGGTTCATCGGGTAGCTAAAGCTCCTTATATCAAGTCCGGTAAAATCGGACTTGCACCCTCACCCCCAGCCCTCTCTCCCCTCGCCTATGATTATCATTATCAAGAACAGCTCATTCTCAACAAGTGTGTCAATAAGTTGATATCTTTTCATAGGTTAATGGAGTAGAAAGCTTGATAAATTAAGCCTTAAGCTTGTTTATCACCCCTTCAGCTGGAAGAGCGTTGCCAGACTATTTCTGAAAGAGAAGCAGATTACGCCTCATACTTAAAAAGTTCACGACTAAGAGTCCGCCAAGGCAAACTTGACGAGTAGAGAAATGGGGTAATGGGTGTGGGTGTTCCCCTTGTCCCACGCTGTCGCGCCGCTGCGCTAGAGTCATCAAATCTATGTCAACCAATTAATTTTCGGTTGGTGAACCACTAGTTGGGTAAGGACAGTATCCCTAGGAAAAGCCTACTGTTGATAGTTGACGATGCGAGCAAAACTCTTAGGTTGCAGGCTAGCTCCCCCTACCAAGACGCCGTCAATTTCTGGCTGAGCCATAATTTCATCAATATTGTCGGGTTTAACTGAGCCACCGTACTGAATAGAGACATTAGGATTACTCAGCTGAGCGCGAATCAGTCCAATCACGCGATTGGCTTCCTTTGTTTGGCAGGTGTCACCAGTGCCGATCGCCCAGATAGGTTCATAGGCGATGATTAAGTGCTGCTGATCCACATCTTCCAAGTCTTTTGCCAACTGCCCCTTGATAATAGATTCCGTTTTACCCTCCTGCCTCTGTATTTTAGTTTCGCCGACGCAGAGAATAGGGGTAAGGCCATAATGCTGGGCAGCTTTGAGGCGCAGGTTGACAGTTTCATCTGTGTCGCCAAAAAATTGACGCCGTTCGCTGTGACCAACTATGACGTAACGCACTCCGATTTCTGTCAGCATGGAGCCTGAGATTTCACCTGTAAAGGCTCCGAATTCCTCCCAGTGGACATTCTGGGCACCCAGATGCACTAGACTTCCATGCAGATTCTTGGACAGAACGCCCAACGCCGTAAAGGGAGCGCACAAAATCACTTCCCGATCTTCCGAAGTTTTCTCCAGCTCAGGCAAGAA
>CAZZWA010000313.1:2788-7362 GCA_964657555.1 uncultured Microcoleus sp.
TTGTTAGCCGAATGGAAAAAGAAGGTTAACCTTGTAGGTCAAAATCTGATGGACTTACATGACCTCCCAACTTATCAGCGGCTCTCCGGTGTGTCTGGGTTCCCCAAGGCACAGTTGACGGGGAGCACTGAGGCGCGAGTTACTCCAGCGATCGCAGCGATGAATGACCTGTTTCAACACTTCGACCTGCTGCTTTCAACTATAGATAAGGCAGCTGCGTTGCGTTCATCAGTGCCGCGATTTTTAGGGTCAGAACAGAAAGTTCGCGAAATTGAACAATTACTAACGGGAGCATCAATTCAGCTACCTGCTGTTCAGACTCCTCTGGCCCAGAGAGGACTTCTCAGCGCCTCCGAGACAGGCAATGCGATCGCACCACTGGCATTGCTGGCATTGATGACAGAAGCGTTCCAGGTTGCTAAGGACGTGGTTTTAGCCGTTGATGAAGCTTGGTCGCGCCTAGAGCCAACTCTCGTAGCTGCTGAAACCCAGACCACATCTCTGCAAAACTTGGCTGACTCCCTTGGCATGGGTTCTTTAAGCGAACTGTCCGTTGCTCGTCAAAAAATTGCTTCCTTGCGGCAGAGCATTGAGACCGATCCTTTGGGGGTGAGTACCAATTTCCATCGGGAGATCGAGCCGTTGATTGCGCGGGTGAAAACAACCCTTGGGCAGTTGGTCAAACAGCAAACTCAGATCCGAGATCAGATCGCGATCGCTCACAATCTCCTCAAGCAGTTGGTGGAACTTCATCGACAAGCCGAAGCCGCCTTTGCTGAAAGTCGGGAAAAGGTGGTTGACCATTCAACGCTCCAAACTCCCTTGGCTCAGGAGAACATCGACGCGCTAGAGACATGGCTAACCAGACTGGAAAGCAAGTTTGCTGAAGGTCTTCTAAATCCAGTCTGCGTCGGTCTGGAAAATTGGACTGCCAAGGTGAAGGATTATATTATGGCAGAAAAAAGGGCGGCTCAAGCCAACAAAGCCCCCTTGGAGACAAGAGCAGAGTTGCGCGGACGCCTCGATGCTCTCAAGGCCAAGGCACTGGCGCGGAAGCTAGCAGAAGATGCCAGACTGGCAGAACTGGCTCAGCAGGCTAAACAGTTGCTGTACACTCGGCCAACGCCTTTGGAGCAGGCTGCTGAGTTAGTTTCGCAATATGAGAAATATCTGAACAATCAGTTGCATAGTTAAGAGATGTATCAACATGCTTCCGGCAACAAAATTGCTTTTAGCTCTTTACTACAGAGACAACAATCACATACAAAAACGGGAACTGAAAAATGCCTATATTCGAGCAATCATACGTCATGGTTCTATGGAAGACGTAAAAGCCCTTTTACCCGTATTTCTGGAGGTTCCGCAACAATGTGAAGAATTAATCCAACTTCTGATGAGTCATGGAGATATATTAACAGCACAAGCTCTTGTGGAGAACTGCTTTCAAGGAGAGCAATTGCGTGACAGAGTCCCAGAGGGCGTGCTTCACTGCTTAGGCTATCTTGGCTATACCCCCGCCCAGCAAATTTTATTTGAGTATGTCAAGTCAGGAGATTACTACCTAAGCCAAGCCGCCTGTATGGGACTTTTACACTTGCCGTGTGAAGGACTAGAGCGTGAAATCGAAGCACAAATCAAGCAGTGCTATGGTCAAAGCCTTTTCCCTGAATTTATCCCTGCTTTAGCTATCAAGACCAAGAATGATTTTCTGCTTGAGGAGATTTTCCATCTTGGTCAAACTACGGCCTCAACAGATTGTAATGGTGGGATTATTCTTGGTGTTGCGCTTTATGGAAACAAAGGATTTGACTTGTTTAAAAAAATCATCTGGAATCCTAATTGGGAAGCGTTTTGCGGTGCTACCGGCTCTAGATTTTATTTGTACATAGGCATGCAGTATCTGGGGATTAGCTTGTTAGATATTTACCTGGAGTTGAAAAAGTGCCAAAAACAGCAAGAGCATGGCTTATATATTATTGAAGCACTACTCAAATTGCGGATTATTCGTCCCCCTATGGCTCTGCGCTTTGTATCTGAAGTCGATGAAAGTTACTCTCAAATCTATACAGATCTTTTCACCTGGTCTGAACCCAATCATGAAGATAACCTGATTGGATTAGCAAAAAATATCTTTGGGGATTCAGATCGTATAGTTTCTGGATTATATGAAATCGAAAGACAGCTCTTACTGCGGATGGAACAAGAGATAGAAACAGAGGTTTTAGGTAAACTCGTGTCAATGTTCTTAGATGAAACCAGCAATGCCTCAAGGCTACCGCCCTCTAATTGAGCGCGTAGAGGTAATTATAATGCCGACGAGTGTCAAATCGGATTGCAAAAGGGAATAATACATCTAGTCCCGACGAAACTTCAGTCCCCAGTTCCCAAAGGAGAACCCAGATGGACGACGAGAGTTGTAAAAGACCAGGCTGCACTGGCATCATTGAAGATGGCTACTGTAATGTGTGCGGACTTGCAGCCATAAAAACTCAGGAAGTCAGCGTTACCGTGCAGAGCCAGCCCATGAGGCAAAGCGCAAGTATCACGACAGGTACGGGTTCATCCCCGCTCACCAATCGCTCTTCCAAAGGTTCGCGACGCACTAGCACTTCTGCAAGGAGTAGCCGTAAGCAGCTTGGTGCCGGACTCATATCTTTACCAGATCTGCCTTCGACAGAACCAGAGAAGGCAATCATGATAGAAGCGAAGGTTCCTGAGCACAAACGCTTCTGCTCGAATTGCAATAACCCCCTGAAGCGGGAAAAGGGCTTCTGCCCCAAATGCGGACAAAAGTATTCCTTCATCGCCTCGCTTTACCCAGGTGACTTGGTTGCCGGTCAATATGAAGTTAAGGGCGCGATCGCTTACGGTGGATTGGGTTGGATTTACCTGGGCTTTGACAAAACGCTGTCTCGTTACGTGGTACTCAAGGGTCTGCTCAATACCGAAGACGCAGCGAGTGCGGCAGTGGCGGTGGCAGAACGGCAATTCCTAGCAGCAGTCAAGCACGCCAATATTGTTGGTATTTATAACTTCGTCAACCATGACACTGAAGGCTTTATCGTCATGGAGTATGTAGGTGGCAAGACGCTCAAAGATCTGCGCAAAGAGCGGGGAGTGTTGCCAGTGGCTGAGGCGATCGCCTACATCCATCGCATCTTGAGTGCTTTTGCCTACTTGCATTCCTTGGGTCTGGTATACTGTGACTTCAAGCCTGACAACGTGATGCTGGAGGGCAACGACGTTAAGCTGATCGACTTGGGCGGCGTCCGACGCATCGACGACCTAGATGGCGACATTTATGGCACGGTTGGCTACAGTGCGCCAGAAGCGGGCGAGGGGCCTACTGTCGCCTCAGATCTGTTCACAGTAGGCAGAACTTTGGCTGTCCTGCTGACAAATATCAAAGGCTTCAGCACAGAATACCAGTACACGCTGCCCAGTCCCCAGGAAGAACCTCTATTTGCCCAGCAAGAGTCACTTTACCGCTTTCTGCTCAAAGCAACAGCCCAGAATCCAGACGACCGCTTCCAGTCTGCTGATGAAATGGCCGATCAGCTGCTTGGCGTGCTGCGGGAGATCGTCGCCATTGAGACAAATATCCCACGTCCATCGATCAGCAATGTCTTCAGCGGCGATCTGCTCTCTCTCACCTCCAGCAGTGACTTCGAGCCAATCCGCGCCGACTATCACCAACTACCAATTCCGATGTTGGACTCAACAGACCCTGGCTTCAATGCTGTGCTCAACGCAGGTGCTCTTTCTGAACCAACTCAGCGAGTGACCAGCTTAAGACAAACCGTCCAACAGTTCCCTGCTTCGGTCGAAGCTCAGCTGCGATTGGCTAACAGCCTGATTGACATCGGTGCTGACGACGAGGTTGAGCAAGTTTTGGCGAAAGTTGAAGAGAAAGATCCTTGGGACTGGAGAGTGCTGTGGTATAGGGGGCGAAGTCTCATGGCACAAGGTAAAGCGCCGGAAGCGGCTGCGGCTTTCGACCAAGTCTACTTTGACCTACCAGGAGAGCTAGCACCTAAGCTGGCACTAGGACTAGCAGCGGAGCAGGCGAGAAACTTTGGACTGGCCATCAAGATGTATGATCTGGTCTCCCACACCGACCCCAGTTACACCTCAGCTGCTTTCGGTCTGGCACGCTGCCTTTGCACCACCGGAAACCGCAGAAGTGCGGTAGCAGCTTTAGAGCGCGTCCCCCAATCCTCCAATCTGTTTACGCGATCACGGGTGGAAGTCGCCCGGACTCTGGTTAATAAAGAGCGTTCGGCACCAGGAATGGAAGACCTCAAGGGTGCTTCGATGGCCATTGAGGCGATCGCACTGGAAGGCATGGAAAGATACCGATTGACCAAACAGGTTTTGGAGACAGCCCTGCATCTGGTCACTTCACGGGCGCTCTCACCAGCTGCCTCCGTTGCTATTCTCTCGATACCGCTTGAGGAGTTGTATCTAAGAAAAGGTCTAGAAAAAGCCCTGCGCGATATGGCACATTTGGCAACCGGAGATGAGAAAATCCGTTTGGTTGACGAAGCTAACCAGGTGCGACCCAGAACCCTATT
>CAZZWA010000314.1:0-7358 GCA_964657555.1 uncultured Microcoleus sp.
CTATCTGATAAAATCAGACCTTTGAGTTCACCCTTGTGACCCACCAGCCATCTATCTACACTCCCCTTAACAGTGATACAGGGAGATTGTTCCTCTCTAGAATTAGTGGATATCGGTTGATATCCGTTCAAGTGAATACCTGAGATTAGCTCTTGGTAGCCAATGTACTCTGCATCACACTAGCTCCAGTGGGATAGCGGCTAGTTTCAGACGATTCTACCGTCACAAATAACCCAGAGATCCCCGATTCATAAAAGTCAGCTGGCATCCAGAATTTCTCTAGCACCTTACCCTGGGAATTGGTGTTCAGTGTGCCACAAGGAATCTTTTCGCCATCGGCGATCGCCCACAATCGATAGACCTTACCTCTGGGGGGAGCCACCAGATTTTGGATGGCGAGAATTCCCTGCCGTTGCCCTAGATTCACCACAAAGCTACCCGTAGCCGGATCTGCCGCCTTCACCGCCTTAAGAGAGAAAAGTTGCGTCTGAGACTGTTGCAGTAGGGTATTAATGTCTTGGGCAAAGAGGTGCTCCTGTCGCAACCGATAGTTATCGACGCCCAAGTACAGAATCAGAAGTGCCGCCACACTACTCATGACAATCTGCCAGGGGAGCCGAGCCTTTTGGCGACGTGAGGATGGGAAAGTCTTGATGGCCGAAGCCATAATGACAGCTTGGAGATGGGGGGGCGGTTCAACGCTGTTTAAGTTGTAAACTACGTGGTCTAAGGTGGCCTGAAGCTGCTGCACTTGTGTTACTAATGCTGGATTTTCTGTTAACAGTTGCTCAAAGATTTCTACTTCGTCGCGATCAAGATCGCCCACGACATAGCCCGCGGCCAAGGTGTCGATTGCTTCAGGAGTAAGTGGTTCAGTCATAACCTTAGTCAATGGAGTCTTGTAAAAGTTGCTTCAATTTCAGGAGTCCCTGGCGAGTCCGGCTTTTCACTGTTCCCAGGGGTTCCTTCAGTTGTTGGGCAATCGCCGATTGGCTCAGTCCGGCATCATATGCCAGCTCGATCACCTGCCGTTGCTGATCGGAAAGCTGAGCCAATGCCTGCCGCACTTGCCGCGATCGCTCATGGGAAACAACCTGCTCAATCGGAGTAGACGCGGGGGGTTCAGCTGTAACGTTCCGCCCCCAGCGTTGCACATTCTTGAGATGGCGACTGCGCGATCGCAGTTTGTCGATGGCCCGCGATCTGGTCAGAGTAATTAGGTAGCGGAGTAAATGACCGTGTTTAGCGGGGTCAACCGGACGCTGCCACAGCGTCAGAAATATCTCTTGGGTCAGGTCTTCGGCTTCCGATTGGTTTTGTAAGACTTTCAGCGCCACCCCATACACCACGCTGCCATAGCGCTCGTATAGGCACCCTAAGGCCGCTGGTTGCTTAGCCTCCAAATCATTCAATAGCGCGGCATCGCTGGGGGATGACGGTTCTGATGAATGGTGATCGGGAGAATTCAGCTCCATAAATTCTGGTTTGTAGACCGAGGTGAACTTCTCTTCCAAAACGCCTGATGCATCTGGCAGCGTAAGTACCAATCCTGTTTTCACTTTTTTTGAGTATAGAGCAAACTTCCTCTCATGTCTAAAACGATTGATGAAGCTAATTGGATGAGTCTAGAGTCCAAATTTTGGAAAAGTGGTGATTTCGTTCTGATGGGTTGACATGAGTTCGCGCTTCGAACTCAACGAACCGTGAACAATAAATCTAGCAAGAACATTTGAAGAGTTTAAATCCAAAATTCGTCCTAGGACGTTTTAGAGATAGAGACAAGCAAGTAACCCAGTTGGCATTCTTTCCAGGCATAAGTTGCGACTAAATTCCTGAAATCACGCTAACTGCTTACCTGCCACTTCTACAGCTTTTTTGCCATATCAGATTTTGCACCTTTAGCGGTTGGGATTTGACCAATCTGCTTGCAAGTTTGTGCTGCATTCTGGCATTGAAGGCAAGTGAAACAGTTGTAACCAAATAACTTATCTCAGAGGTAATTCCATGCGCTACTCTATTTCTGTCGTGATCACAACGCTATTGCTTTCTGCTGCTACTTTGCCTGCGATGGCACAGGCCCAAACCACCAAGGCAGCACCAATCACCCTCAATTTCTCCACGGCGAACCAATCTGCAAACCAGCCCAACCCTTTTAGTCTGGCGTATCTGGCTTATCAAGGTTATCTCGAAGAGCAGGGCATTCCTAGCAATGGTGCTTTGAGCGATGCGATCGCCTCTGGAACGGTCACGGCTCAAGACTTAATGCAAGCTGCTGTCAAAGCGAATCGGCTCCCTGAAAAAACGTTGAACGATCAAAGCTATCGCTCCGCCCTTGAAGCTCAACTGCAAGGATTGAAAACAGACTAAAAAAATGGTGGTGCTAAATCAATGATGACTCAGGTATGAAGCAACGCTCCTAATCCAACTGGTGCATGTATTGCTTCCTGAGCGAATGGCACTGAGATCAGAAAACTCCTGCGGGACTTGGCACTCTACCTCCTCCCGCTTTGGAGAAGTGGATTGGGGTGTTACGTCAGTGTCATTCATTCATGCTCACCGTATTTTTTGGGACAACAGGTTTTTTCTTTGACTCAGTTACAGGTGTCTAAGTTTGCAGATAAATTATGCGAACTTACAATTTTTGTCCAAAGTCCAAATCTTATCCATAACTGGATTAACCCAAAGTTTTGCCTCCAACAATCAAATTATGAATACCTTCCAGCTATACCCTTCCAGGAAAATCAAGCCATGAAAAATACGTTTCGTAGGAACCATCGACTGATTGCCACAATTTTTTGTTTGCCGCTACTATTCACTGCTCTAACTGGAATTAGCGTTGCGATTGCCGATAAATGGTTGCATCAAGAAGAGCTTGCTGCCTTTTTAATTGCTACTCACACCTTCCAAATCTTCAAACTTGATGCAATACTGCCAGTTTTCAATGGGCTCGGTCTGATTGGCTTAGTAGCTACCGGACTGAGCATGACCGGACTCTTTGCTCAACGCCGTCAACCGAGGTAGATGGGAGCATGATCATGAAATACATTTCTTATTTTTTCATGGCGATCACCAGTGCCTTCCTGGTCATCCTGCTCTCGTTGTCATCTTGTAGTCCGAACCCTAATGAAACGACTAGTCAACCCAAGGATCTACCTCAGATATCTGCCAGTCAGACTCCGACACAATCCCAGGCTAGCCCCAAAACTGCGGATGCCACGATCAAAATTCATAACTTCAAATATGAGCCAGCAAATTTGGCGATCGCCGTTGGTAAAACAGTTCAATTCATCAATACGGATGAAGAACCCCATACGGCTACAGCTACGGATGGTGCCTTCAACTCGAAAGCACTCGATACCAATCAAACCTGGAACTACACCGCCACCAAACCGGGCACCTTTCCCTACATTTGCTCAATTCACCCGTTCATGAAAGGGACGCTGACGGTAACACCTAAGAAAAACTGACCCCATCAAAATGTATTGGAGCACACTATGAGACGCCGAAAATTTATCGAACACGTGAGTTGGACAGGGTTGGGGATCGTGTGGGCAGTTGGTGAAAACGGCTTACTCACTGCCTGTCGGTCAGGGGAATCGACTGCTCAAAAATCATCCACGGCTACACCGTTTTCTTTCGTGCAAATTAGTGATACACACATTGGCTTCAACAAACCCGCCAATGAACATGTGACCGACACACTCCAGAAAACGATCAATGCGATCAATGCCTTACCCACCCCGCCCGCCTTTGTCATTCACACGGGAGACATCTCTCATCTATCTAAACCAGCAGAATTTGATCAGGCGAAACAATTACTCTCTCAATTGAAAGTGCCGCTGTTTACCTTACCGGGGGAACACGATACGATTGGCGATCGCGGCAAAGCCTACGAGGAAGCCTTTAGCCGCAAAGATGTCAAGGAAGGCTTACAGGTCTGGGATCAGGCAGGAATACACTTTATCTCCTTGACCAATGTGCTGGACTTTGGGGCAACTGGCACAGGCAAACTGGGTCAGGCGCAATTGGACTTGCTGGCAAAGGATTTGGCAGCGCAGAAACAAGATACGCCAATAGTTGTGTTCAGCCATATTCCCCTGTATGACCTTTATCCCAAATGGGGATGGGCAACGGCTGATTCTCCGAGGTTGCTTTCACTGCTATCTCACTTTGCATCAGTCACAGTGTTAACGGGTCACATCCATCAAGTGATTGAGCACAGCGAAGGCAATATTCGCTTCCACACTGCTACTGGGACTGCCTATCCCCTCCCCGCACCAGGTCACGGTGAGCAACCTGCTCCCGTCAAGCTCCCTGAAAATAATCTGTTGGCGGTGCTTGGATTCCGAACAGTTGAAGTGATTGCAGGGAAGGAGACCAAAGTTGACCAACATGCTCTGGGGTCATCAGTTATGGGTTAAGAAAACTGTATGTTTATAAAAGCGGGAAAAATGACATACATGTAGCGACCTGCAATACTTAGGGACTTGCGTAAAAATAGAATACCAGCCAGACTCTTTAAACTAAAGAAAGATATGTAAAAAACTGGGTTGGTATATTATTAACTCGCGAGTCCCTAATCGCTCAAAACTGCTCTTCCCGACATTTCCATAACCGTTCCTATGTTTCCGGCTAATTATGATAGAACTTAACTCAAAACTTACTGAACTTGGTTGGCGCTCGTTATTACTCCCTTAGAAAGTTTAAGGGATGGCTCTAAGCGGTTAACATATAAAAAATCTCAAGGACTACAACACTTATCACCTAAAAGCATGGAAAATACATTATTTGATAAAACCTTCCGCGACAGCGATGGCAAAATTGTTTTAGCTCAGATGCCAAACCTCCCGATTATTGTTGGGGTTGTGGCTAGTTTACTCAAAATAATTTTGACAACAGGTAAAATCAATACGGCGTTAGACGCACTGGCTTTTGGCGCTTTGTTTACTTGGGCGTGGCAGGAATTATTTGAAGGCGTTAACTACTTTCGGAGAGCGCTAGGTCTTTGCGTGCTTATTGGTGTGCTTGCGGCAAGAATTCTCTAGTTATAAGCAGAGCCAGCTTGAGACAATTACTCTCTAGAAATGCTTGGAAAATCTGAAGGTTTTGGTTGTCAAATCCAATACAGTTCAGTTAATAATTTTCTCCTCCAAACCTTTGATACCCCCGCCTGCGGCGACCCCAGTGCGCCGCCTGGATTGGAGGGTTCTGCACGCGCTAACTGAACCGTGTTGGGTTTAAATCGGTTGATATCCCAGGGTAAACGCATCTAAATCGAATTCTCAAATCACTTAAAACCGTTAATCTATTTTTGTCATCTCGCCTGCGACTTTTGCCAGATATCTACGCATGTTTGGAGTCCGGTTAGTGGGAGATCCGACTCCCCTATTGAAAGCAGGCCGCATATGTTTCAGTACCTATCTTTGCTGAATCCGGTGCGTCATTATGTCACAATTGTCTGCGGCTTGCTGCTCAAAGGCGTTGGCCTCGGCGTGCTCTGACCAACCGTGATCGCATTGGGAATCTTGGCAACCATTCTATTAACAATTACTATTAACAGATTCCGCACCCAGCTTAGTTGATGTTACTTAAAGAAATTGTTTGCCGCAATAGCAAGCTTATCCTTTAATTTGACCCCGGCAACTTTATAGCCCACATTCCGCATACTTCGACAAGCTCAGTAGCCACTCTCAACTGTCACACCGTCAGGGTATCGTTTTGAGGCAGAAGCTGATAGCCTAAGGTTAAGTTGTATTAGGACTCAGGGATGCACATTGGATTTCTTAACCCTCAGGGCAACTTTGACAAAAGCAATAGTCACTTATCGAAACATCCCGATTTTGGCGGTCAGCTGATCTACGTCAAGCATGTCGCCATAGCGATGGCTCAAAAGGGTCACAAGGTTGATATTCTCACTCGCCAAATCATCGACCCTGACTGGCCAGAGTTTGCAAAGCCGTTTGACGCTTACCCAGACGCGGATAACGTCCGCATCATCCGCTTACCAGCTGGGCCAAAAGAATTTCTGCGCAAAGAGTTACTGTGGCCTCATCTGGTTGCTGACTGGGTGCCCAATATCCTGAAATTTTACCAGGAGCAGGGTGGCTTACCCGATGCTATGACCGCTCACTATTGTGATGGAGGAATTTGCAGCGCTCTAATTGAGGACAAGACTGGCTTACCTTTCACCTTTACCGCTCATTCCCTTGGAGCCCAAAAGATGGACAAATTTGAGGTCAGCCCAGAGAATTTGGCCCAACTAGACGAGCAATTTAATTTCAGATGCCGCCTCGTAGCCGAACGCCTGAGTATGAACCGTTCGGCTGTCAACATTACCAGTACACGACAGGAACGCTTGGAACAGTATTCTCATCCTGTCTATCATGGTGCAGTGGATGTAACCGACGACAAGCGCTTTGCCTTGATTCCACCAGGAGTAGATGGCTCGATCTTCGGTACCGAAGCGCGTTCTCAAAATGAAGAGGCGACTTACCAGCTTATTCAGGAGCGATTGGCACGGGATATTGATGAGTCACGGCGGGAACTGCCTGCGATCATAGCATCTAGCCGATTAGCGATTAAGAAAAACATCTTGGGGCTAGTCCAAGCTTTCGCCATCAGCCAAACGCTTCAGGAACGGGCCAACCTGATGCTGTTGACAGGTGGGTTGGACGATCCCCTGCGCGAGGAAGCTCAAGATGAAACTGAACGAGCAGTCATAGCCCCTATCCGCGATGTAGTGAAAGACAACGACTTGTGGGGCAAAATTAGTGCCTTTGGCGTGCAGGATCAAAAAGCACTGGCTGCCAGCTATCGGTTTATGGCTAAAAGGCGTTCAGTGTTCGCTCTGACCTCGCTATACGAACCTTTTGGCCTTGCCCCATTAGAAGCAGCAGCAGCAGGTTTACCAGTAGTGGCAACCCAAAATGGTGGCCCTACCGAGAGTCTGCGAGCAGGAGATCGGGAATATGGCGTCCTTGTTGACCCACAAGATCCAGCTGATATTGCACGGGGGTTAGAGCGGTTGCTATGCAATGCTCATGAGTGGGAGCATTTTGCCGAGGTTGGTCAACAACGGGTGCTGAAGTCTTACACATGGGAAGCGACTGCTGAAAACTACCTGGCTCTGATCGAGCAAGTTGTATCCTCACCAAAGGCTCGCCGACCAGGTGAACTCCTGCCAATCCATCCCTATTTTATTAATCCACAAGCGGATAATGATATCTCTTTGGCAGAATTGAGTGACATCTATTTTGGGACAAACCAAGATGGAACGGGAAGCGATCGCCAGTGATATTATGTTCGCTTGAATACTGATAATATTGCTGGGGATGCTAATAGCTAACTCTCATTGAAAG
>CAZZWA010000315.1:0-5019 GCA_964657555.1 uncultured Microcoleus sp.
TTGACCCACACGGCGATCGCCGCAACAAATTAACACGACTGGCGCTTCCGCAACCTGTCGTTGGTTAAAGGCACATGCCTTGAGCTTTTCTTTGCTCTCCTGCTCCCTCAAGACAATAAAGCGCCAGGGTTGCAAGTTATAGCCGGAGGGCGACCGAACTCCCAGCGTGAAAATTTCTTCCAGAATCGCATCTGGAATAGGATCTGGTCGGAACGCACGCGCAGCACGGCGCTGCTCAATGGCATCTTTCAGTCCTACGGAAGGTCTCATTTCAACGGTCATAAACCTCTCTTGCTATATGCAGTCTACAGCTTCAGACAAAAACAGTATAAAGGCATTGGTGACAACTTAAGGCTGAGTGCCAGTTGTCACCAATGGTATAAGGATTGTTTGCTAACCCAAACCTAGTTCCCGTTTAAGCAGGTTAATTGACTTGGAGCCGATGTAGTTCTCGCTAGTAATGAGATGAGGTGGACGAATAATGTCTTCCCTAGCTGCTGAAACTGCTGCTTTCACTGTGGCACCACTTGCCTGATCGGAGATGATCGTGTGAGCGCTGCGGACAATCGCGTTAAGTTTGTAAGTATCTTTAACTTGGGCAGTCATCACCAGCAGCTCATCCCCACGCAGGCTGTTGATGATCACTTCAGATGCTCGCAGGATGCCGGAACTGAGGCTAACTAGGCCAACACTGCTACCTTTGGGTAAGGTTTTAATTAATTGGATCTCTTTGCTGTAGTCGTAGATGTCAATTGGAATGACACGGACTGATTTTGGGGCAGCGATCGCCTCCGCATCTCCAATAAAATATCGACTTGTCACCACAGTGCCGGAATTGGTTTGATCCAGCGCTTGAATCAGCTGCTCCAAAGGCACCAGCTGCACTGGTATGCCCAGGGATTGCTCCAACTCATGAGCCATCAACTCGCCTGCACCTATGTCCTGGGCTGGGGCTGTGACAACTACCCGCGCACTACAGCGCAATCGCCAGTCAATTTCACCTAAAAACAGTTCCCTAGCCTCGTTAAGCGAGCACCCCTGTGCCAGCAATTCATCCAAACTTTGCTGCACGAGCTTGTAAGCTTGGGGATATTGTTCTAAGATTGGCGATCTTAGTCGAGTCCCACCTTCATGGCCTTGAGCCCGCACATAAATGCCAGACCCTGCTTGGGATTCTACCAGCCCGGTTTCTTCTAACTGCCGATACACCTTGCTGATGGTGTTGCGGTGCAAACCCGTGATCATGGCTAGCTGCCGCGTACTGGGCAACCGATGACCAGGTGGATATTGCCGAGAAGCGATCGCAAATCGGATCTGGTTAAACAGCTGAGTCGATGCCGGAATTTCACTGTCTTGCTGGATATGAAATTGAACCATTTTAAAGCCTCCAGACGACTCCAATATAGCCGTTAGAGGGCTAATGCTGCTGCCTGCACCATTTCGTTATCGTAGATTTCCTCAGTATAGTGTTATCTGTGCTCCAAAATTGGCAAGCTTTTACTGGCGATCGCATTTTGCGCTCCAAAAGCAGATCGCCTCGAACTAGATACTTCTGAAAAGGGCAGGGGTTAACCAGAGTCAGTTAGTACGTAAGTTTCTGGAGCAGCTATTTTCAAGTTACCGTTGACAAACACGTTCTTACTTCACTCGACCAGCTCATCCAATCGGGTGATTTTGCTTCACCGTCGCCTTCAGAGGGGAGAGGGAATTGCTATATAGGTAAAGCCTTTTTTAATTAAGAGTTCCAAATGGTTCAGGTTCACTCCTTGTGGGGGATCGTCTTCCCAGTTCTTAGTTCCCCATCCCCAATCCCCTTTTGATTTGTCCCCTCTGTCTTCTGCCTTCTTCATTACTCCGTTAGTGGCTTTGGCTCACTGCTCTGTACCTGTCTAGCATCACTAGGACTGGAAGACGTCTTTTGTGACTGCATCTGGAGCAGTTCTGGCAGCGTCACAAATTTGTACCCCTCCTTTCTAAGTCCGTCAATGATTTGTGGTAGAGCCTCAACTGTTGTTGAGCGGTTGCCACCACCATCATGCATCAGCACAATTCCCCCCGATTTAGCCGCCTTCAAGACACTACTGACCAAATTTGGCGCTGCGACATGGTGGCCATGACTGTCCCCAGAATCAACCGACCACATCATGATTGCATACTTATTCTTTTGAGCGTAAGCAGCTAAGCCATTTTTCAAATTACCGCCTGGGGGACGGAACAGAGCAGTTTTCACGCCTGTTGTCTTATAGATGAGCGCAGCCGTATCGTCAATTTCCTTAGCCGCCTCTGCCTGAGCGAACTTATGGTATTGGTGACTCCATGTGTGGTTGCCAATAGCATGGCCGTCAGCTATAACTTGGGGGGCGATATCTGGATAAAGTTGTAGATGTTTCCCTACCCAGAAGAACGTCGCCTTAATGTTATTTTTTTTCAGGATGTCTAGTACTTGCGCCGTTGTTTTGCGCCAAGGACCGTCATCAAACGTCAAGGCGACAACTTTCTCACTATTGTTCGACTGGATGTCATGAATGATCTTCCCCTGAAACTGTTCGGGTACTGCAAAATCTACCACTTGGTTAAGTGCGTTTTTGGATGCCTCAAGTTGCTGTGTTATTCCTTCTTGGACACTTAAGTTATCTTGCTTGACACTCTTGGTTTGACTGGCTGCGGTTGCTGGTGCTGAGATCACAACTGCTTGACTGGGATGTCGGCTTGAGGACAGGATGAGGTTGGTGACAAAAATACAAATAATGGTGACTAGCGCAATAAAGATGCCGCGACGCAGTATCACTGGCTGCTTCCGTCTTCTGATTCTCAGTTTCGTCCGTCTCAATGGAACCACTCTCCAACTCCTTCACTCATACTTTTCTAATTACGCTTACCCGCATCCGTATAAAAAATGGTTTCAACGCTTGGTCATCTCAAAAAAGGTCTTTCGTTTTTAAGGCTCTCAGATTAATAAGTAATAATAGAAACATTGCTGTTGTTGTGCTCACGAAAGAGAGTAGCAGATATTGGCAAATCTTCAGATATAGGCAAAGCTATAAGTAACGATTGGCAACAAGTTCGCAAAATAATCAAACTTTATTTGTTACATTTTTTAATATTAAGTTTTTTGGGATCTACCGCTTACCATGGGATAGAATAGTCAATTCTAGTTAATTAAGCCCGAAAAATGGATGTTTAAACTGACAAAGATATCAGAATAAGTATGTAAAGGTGTAAATCGAGTCAGATAACGAGTAGATGATAGCATCAGTTGCTGACAAAAGAGCACAACATAAGGAAAATTATCATGACAGAGTTACAGCTTCGTACAGATAACGTCAAGGTGGCTACTGGGGATCTGGAAATAGCCGCTTACCTGGCGACCCCAGTGGGAGAAGAGCCTCTCCCAGGAGTCGTGGTTTTACAGGAAATCTTTGGCGTCAACTCTCATATTCGTAGTGTCACAGAGCGTATTGCATCTATTGGGTATGTGGCGATCGCGCCAGCACTATATCAACGTCAAGCTCCTGGTTTTGAAACCGGCTACACCCCACCAGATATCGAAGTTGGCAGGCAATATGCCATGCAAACTACTGCTTCACAGCTCTTGGGGGATATCCAGTCAACGGTTAATTACCTCAAAAGCTTACCCCAAGTAAAGGGTGATGCCATCAACTGTATCGGTTTCTGCTTTGGCGGTCACGTTGCCTACCTTGCGGCTACTCTACCCGATATCAAAGCTACAGCTTCTTTCTATGGTGCTGGCGTTGCCACCCGGACTTTTGGCAGTGGCAAACCGACTATCACTCGGACACCAGAAATCAAAGGCACTCTTTACGCCTTTTTTGGCACGGAAGACACTAGCATCCCCTCTGAGCAAGTAGACCAAATAGAGGCAGAGCTAGAAAAACACCACATTTCTCATAAAGTTTTCCGCTACAAGGGAGCAGAACACGGATTTTTTTGCGACCAGCGCGCTAGCTACAATGAAGCAGCAGCCTCTGATGCCTGGGAGAAAGTGAAGCAGCTATTTGCATCACAACAGTAGTTCTTAATGTTTCCACCACCAACCACTGCCCAAGCGGCTATTAACTATTTTTTCTATCAATATCATTGTCATGAAGTCCAAATCGACAGGTTCTCAAGAAGCCAAGGCGTCCTTTTCTATGGACGATTTTGCCAAAGCCCTCGAACAACACAATTACGAGTTTCAAAGAGGGCAAGTGGTGCGCGGCAAGATTTTCAATTACGACACCGATGGCGTCTATGTTGACATTGGTGGCAAGTCGCTGGCTTTTGTTCCCTACAATGAGATTTCCTTGCGAGAGATCACAGATCCGTCGATCATACTGCCTTTGAAGGAGGAGAGAGATTTTCTGATTATCAAGGAGCAGGATGCGGATGGTCAGGTGACGCTTTCACTGCGACAACTGGAAGTCCAGCAGGCTTGGGATCACCTTCTGGAGACAAAGGAAAGCGGTAAATCGGTTCAGGTGCGAGTCACTGGTGTGAATAAGGGAGGCGTTACTGTCGATTTACAGGGGATGCGGGGATTTATTCCGCGCTCTCACTTGGTTGAACGTGACGATCTAGAGTCCTTGGCGGGTCAAACTCTCACAGTTGGTTTTTTGGAACTTGACAGAGAGCGCGATAAACTCGTCCTTTCCCAGCGTCTAGCGACTCGTTCTGCTGCCATTAGTAAAGTTGAGCTAGGGCAGTTGGTGGAAGGCAAAATTACTGGCATCAAGCCCTTCGGTGTCTTTGTAGATTTGGATGGCATCACGGGCTTGCTGCACATTAAACAGGTGAGTCAAACCTATATAGAATCTCTGCCTGCCTTGTTTCAGGTTGGCCAGATCGTCAAGGCGATGATTATTAACATTGATGAAGGGCAAAGTAGAATTTCCCTTTCTACTAGAGTTCTGGAAAATCACCCTGGGGAGATGCTGGAGAAGATGGGTGAGGTGATGGAGTCAGCAGAGGCGCGTGCCGAACGGGCTAGGAAGAAACTCCTAGATCGGGAATAAATTCAAC
>CAZZWA010000315.1:5119-7323 GCA_964657555.1 uncultured Microcoleus sp.
ACCTACCCCACAGGCAGACCTCACGCTCTCCTCTAATGAGGCTAACACCTACTCTCGTTTTTTAGTGGCATGGTAAACCCGTTGAAGGGGAGTTCTACCTGGACGAGTTCCGAATTGTGATGCTCTCATTGTAGGTATCTTGGCTGAGGCTTGTACCGGCCTAAATTGCTGATTCCATCGCTGAGGATTTCCTATTTGTACCGCAACCACAAGTGTAATTAGGGCAATTAACATTCCTTTGAATACGTTCTCTATTTCCATGACTCTTCCTATCTAATTCAGATTTTGTTTCTTAAAGAGCTTGCCGAGCGTCAAGAGGTGGTCGCTTGTGTTCTGAGCTATACCAAAACCATAAAACACTGTAGCATTGTACGTCTGAGGGCAGATACCCTCTATACCCTAGGGCAGAAACTGGCGTATCCTTCGTACCAGAGGACAACAGGAGAAGAAGATACCCTACACTTCATCTGCGGAATTCTCAATTCTGATTGCCGAACAGCCCAAGACCTGCTCAGCCAATTCCAAGCCAGTTATAGGCAATTGGAGCTATCCAGTGGTTTAAAATAGAAAAACCCCGAATTGCAAACGGGGTGTAGGCAACAGTACTAATTGGGAGTGTAGCCATAGCAGCTCTATAGGTCAGAGCAATTGGTTACAGATTGAAAATCAGCGTTATGCATCTGTAAAGGCGATCGCGTCTGGCAAGTCATCACTCCTGCTAGATGGGATGTAGCAATGGATACTACTGTTGGTAAAGTATTTCTTTCTACAGGCAGACGATTAACGGTGTTTATGCCTTTAAAGTACGTACTGATAAGAGGTCGCCCTCCAGGCAGCAGGCGATCGCGCACGTAGATCCTACTTACTTAAAATGGCACCACAAGCAGTAATTTTAGATGTAGATGGCACACTCGTTCTGAGTAATGATATCCATGCTCGGGCTTGGGTGGAGGCATTTGCAGCATATGGCTATGATGTGCCGTTTGAGAAAGTTCGCCCCCTGATTGGCATGGGTGGCGATCAACTCATACCACAGAGGGTGCCAGGACTGACGGATGAGGAAGGTGACGGGAAAGCTATTTCCGAACGCCGCAAAGAACTAATTATCAATCATTTTGGCCCTAAGTTAACTGCTACCAAGGGGGCGCGGCAACTGATTTTACATATGCAGCAAGCTGGACTGCGATTGATCGTTGCTAGTTCTGCCAGCAGTCAAGAACTTTCAGTCTTGGTGAAAGCGGCACAGATTGATGACTTACTTGAGGAGGCGACAACATCGAGTGACACTGAAGCCTCTAAACCAGCACCAGACATTGTGGCAGCAGCGTTGAATAAGCTGAAGTTAGAGCCGAGTCAAGCGCTCATGCTCGGTGATACGCCTTATGATATTAAGTCAGCAAGTGGATGTGGCGTGGAGATGATCGCAGTGCGCTGTGGTGGTTTTAGCGATGCTCAACTTGCAGGTGCGATCGCTATCTATGATGACCCTGCCGATTTGTTGGCCAACTACAACAATTCTCCTTTAGCCTAAACCACTTAAGCTATTTAGCTATGCTTTTAAATAATAGTAAATTTACAATTTACTATTATGTTTCTACAATTTTTGTTGACAGACCTGCTAAGTCATCTGAATTAGTTTTGCCAACAATATAGATATCAATACTGATTGTTCCTACCCGATAAACATGTATATTTATAAGCTTAGCTTTGAGAGTTTTTATAAGCAACTGAAATTTTTTAACAGTTTCTTTCTGCCTTCCATCGTACCAATCTTTTTCTTGGGTACTATTGCGAAAGAAATAATCCAGCTCAACTATCTCAACTGGTGAATTTTGAGGCTGACCTGTTAGCTGGAGAAGTTTTTCATTTGTTAGAGCCTCTTTGGCTTGACCTGGCCATAAAAAGACTTTAAAGGGATAATCTGACTCACTCATCATTAGTAAGCCGTTACAAGCTTGTGCAAGTTCTTCAACAATACTCATAATTACTAATACATATACAAACAATTGATCTTCAAAGGTGCAAGCTCTAAGTTATGTAGCAATTCTCTTTGAGTTGTGAAAGAGAGTAGCCTTTTCACTCTAGAGACGTTACATATAACGTTTCTAAAGAGTCGGTCAAGTAATCGAGATTGACAAATTAACTATTCTACAGCGCTTTTCATCTAAGTGAAGTACACTACCCCACCCGCCCTAGCGGGCACC
>CAZZWA010000316.1:0-2528 GCA_964657555.1 uncultured Microcoleus sp.
TATCTAAACTGTATTGATACACACCCTACAGTCAAGGATTTTTGAAAGCAAGCTGCTAGAATATCACTTGATGGGTTAGGTAACGTCTGCATTATACAGCAGATCTGCTTTTGATGAAGTTGTATATAGCAACGGCGACTGCCAGAACTAGCAGAATATGAATTAGGCCCCCAGCAATATGCAATGCTAAGCCCAAAGCCCAGAAAGCAAAGAGTACAACGACAACGCCCCAAAGTAAGCTAAGCATAGAAGTCCCCCTGACAACCTGTAAAAAAGTCCTGTGTCTTAAGTACCATTGTTGCTTAACAGTTAGGTAATCAGTGAGATATGTTACCTAAATTAAAATCATAGCCAACTGGGAGAAATTGGTATCGTAGACCCCAAGCCCAGCAAAGCTGAAAATACTCCTTTTGTCTGTCATCCCAGCAATATTGACCCCGCAACCATTGCCCTCACCTGCCAAGGAGAAGTTCCGCTGATTTTCGGGAATTTCTCAAATTTCAGTGAATTATTTAATACACTTCATACCGATTTGCGTTACACCTGCAACATTCAACATTCTCCCTTCTGACTAAGAGGGTTCGGGGGGCAAAACCTGCATCTCAATCGCAAAACGGTATCAGAAACAGGATGAAAATACTACCTAGAAACCTTGATATGATAGGCAATATTCATGAATCCCTATAAACTACGAGCCACAACTTAATCAAGCTGCTTCCTTTGCACAAGGACTGGCTCCGGGACAAATTGGTAACAAGTGGGGCTACGTTCGCAATCCATTCAGTAGCGGGGCTGTTAGTCAATAATCAACTGGATTTACGCATTGGGTGATCGCAGGATTTTCCAGATTTTGTGTGAGCGCTATCACATTCGGCGATATTAACATAGATTATATTGTAAAGTAAGCATATTGTCAAGTCTGAGATTAAAGCAGATATAGTTAAACTCAGCAGGACATCTGCTAAATTACAATAGTAATTCAAAGTTTGTTTGTTGCTATTAAAAACTATTGCCAAGGAATTATGAAAAAACCAATTATCTTGATACTTTGTACAGGCAACTCTTGCCGTAGCCAAATGGCTGAAGGGTTTCTTAAAGAGTTAGCAAATGATTTGCTCACCGTCGAGAGTGCTGGTATGAACCCAGCCAAAGAAGTACATCCTCTAGCTATTAAAGTTATGCAAGAAGTTGGGATAGATATTTCTCATAACTACTGTAAGCACCTTAATTTTTTTCTTGATAAAAAAATTGATACAGTCCTCACAGTGTGTGATAATGCCGACCAGAGTTGCCCCACTTTTCCGGCCACAACCAAACGTCATCACTTTAGCTTTCCCGATCCCGCTGAAGCCCTAGGTACAGAGATAGAAAAGATCCGTGTATTTCGCCAGGTACGTGATGATATCAGCAAGCTATTTTTAGCGTACATCGCAGGATGGCGCGATGCGCTCTAGCCGCAGTCATAAATTCTAGTTGTAGATTCTCAAAATATGATTTCTGATTTACCGAGTCTAGATTCAACGATGTTCGCGGCGTTGGCAGCGCGCACAGATCTATTAATGTGGCTGACAGATCGCTCTGGACGCATCGAGTGGGCTAACCAAGCGTTTGCTAATCGTTCAGGTTTGACACCTGAAAAGTTACTTGGGCAGAAGTTTTTCTCTGTGCTCGCACCTTATTCTCAAGTAGATGCTCAACAAGCTTATATCCGCGAGCAACTGCTTAAAGGAGAGAGCTTTAAGTTTGAGCTTGCCTGTAGATTATTCAATCATCGCGAGTCTTGGTTGCTTGTCGATGGGCAACCAATCTATGACGAGGAAGGTATCGCTAGTAAATACTCTGTACTGGCAACTGACATTACCCTGCGTAAGCAGACAGAACAGGATTTAGAGCAAGTGCGGCTACGGCTGAAGCGATTAGTAGAGAGTGCCCAGTTAGTTCCTTGGGAAGCTGATATCGATACCGATCAATTTACTTATATCGGACCTCAGGCAGTTCAGTTACTAGGGTACGATCTAGCCCAGTGGTACGAGCCAAATTTTTGGCTGGAACATATTCACCCAGAAGATTTACCAAAGATTCCTTACCGTAACCGTACAGCTTTATTAGAGCAAGATAGTTACATAGCAGAATATCGGGTGTTCACAGCCAATAGACAATGGATCTGGGTAAAAGATATTGTGACTGTCGTGCGAAATCAAGGGCATGCAGTCCAATTCCTTGGCTTTCTGCTAGAAATTAGCGATCGCAAACAGGCAGAGGTTACCTTACAACAAGCAAAGACATCCCTAGAACAAGCAAACAAAGAACTCGAAATTCGAGTGGAACAGCGCACCGCAGCTTTGAATCAACAGAAGGAAAAATCTGAACAAGCTTTGCAGCAATTACAGAAAGCACAAACCCAACTGATTCAATCCGAAAAAATGTCCAGTTTAGGACAGATGGTAGCAGGGATTGCTCATGAAATAAATAATCCACTTAGCTGTATTGTCGGTAATCTTCAGCCTATCGAACTATATATCCAAGAT
>CAZZWA010000316.1:2628-7282 GCA_964657555.1 uncultured Microcoleus sp.
ATGAATCTGATTGTGAATGCGATTGATGCCCTTGAAGAATCGAATAAAGGACGAGATTATACAGATATCCAAGCAAATCCTAATCAGCTTCACATTACTACTGAACTAGCACCAGAGCAGTCTTCTATAGTCATTCGGATTAAGGATAATGGGGTAGGCATGTCTGATGCAGTGAAGCAAAAAGCATTAGATTACTTATTTACAACGAAATCAGTAGGACATGGTACAGGTCTAGGATTATCAATCTCGCGTCAAATAATTGAAGAGAAACATGGCGGAAAACTAACCTACACCTCTGTACAAGGAGAAGGAACTGAATTCACAATTCACTTATCTCTGGAAGGAACTTGATTTGACAGGCAAGATTCATGAATCCCTACAGACTATCAGCAGCATTGATTGGTGCAACGCTTGTACTGATGCAACCGCCAATCGCAGTGCCTTAAACAGTAGATGAGCAAGCGATTAGTAGTATAGCTAGAGACGTGACAGTGATCATTAACGGGCCAAATTTGGGCTCGGGTGTGATTATTTCCCAGCAAGGCAATACCTACTACGTCCTCACAGCCAAGCATGTTGTTCCCACTCAAGATGAAGATGACATTATTACCTCTGAGGGCACGATTAAGATTTGGCGGATAAAGCCTTGACTTTTTTGTTCGATTAAGATGAATTTCTGTTATAGCTTCTCTTAGCCAGAAAGCTATAACAAAATGAGAAAACAATCCAAACAAGCTGCTTCTAGATGACTCAACTGGTACTATGCTTTTACTATCCGATTTGGATTACTGTCACCCTGCTTTTGGCCTTCCCTTTAGTATCAACTCCTCTCAATTCAAGAGCATTAGCACAGGTTTATACAACAGATAGAAAGGCTGAGGCAGATGAGCTATTCCAACAAGGTGTGCAGCAATTTCGCACTGGGGCGTTTCAATCCGCCCTCCAGACTTATCAACAGGTGTTGAAAATTCGGAAAACCCTTAACGACAAGACAGGTATTGCCCAAACTCTCAATAATATAGGAGAAGTTTACGCGGGTTTGAGCGAATATGACAAAGCAATGGATGTCTTGCAGCAAGCTTTAACAATTCGCCAACAACTTGATGACAAATCTGGTGTTGGGGAAACTCTCAACAACATTGGTTTCGTTGATCGCCAGTTGGCTGATTATCCAAAAGCTTTGACATTGCATCAGCAAGCTTTGGAGATTGCTAGAAAAATTAGTAACCGTGCGATTGAAGGCGAAGCTTTGCACAATATAGCTGCTGTTGATGCTGCTCAGGGTGAGTACGGCAAAGCACTAGAATTGTATAAACAAGCTTTAGTCATTCGCCAGCAAGTCGGAGACAAGCGAGATGAAGGGCGGACGCTGAATAATTTGGGCGGCGTTTACTCAAGTTTAGGCGAGTATAAGCAAGCACTGTCATCCTATCAGCAAGCTTTGACGATTCGCCAAATCCTCAACGACAAAGCTGGTGTTGGGCGCATCCTCAGCAACATAGGCTTAGTCTATCGTCAGCAAGGTCACTATTCCCAAGCTCTGGAATCATATCAACAAGCTTTACCCATTCTCCAAGAAATTGGTGACAAAGCCAGCGTTGGTAACACCCTCAATGGCATTGGCATCATTTATGAAAGTCAAGGTCAGTATGCCAAAGCCATAGAAACATATCAGCAATCTTTAGAGATTGCTAAACAAATTGGCGACCAAGTTGGTATAGGTCAAACTCTCGATAACATTGGCGGCATTCAATACAGCCAGGGTCGCTATCCGCAAGCACTGTCATCCTATCAGCAAGCTTTAAATATTCGCAGAGAAATTGGTGATCGCACTGGTGTGGGCAACTCCCTCAATAACATTGGTGGCGTTTACTACAATTTGGGTCAGTATCCCCAAGCTTTACAGTTATTACAGCAAGCGCTGACGATTCGTCAAGAAATCGGCGACCGGGCTGGTATTGGTCGTGCCAAAGACGCGATCGCGATCATTTACCAAAGTCTCAAGCAATATCCCCAAGCCCTGGAATATGCTCAACAAGCCTTGGCGATCGCTAAACAAGTTGGCGATCAGGCTGGTGAGGGAGAAGCATTAGATCACATTGGTGGCGTATATACAAGTTTGGGTAAGTATTCACAGGCTCAAGCGTTTTTGCAGCAAGCGTTGGCAGTGAGACAAGCAATAGGTGATCGGACAGGAGAAGGTCATACCCTCAACAGCATTGCAGGTGTTTACTACAGTCTGCATCAGTATCCTCAAGCGCTAGAATCCCTACAACAAGCGCTCTCGATTCTCGAAGAAGTGGGCGACAAAGCTGGTGTTGCTATTACCGCCGGTAACATTGGGCGCATATTAGAGCAACAAAACCTCAAGGAGTTGGCTATTGTTTTCTACAAGCAATCAGTCAACGCCACGGAAAGCATCCGCAAAGATTTAAAGGTGCGATCGCTGGAACAACAGCGATCATTCACCACTACCGTTGCTGGAACTTATCGTGCCTTAGCTGACGTGTTGCTTCAGCAAAACCGGGTGCTGGAGGCGCAACGAGTTCTAGATTTACTCGAAGTCCAAGAACTGGCTGAGTATCTGCGGAATGTGCGGGGAAATAACCAAACAGCCGAGGGTATTGAGTTGCTGCCTCAAGAACGGCAGATTTCTGAAAAGCACGCTCAAGCCGTTAAACTGGGTCACGAACTGACACAGCTACGCCGCATACCAGAATCCCAAAGGACAGCGAATCAGCAACAGCGGATTGTGGAACTGGAGAAGTTGCAGCAGCAACAGCGGGCAGAGTTTAACGAGTTCATTCGTTCTCCTGATGTAATGGCGCTTGTGCAGCAGCTGAACCGGACAACTGGCGGTCAAAACTTAGTTCTGCCCAATCTCAACCGACTACAGCGGAACTTGCAACAGTTACAGCAACCAACAGTGCTGCTTTACCCGCTAGTTCTAGAAGATCGTCTAGAACTGGTGCTAGTGACGCCCTATTCTCCCCCAATCCATCGGTCTGTGTCGGTCAAACGTCAAGACCTAAATCGGGCGATCGCAGAGTTCAGGGAGGCTTTGCAAAACTCCACTGCTGACGCTAAAAAGCCCGGACAGCAACTGTACGATTGGTTAATCAAGCCTATAGAAAATGACCTCATCCAGGCAGACACCAAAACGATCATTTACGCCCCTGATGGCGAACTGCGCTATATTCCCTTAGCTGCCCTCTATGACGGCAAGCAATGGCTGGTGCAGCGCTTTGGCATCAACAACATCACTGCTGCCAGCCTGAGTGATCTCCATGCAGTACCCCAAAATCAACCCCATGTCTTAGCCGCCGCTTTTACCAATGGTAGTTACGATGTGACACTAGGAAATCGCCAAGTGACTCTTTCTGGGCTACCGTTTGCCGGTCGCGAAGTCGAAGATTTGGCGGCAACAATCAAGGATACGACGAAACTATTCGATGCTGCCTTTAGTCCCAAAGCTGTTGTTCCTCACCTGAATGACTATAACATTGTCCATTTAGCAACTCATGCTGCATTTGTGACAGGTCAGCCGGAAGAGTCTTTTATTCTGTTTGGCGATGGTAGCCGCGTCACTCTCCGGGATGTAGAAACCTGGAACCTCCCCAATGTGGATTTAGTGGTGCTGAGTGCCTGCGAAACTGGGCTTGGAGGTCAACTGGGTAATGGAGAAGAGATTTTGGGCTTTGGCTACCAAATGCAGCAGACTGGTGCAAGGGCGTCTATTGCCACATTGTGGACAGTTGACGATGGCGGTACGCAAGCCCTCATGGATGCCTTTTATGCCACACTAGCATCTGGAACAGTTAATGTTACAAAAGCCGACGCACTGCGTCAAGCCCAAATTGCTTTGATTACTGGCAACTACAAGGCATTAGGTGAACAGCGAGGCATTGCTGTGCAGGAAGGCACTCTCAGCATGTCACCCAAGGTCAAAAGCCGTCTAAGTCATCCTTATTACTGGGCACCCTTTATTTTGATTGGGAATGGGTTGTAAATTTCATAGCTTCAATCCTCCAGCTATCAAAAAAACCGCAATACTGACATTCCCCTTTAGCAGGGTCAACTCATCCCTCTTTAATCACTCTGGAAAAGAAAAAAACAGCACAACTGATGAAAGTCTTTCCTTGTAAAGGAGCTGGCGATCGCTAACTGATAGAAACCCTATACACAGCTGATTTAGGAAAAGCCCCTCAGGATAAGGAACTCAGATTTTCTTCTTGCGAGAGTGATTAAATAGGGATTAGCTGTTCATTTTTTTTACAAAAAGTTTTACCTTTTTTTAAAAGCTTACTTTAGGTAAAGGCTTGACTTAGGAAATTTTGCACTTACTATACCTAAGATACTGATTCCCGAATGTGGGGCAGATGGCAATCGCTCGCCAAAAGCCAGAACTCATAACAAGTCAGTAGGCATTAATTGATAGCGCTGGTCATACTTGCCATAAACACTAATTTTACAGTAATCACCATAAAGCTATGTTAAGTCGCTCTCCCGTACTGAGGATGATAATTAAAATTTATAACTCAGACAAAATGCTCACTAGATTAGGTATTTCCCTTTACTCCATAACTAGTAGTCCGCCAAGGCAACTTTGAAGAGTAGCGAGATGGGGTGATGGATGTGGGTATTCCCCTTGTCT
>CAZZWA010000317.1:0-7249 GCA_964657555.1 uncultured Microcoleus sp.
AAAGATTGTTTAGATTTGTATCTACTCATTAGGTACAGAGCGCTCTATGGCACCCGCAGTATTAATCCAAAAGCTTCAGAAGCGCTACGGCTCCGTTGAAGCCGTTAAAGACGTTTCCTTTCAGGTGGAACCGGGCGAGATATTTGGTCTATTGGGACCAAATGGTGCTGGTAAAACCACAACCCTCAGATGCTTGTGTACCCTGGCAAAACCCGATGCTGGTAAGGTTGAGGTATCTAGCATCTCTGTTGTGGATCACCCCAGAGAGGCGAGGGCGAGATTGGGATACGTGGCTCAGGAAGTGGCACTAGATAAAGTGCTGACTGGGCGAGAACTCCTGCAACTTCAAGCCGCACTATATCACATTCCTGGTAGAGTCGCGAAACAGAGAATCGACACTATCTTGAGTTTACTCGGCTTGCAGGAATACGCTGATCAAAAGACTGGCACCTACTCTGGCGGTTTGCGCAAGCGCCTAGACTTAGCTGCTGGGTTGCTGCACCAACCGAATGTCCTAGTTCTCGATGAACCCACAGTGGGACTGGATATTGAAAGCCGTGTCGCAGTTTGGGACTTCTTGCGCCAATTGCGAGAGTCAGGGACAACAGTGCTGATTACTAGCCACTACTTAGAAGAAATTGATGCTTTGGCCAACCGAGTGGCAATAATTGACCGGGGTTTAGTGATTGCAGAAGGGACGCCTTCACAACTCAAGGATCAAGTGGGGGGCGATCGCGTAACGCTCCGCATCCGAGAATTTTCCCCCAGAGAGGAAGCAGAGAAAGCCAAAGACATGCTGCAATCTCTGTCCTTTGTCCAAGAAGTGATTATTAACAGCGCTCAAGGCAACTCCCTAAACTTAGTGGTGCAGTCCCAAAGCGATGCTTTGGTCACCATTCAGCAGTTCTTACAAGCAGCTGGCTTACCGACCTTCGGCATTGCTCAATCAAGACCCAGCTTAGATGATGTTTACCTCGCTGCCACAGGCCGAACCTTGCTAGATGCGGAACTTGCCGCTGCTGGGAGTCGTGACTTGAAGGCAGAGAAAAAACAAAGTATGACCTAGGCGAGATATTGCCTTGAGGCAGAGTACCAGCCTAATATCATCTCACTTTAAGTTCCTGACAAATAGAGGACACAGAGAGCAGGGGAGACTGGCAGTGGACATTTAGCCAAATCAATCTCTTGTATGGCATGCTACTAGCCCAACCAATACCTTAGTGCAAGATCTGAACTTAATCCCAAATCTAAAATCCCAAATCCAAAATTAATATGAGCGGTACTGTTACACCTCCTAAATCCAACATCAACTGGCAACCAATGGTAGCCAGTCAACCCAATACCGGTGCTACAACGAGCATTGTTAGTGACTTTATTCAAGAAACCCTGGCTTTAACAAAACGCCTGTTCATTCAATTGCAGCGGCGTCCTTCTACTCTAGTTGCCGGGATTATCCAGCCGATCATGTGGCTGGTTTTATTCGGGGCACTGTTCCAAAATGCTCCACAAGGAATATTTGGCAATAGTGTGAGTTACGGGCAGTTCCTGGGTGCAGGCGTTATTGTATTTACTGCCTTTGCTGGTGCCCTTAATGCTGGGTTGCCAGTCATGTTTGACCGGGAATTTGGCTTTCTCAACCGCTTGTTAGTGGCTCCCTTAGCGTCCCGGTTTTCAATTGTTGCCGCTTCAGCTATTTTTATCGTTACGCTGAGCTTGCTTCAAACAGCAGTCATTGTTACAGTTAGTGCCTTTTTAGGCGCTGGTCTACCTGGAGTCTTGGGACTTGGTACAATTGTCTTGATTGTGCTGCTGCTTGTTGTCGGGGTGACTGCTTTGAGCTTGGGTTTGGCTTTTGCCCTACCGGGTCACATTGAGCTGATTGCAGTAATTTTTGTCACTAACTTGCCTCTGCTGTTTGCCAGCACTGCCCTTGCCCCTTTATCCTTCATGCCCAAATGGTTACAAGTTGTCGTTACACTCAATCCTCTGAGTTACGCGATTGAACCAATTCGCTATCTGTATCTCCACAGCGACTGGTCGCTAAGTAGTGTAGTCATGCAAGCTCCTTGGGGTGCAGTCACTTTTGGCGTCGCCCTACTGGTGCTGCTGGGTTTCGATATTGTGGTACTGCTAGCCATTCAGCCTTTACTGCGCCGCCGTTTTGCTTGAGGTAAAATCGTCTCAAAGTAGCGTCTTTGCGGGAACCCATCATGAAAAACAAAACCACGCTTGCTCCCCTATTCACTCAGCATTTGTTGACTCGGATGGTCTTTAGTGTCATAGCGGGAATGGGAATTGCTTCTTGCCTGTTATCTGAATCTGTTTTGGCCGAGCAAACCGCGCCAAACTACGACCACCCATTACAGGAATTTAAAAAAGATCAGCAAGAGCAAAACACCTATTCCCCTTCAGGAGGCTCTTCAGATTTCAACATTTTTAATCTCATTCATCAAGCCCAGCTAGGCACAAATCGCGATCTGGGTGAGTTTAGTCAGGAACAGGGTCACAACCTAGATAGTGCGGCTGCAAAATTCCGGCTTCAACAAAGGCAACTGCTTCGCAATCAAAATCAGGCAACCCCTGCAACTCCAGTCACACCATCCTCAGAAGTTAAAAATTAGTCAGAGCATTGGTTAAATTTATTAAACCAAGAGGGGCACGAAATTCGGTGCCCCTTTTCAAAATGGATGATCCCAAGCCCGCTCTTATACAGTTTTGCGATTTGGATGCCAGGTTTTACTACCCCTTGGTAAGCTACGGTGTACACACAAGTGCCCCCAATGCTGGCATCGTTTTGCTTCCCCCTAACCCTCATGCTTACGCGCCGCTGCGCTAGAGAAAAAGGGAGAACCAGAGTTTAAAGTCCCTCTTTGGCAGGGGGATCTTTAACGTCAAACCTCAGAGGTCAGACTTGTGTATATACCGTAGCCTTTGGTAAAGCAGAGAGTGTTAAATGTTGCAGGTGTATCGCCAATTGGTATTAGACTACCCTTTTCTAATCGTAGAGACGTGCTGCCAGAACGTCTCTAAAAGGTTGTGCTATGACTTAGCCACTTCCGCAAGGATATCCTGAGCGTGGGTATCTGTTTTTACAGTAGTGTAGACTTGAGCAATCGTCCCCGTGTTGTCGATAATGTAGGTCACGCGCTTAGCGTAACCGCCGCCATCCACATCGTAAGCCTTGGTGATCGTGCCGTCCACATCTGCTAGCAGATTGAAAGGTAAGCCATACTTTTGTGTGAATTGTTTGTGGGATGCCTGATCGTCCATGCTGACACCTAACACGACCATCTCTTTATTTTGATATTCGGGGTAGGCATCCCGGAAGCCTTGAGCTTCCTTTGTGCAGCCAGGAGTGTCATCTTTGGGGTAAAAATACAAAACTACAGTTTTGCCAGCAAAATCGGCAAGCGAGACGGTGTTGCCATCAGTGTCTTTGGCAGTAAATGTAGGTGCCTTTGTACCAACTTCTAGAGGCATAAATTCCGTTTCCTTTGCTTAAAAATTGTTTCGGCATTTTAATATGCAGATCTTACTACTGGAGGGAGGTGAAAGCAAGTCATTCGCTGATGCAAATCCTCTGCCTATCTATTTTTCAAAACTGACCCCTGACAGAGGGCAAAGGACGGCCTCATGCCCCATGCCAAAAAAGGTTAATATAATTAGGTATTGCTAGCCTGGGGGATACGGAAAATCCCTTTCAGAGATAGAAATTTCATGATTCCTACTAAGCCTAAGGGCGACCCGTCGATTCAATATCCTAGTCGCACCGTAGAACGGGCAGAACGGGCAATGCGCTGTTCGCCCTTTGGACTGCATCTATTTGCGGCAATGGGTTCTACAAGCGTTTCCTTGCAGGCGATCGCTGGTGAGTCAGGCGTCCAGCATCAGTATACTCGCCAACGTCTGTCCGATCTAGCAGCAGAAAATGCCCTATCGTGGCTCATCCAAGTGGGTATTCTACGGCGAGAGGTGGATGGCCAGGGAATCACAGATAGTTTTCGTCTGACGCCTTTAGGACGGCAACTGGAAGAAAAAGGCCAGCGTCAGGGAATTTGCTGGTTTACACCATCTTGGGGCGATCGCATCTACAATGCTCTGGCTCGTTGGTTCAGACTACCGATACTCTGAATTTACCGAGTCATATCCAGTTGAGATTTTGGATTTAGCTGAGTGGCCAAATGCCCTGTAAGGAGATAACTCTAGCTTTTTATCAATTTAACAGCCCTCGTGGGAATTCTCCAGTTATACCTGTAAGGCCAACCAATCTTAGATTTTGGATTTGCGATTTTTGATTGACCCCACTCACAAGGGGATGGGGGTTTCAGATTTTGGATTGTCGTTTGCAAAGCCGTAGGTCAGCGCTTCTTAGATTTATTCCAACCACTAGGGTTGGGCAAGGAAGCAGAAACCTCAAGCCAAAATCTAAAATTCTTAGTCAACTCTCAATAACTTAAACTTACCCTGCCGATGAAAGCAATTATGGTTGTGGGCACGACATCCCACGCAGGCAAATCACTCCTCACCGCAGCCCTCTGCCGCTTGCTGTCGCGCCGGGGCTGGCGGGTTGCTCCTTTTAAAGCGCAAAATATGGCGCTGAATTCTTATGTAACCACTACTGGAGGAGAAATTGGCTATGCTCAGGCGGTGCAGGCTTGGGCAGCTGGTGTCACCCCTTGGGTAGAAATGAATCCCATCTTACTCAAACCTCAAGGGGACACAACCTCCCAGGTGATTATTAAAGGAAAAGCTGTAGGAAACACCAGCGCAGCAGAATACTACGACCAGTATTTTGAGCCGGGATGGCAAGCGGTGGAAGAATCGTTGCAGCGTCTTGGAGAAGAGTTTGATTTACTGATTTGCGAGGGTGCTGGCAGTCCAGCTGAAATTAACCTCAAACACCGAGATTTGGCCAATATGCGAGTGGCTAAATACTTAAATGCCCCAACCTTGCTGGTGGTTGATATCGACCGGGGCGGGGCCTTTGCCCATGTAGTAGGAACTCTAGAGCTTCTAGACCCGGAAGAGAGAGCCTTAATTAAGGGCGTTATCATTAATAAGTTTCGCGGTCAAAGAGCACTGCTAGAACCGGGCATCGAATGGCTAGAAAAACGTACCGGCGTTCGTGTTATTGGCGTCATTCCCTGGCTCAACCACATTTTCCCTGCTGAAGACTCTCTCGATCTGCTGGAGCGTAGCTATAACAGACGAGACAGCGATCTCACTATTGCCGTCATCCGCCTGCCCCGCATTTCTAACTTTACCGACTTTGACCCATTGGAAGCAGAACCTACTGTTTCGCTGAGATACATCAATCCTCAAGACTCTTTGGGACATCCAGATGCTGTGATTCTCCCCGGTTCCAAAACCACTATTGCTGACCTAATGGTTCTGCAAAAAACGGGAATGGCACAGGCAATACAGAACTATGTAGCATCAGGGGGAACACTTCTGGGAATCTGTGGTGGCTTCCAGATGCTGGGCAAAGTTGTTGCAGATCCAGAAGGGATTGAAGGTGAAGCCGGACGCCACAAAGGGCTGGAGTTGCTGCCAGTGAAAACTGTGATTGCAACTCAGAAAATTGCTCGCCAGCGGACTGTGACTTCTAATTATCCCCAAGGGGGTCTACCTGTCGCTGGTTTTGAAATCCATCAGGGACGCACACGGTTGCTAGAGCCTGAGGAAGGAGGCCCAGCGTCCGGACTAGCAAAGAGTGCAAGCAAGGGGAGTAACTTCTATCAACCAATGTTTGACGACCCAAGCTTGGGAATTGTTGATACCAGCCAATCGGTTTTGGGGATTTATCTCCACGGGATTTTTGATAATGGCCCCTGGCGACGTGCCTGGTTAAATCACCTCCGACAGCAACGAGGACTCTCAGCTCTACCTACAGGTGTTTCCAACTACCGCGAACAGCGAGAAGCTATTCTAGACTCACTAGCAGACACGATTGAACATCACTTAGATTTGACACCAGTCTTACCTCAGTAAAGGCGTGCCAATTCTAGAGTTTGAATTTAGGATGGAAGCATGGGTATTCAAGTTCAATTTCTGCCAGATGATGTCACGGTTGAGGCCGAAGCCGGGGAGCCTTTACTAAGGGTAGCAGAACGGGCTGGAGTATTCATTCCGACTGGTTGCCTGATGGGTTCGTGTCATGCTTGCGAGGTCGAGGTCGAGGGTGAAGCTACTATCTGTGCTTGTATTACAGCAGTGCCTGCTCATGCCTCGCATCTCGTCATCAATCTCTACATAGACCCTGTTTGGTAGTATTTGCATCCACCACGATTAACAAGGCTTAAATGCCTGGGCTATAGAGAGCAAAACCAGCATTGCTGGGTAGTTGCTACAATTAAGCTTGGACTTTAAAGAGAAGTTCTTCAAATGGCCAAGCCAAGATTGACAACTGTAGTGCTACGAAGAAGAGCAGCATGCGGTACCTAGCAGAAGTACAAAAACAAACTAAACTTTTTGGTCTTGGTCAGACTGAGTTAAAGCTACTGGCTAAAAGAAAAGCCAATCAAAGCTGGAGCGCTTTACCTGTTAAAGTCGTTATTCCGGCAATCGAAGCTAATCACCTTAACGCAGGTGTGTTAGTATTTGTAGATTTGAATAGATATAAACAAGTACAACGGATTCAGGAAGCAACTCCCACCCTGGTCAACACTCTGCTTAATTTCTCTCGTCAACTGCAAAATCCTAATAGCAGGGAAGCACAACTAGAACTGTTGAAACAGTCTCTAACCTATCAAACAGAGGAATTAAATCGCCGTGAAGCAGAGATAGCAGCTCGGCTAGAACATCAACTTCAGGAGATTGAGCAACAGCGCCAAAAGCTAGAACTTGAAAGAAAAGAGCTAGAGAAAGCGTGGGAGTTTTTAGGAGGGAAAGAGCGTCAACCTAGAGCCAACGATGCTGTGTTGGGAGGTCAAAACCACACTAGGGAGTCGTCTATGACTGAGCTGGGATCTTAATAAAATATTTAAGAATATAATTTTGAGCAAGAGCGACCATGAGCTGAGCAGAAGCAATAGAACGCGATCGCTCAGCTATTCTCTTTAGGAATTAGTGCAGAGGAGATTGTCGGAGCATTGGGTTTATCGGTGGAGAAAGTAATACAGGCGATTGAGGATTGACATCGGAATTTGTAATTGGTAAAGTTTGTGAGTAAAACCCATTACCCCATCTCGCTACTCCTCAAAGTTGCCTTGGCGGACTACTAGTACTACAACGAGACTTTGCTGATGGG
>CAZZWA010000318.1:0-5528 GCA_964657555.1 uncultured Microcoleus sp.
TTTACAGCAGATTGCAAGTTCATGGAGTACACCCCTCCCCAACCCTCCCCTTACTAAGGGGAGGTTGCCCGATAGGGCGGGTGGGATAGTGTACTTCACTTAGATGAAAAGCACTGTAAACATTTTGATGCTATCAATAATTATTAAGATAAGTAAATATGTATAACACTATTTAACCAGTATTGCTCCGATTGTTCTGCCTGCCGATGCAGTCGGTCAATGGTGCACAGCGAGTTTGTTTCAGGTATGGGAAGCGGAAGCATCTAGAGATGAAACAGTTGTTTAAACCGTTCCTGTATCCATACCAAAGCATGATTGTGATTTTCTGGCATTTCCAGCAATCCTAATTCTTCTAATTCCTTTCGCACCTGGAAATAGATTTCTTGATCCTTGGCAAATTCCTGAGCAATTAAATCAGCCATATCGGGACGTAATTTGAGCAGCTTTTCAAGGTTACTTTTATCAATTACAAATAGAATAGTTTCTTCCATGGTCCGAGCCGATGTAGCGTAGGCTATTCCTAGCATTAGCGCAACTTCTCCAAAAATCTCTCCAACGCCGTGGGTTTTAATCTGCTTATCTAGCTCAACGACAATTGTTTCCACAGAGCCACGAAGGATAATATAAAACGCAGTGGCCTGTTCTCCTTTATGGAATACTGTTTCAGAGGCGGCTAAACTTTTGCGATAACCAAGTTCAATTAATTTCCGCAGATGTAAATCTGAGCAGCTGCGAAAGTAGGTTGTACTCCTGAATAAATCCCGCAACGACAGGTATTTGGACTTTTGAGATAGTGGCGGCGATAAGTCGGGAGTAGCTAAATCCTCTACCTGTTTTTTTTGTCTAAGCCTCAATGTCTCTGGATTCCGCAGCCATAGATCTCGCTGGGGAAATGGCATTGAAATCTCCATTTGGCGGAAATTGTAGTAGATGATAAAGTTCAACGAACTTTTCACAGAAATACCTTCATCAATTTGGCTTACCCAAACCCACAGTTCAAAGTTTAGTGAGCTATCGCCAAAGCCGATAAAAATAACCTTTGGGGGTGGGTTGTGCAGAACGGCTGGTTCTATGTAGGCAGCATTTAACAGCGTTTCTGTTACCAGGATGGGGTCACTCTCATAGGCAACACCAATTGGGAGACGAATCCGGCCTGTGAAATTTTGATAACTCCAATTGATCACTTGCTTTGATGTCAAGCTGCTATTGGGAACGACGACATCTGAGCCATCAAAAGTGTAGATGAGCGTAGACCGCATCGAAATTTCTTTAATATAGCCGGAGAGACCGTCAAACTCAATGTAGTCGCCCACCCTGAGCTTGCCTTCTACGAGGAGGACTAAACCACTGGCTAGGTTTTTGGTCATCTCCTGTAGTCCAAACCCCACGCCAATCCCCAGGCTACCTATCACAACCGCCAAAGACGCTAAGTTAAAACCATAAATTTGCAAAACGAGAACAAATCCCAGTCCTCCCAAACTATAACTGCTGAGAATGGCGATGGCTTCCCGGTTGCCTTGATCGATCCCCAGCCTAGCCAGGATACGTTCCTTAAGCAGCATTTTGAGCAACCTGGAAAAAACAAGCACAATTAAAAACGCCATTCCCAGCTGTAAAAGCCAGAGTGGGGTTACCAAATCATCCCCGATTTTGAATAAGGTCGTCCGCAGCAGCTTGTCTAGAGGTAAAAATAGTGAAGGCATCATCAGCTGTAGTGTAATTTCAGAAATTTTTACAGCTATAAAGACGTGGAATTTCACGTCTTTACTTTCCGCACTAGGTAAATGTATTGAGCTTATAATAAGGGTTATTTGGCAAAAGTTGTTTCCACCATCATAAAAGCCTTGATGTTGAGCGGTCGAAATTGGGCTGCCGAGATTGGTCAAGAAACCTGGCAAATTCGCGATGACGAATTTATTGAACTTAATAAAAAAATTCCCTGGCAGCAATGCCAGGGGTTGAATGTGCTAAATCTTAGCCGAAGTCAAGCATTTAAAGTGTATACATGCCACTAAGCTATAGAAAGCTGTAACTCTCGTTGCTCAGACTTGACTACCCGAACTTCACCGTGATCATCAACATCAACAAGGGCAGTGTCTCCATTATTGATCTGACCAGACAGCATGGCCTCAGCAAGGCTGTCTTCTAGGAGTCGCATAATCGTCCGCCGTAGCGATCGCGCACCATAGCTAGGACTATACCCCTGTTGCACCACAAGATCTTTAAACCGTTCTGTAACTGACAAGGTAATACCCTGCTCGGTTAAGCGTAAACCAACTTCGCGCACCATCAGGTCAGCGATTTGCTCAATCTCGTTCTTCGCCAGTTGACGGAAGACGATGATGTCGTCCAGGCGGTTGAGGAACTCAGGGCGGAAGTAAGCTTTTAATTCCTCGTTTACCAAAGAGCGAACGCGGTTGTACTGAGCCTCACCTTGATTCTCAAAGGAGAGGTCAAACCCAAGACCACCACCGCCCTTCTCAATCACCCTAGAACCGATGTTGGAAGTCATGATTACCAACGTGTTCTTGAAGTCTACTGTACGACCTTTGGCATCGGTTAGACGACCGTCATCCAAGAGTTGTAACAGGGCATTGAACACATCAGGGTGAGCTTTCTCAATTTCGTCGAACAGCAACACTGAATATGGTTTGCGGCGCACCGCTTCTGTAAGTTGGCCACCTTCGTCAAAGCCTACATAACCGGGAGGCGAACCAACTAACTTAGAGACAGTGTGAGGTTCCATAAACTCGGACATATCCAGACGAATCATGGCTTCTTCTGAGCCGAAGAAGTAAGCAGCCAACGCCTTCGCCAGTTCAGTTTTACCAACACCAGTCGGGCCTGAGAAGATCAAGCTAGCAATCGGTCGATTGGGATTGCTTAACCCAACTCGGGACCGACGAATCGCTTTCGAGACTGCCGTGACGGCTTCGTCTTGACCGACGAGGCGCTGGTGTAAAGTTTCTTCCATGTGCAGCAGCAACTCTGACTCAGATTCGGTCAGCTTGTTCACTGGCACTCCAGTCCAAGAAGCTACGATTTGGGCAATGTCTTCCTCGTCAACAACTGGTTGCGGAAGATTGCCTGTCTCAGATGAGCCCTCTTGCGCTGCTTTCACCTGAGCTTCCAACTCTAACTCGCGATCGCGCAACTGGCCAGCTTGGTCAAAATCCTGCGCCTTGACTGCGTCCTCTTTAGCTTTGGTAACTTGACGCAGTTCCTGTTTCAGTTCCTTAGCCGCAGACGAGTGAGTGTTTCTCAGGCGAACGCGAGAACCAGCTTCATCAATCAGATCGATTGCCTTATCAGGCATATAGCGGTCGGAGATGTAGCGGTCGGAGAGCTTGGCTGCTGCAACGAGCGCAGCATCAGAGATTTTCACTTTGTGGTGCTGTTCGTAGCGATCGCGCAGTCCATATAGGATCTCGATAGTTTCTTGCACCGAGGGTTCGCCTACAGTGATCGGTTGGAAGCGACGCTCTAAAGCTGCATCTCGCTCAATATACTGGCGATATTCATCCAGAGTTGTCATACCCATGCACTGCAACTCGCCTCTTGCCAGTGCAGGTTTTAGCATGTTAGCGGCATCCATGCTGCCTTGAACTGCCCCCGCACCAACCAGAGTATGGAGTTCGTCAATCACCAGGATGATGTTACCGGCAGCGCGAATCTCATCTACAATCGCTTTGATCCGTTCTTCAAAGTCGCCACGGAAGCGAGTGCCTGCTAACAGTAATCCCATATCCAGGCTGACAACCTGCTTGTCTTCCAGCATGTCGGGGATGTCTTGGTTGGCAATCCGCTGAGCTAGTCCTTCCGCGATCGCAGTTTTGCCAACTCCTGGTTCCCCAATCAAGACTGGGTTATTCTTGGTGCGGCGACCCAAAATCTGGATAGCACGTTCAATTTCCTGCTCGCGACCGACAACTGGATCGAGCTTACCAAGTGAAGCCAGCTTAGTCAGGTTGGTGCTAAACTCGTCCAATGTTGCTGTCTTGGTGGAGGATTTAGCAGAAGATCGCCCACTGCCACCAGCAGGTACAGGTGTGACTTCTCCTAACACCCGAATCACTTGCGTCCGGACCAGATGAAGGTCAATGCCCATATTTTCCAGCACTTTTGCCGCGACACCTTCCCCTTCCTGGATCAGTCCTAGCAATAGGTGTTCTGGTCCGATGTAATTATGTCCTAATTGACGAGCTTCTTCAAAGGATTGCTCAAAAACACGCTTAACTTTGGGGGTGAAGGGAATTTCTGCTGGAACATAGCCAGTCCCCCGACCAATAACCTTTTCTACCTGTTTCCTTGTGTCTTGCAGGGTGACGCCTAAGTCTATTAGTACCTTCGCTGCCACTCCCGTGCCTTCTGCAATCAACCCTAGAAGGATCTGCTCGGTCCCGACGAAGTTATGTCCTAGGCGACGTGCTTCCTCTTGAGAAAGCATGATTGCCTTTACGGATTTATCTGTGAAGTGTTCAAACATAGCGGGTTTCCTCTACCGAGCTGTTTAAGCTATGGGGTAAAAAACCTTGACCCATGCATAAACTTTTGTTTACTTGATTGATATTGATAATTTATCTCTACATACACAGCTTTAGCAGTGAGGAGAGCCGTAATATTTAGGGGGAGTTGCCGTCTACCCCAATACTATTCATTGAAAGTAAGTAGAGAGTGTAAACCTATTTTTTATATAATACTCTTATACTAGAGAATAGTAAATCCTCATCTTGGAAGAGAAAGCCCTAATACTTAGGAGAAATTGCCGTTGACCCTAGCCGTTCAGCAAAGTTACCTACAACAGGATTTTTCTAATTAAGCATTTCTACTTATCTTTATTTGTGCCATGTAACTCAAGTTCCAGGTATAAAATTTTGAATTCAGTTCCCTTTATCTTGTCTTCACCAGTCATCCGAAATCCACGCTTTGTATAAAGAATCTGCGCTGTAGCTTGATTGGGATAATTTGATGTGTACAGTCGTAAAAATTTCTTACCTTCTGCTCTTGCCTTTTCAATGGCAAAATCTACTAGTTTTCCACCAATTCCTTGACTGCGAAACTCAGGAGCTACACAAGTCCAATCGAGCCAGTCTACTTCATTTTTATCTTTTTTAAAGCTATATAATCCTGTGGTTCCTATAACTTTGCTGGAAACCTCATCAACAGCAAGCCAGTAACGGACTTCGGCGACACCAACTAGAGAAAAAATTATTTTAGTAACTATACTATTTTTCCTCAGGCTCAAGGGGAATGAGAAATGGGCTTTTTCCCACAGAGCACGCAGAGGAAAAATCTGATAGATCTGGTAGGGAAAAACCTGATTGACTAGCTTGATTGCTGCATCAAGCGTCTGATAAGAAAGTGGTTCAATGTGCATTTTGCAAAACAGGAAGTCCTACTATATCAATCTTATTGGATTTACGAACACCCAACACTATGCTCCTTGCGGGAGCCGGATTCCAATAGTTCTGTGTTTGGAGTACTCATTTGAACCTTTTTAGCTGATCGCTCGTCTAACATGACAAGTT
>CAZZWA010000318.1:5628-7230 GCA_964657555.1 uncultured Microcoleus sp.
TTTGGAGTACTCATTTGAACCTTTTTAGCTGATCGCTCGTCTAACATGACAAGTTCAGTCTAATCCAACCAACTTCCATGAATTCTAGATTTTCTTCAGTTCTAGTTGCGGCACTTGCTTTATCTTTCACTGCTGGTTGTATTGCTCCGAGTCATGCTGTTCCTCTGGCTGCTGGAGCAAACCAGTATAAAGTGGCAGAAGGCTCTAATCGGCTTAATCTCAGTGAGGAGCAGAAAAATCAAATGCACACAATTAGGCAGCGAGAGGAACAGCAGATCAAAGGTATTCTTAACCCCGACCAACTTAATCAGCTGAGCAATGCTATTAGCGGTGGGCAGAAGTTTTGGCAAGCTCTACATTCGATTACTCCGACGCTGAATCAGGATCAAAAAAATCGAATTCACCAATTTAAGAAGCAGGCGCGACAGGCAAAGTTTAACGTTCTGAGGCCAGAGCAGCAAGCACAACTGCAACAGATGCGAGCACAAAGGAGTTCCCAGCACCAGCAGCAATAGTCTATTGATATCGTTGCTGCTTAGATCGGAAGCGTGAGAAATGGTCGTAGGTGGTGGATGCGGGCTTATTCTTCTTCTCTACTACCTACTACTCATGAGCATAATAGTATGCACACGAACATGAAAAGTGAATTTGCTATAATTTTCTAAAATCCCATTTTTCAGGCAGGACTTGCGTGTATCTCTGTTTGTCAAATAGACTGTAATCTGAGGCAGGAAAATGATATTGAACCAAGCTCCTACTGAGCCACCAAGAATTCTGGAATTACAAAATATGCTATCAAGTCTAGGATTTTACTCGGGAAAGATTGACGACATATTTGGCCCAAAAACTGAAGCATCTGTGATCGACTTTCAAAAAGCACAGGGGCTTGATTCTAAAGGAATCGTTTCTTTCCTAAAACATAGAGATTTCTGGACTATCAAGGTAGTTATCCGGCTGCTTCAAGTGCAATCTCAGATAAGTAAAAAAGGCTAATACCTAATGACAAGCTACACCATCTGGCTAATATCAGATGCACCACTAGGATAAGCAAATATCATCTTTTTGAGATTGTCAGCAGTAAATCCAGCGCGGATAGCCGTCGCAAAAACATTAATCACCTCTTGAGCATCAGGGCCTAATAGGTGCGCTCCCAAAATTCGGTTGCTTTCCTCTTCAACTAGCACCTTGAAGCTGGAATATTTCATATTCACCTGGCTGGAGGAATGCCAATCTGAGGTGTTTTGGTGATTGGTTCTAAACTTCAAGCCTTTTTCTCTTGCTTCTTCTTCTAGCAGTCCCACAAAAGCTAGACGGGGTATAGTGAAAACAACACTCGGCACTTCAGTAAAGTCCGGCTTGAGATGATTGCCCTCTAACAGATTACTTGCTACTACTTCTGCCTCCATATTAGCTACAGGCGTGAGCTGTGGCCCTCCGCTAGCTGCACAGTCACCAGCAGCATAGACTGCAGGATTTGAGACACTTTGGAGATATTCATTAACTGAAACTCCTTTCTTTTCACGCTCAACCCCTGCCTTATCTAGATTCAAGTCGTCTAGATCCGCCATGCGGCTTGCTCCATGTACTACCATATCGGTTTCA
>CAZZWA010000319.1:0-7221 GCA_964657555.1 uncultured Microcoleus sp.
AACTTCCAGCGCCCCACTAGGCTTCAATACGACCTGGAATTGGGCCAGAGGCTCTTGGCCAATGGTTGCGGCTGATTTACTGGGCTTGCTGAGCAAGTTAGGCAGGGGCGTTTCCTTTTCATAGTCAAAGGCAGCTTGATTTTTGGGCTCGTAATCAGCAATAACACCGTCCTTGTTCACAGCAATGCGGTAGCTCAAATTCTGCTTAGTACTGGAAGTTCCTGTCCAATTTTTCTTGAGTTGTTCGGATAGCTGCTGCTGCAAATCCTTCATCTGGTTACGGTCTCTAATTTCTGGCCCTAAGCTGGGTTTGCCTGATAAACCGTTCCAGGGACTAACTTGCAAAATGCCTCGATTGGTAAACACCACCTTGAACTGAGCGATAGGCTCCTGATTAGAGGCATTTCCAGCCGTTGGGATGTAGGCCAAGGTTGGTAGCGGCGTAGACTTAGCGTTGCTGTCAGCAGCTTGGTTAATCGGCTGATAACCTAAAATTGCTCCGTCTTGGCTCACACCTACAAGATAGAGTAAATTATCACTTTCCCGGCGGCGGTCAACCCATGCTTGATTGATTTTTGTATAAACCCTTCGTTGCAAAAATCCGAGTTGAGTAGGGTCAGTGATTTCTGGTGCTGAGGCCAGAAGAGCTTTTAAGTCTGAAGCTGCAAGTGTTGATGGTGTGGCGCTGGGCGTAGACTGAGCCGATGGTGTAGTGCTAGGAGTAGGCTGAGTAGAGTCTGTAGGACTACTAGGTGTCTCTGTTGCACTAGCTTGGGATTTGGGTACCTGATCTTTAGATTGCTGCACCTTGGGAACGGGAACAAAAGAAAACGCGATCGCCGCTAACGCCAAACTGGTTACCCCCACAGCTGCTGGCGTGGCTCGCTTGACTAGTGGTTCACTAGATGCAGCATCCCGTTTAGAAGCTGGTGTCAATTGTAGTACTAAGTCTGGCAGCGTACGAGTGTCAGCGAGGAACTGGTCTACCGCCTCCACTAAATCAAACAGCTGTACAGTCGTCAAATCAATAAAAACACCTTCGGGGCTTAAGGCTTTAAATGTATGATGATCTTGCTCTTGGGAAGAAGTTATTGGTTGCACAATTACTCTGTGCAAATTCTGGTTCTCAGCTTTGTGTAAATGCACCCCACCAGGATTATGGAGACGATTTTCCGGGTGGGGCACTCCACTCAAAAATTCTTGAGCATAGCCACTAGCTGCCGTTACCAAGCTTTCAAAAAAGTCACGTCCCCCAATTAAGGGCTTTAGATGACCTGTAAAGTGGCATTCTGCATTTACCAGGATAGACATCAAGGGTCGGGTGTCCATTTGAGGAGGGTTCGCTCCGCCTGTAACAGACCCTGTGGTGTCACTATAACCCTCTAGAACTAGCGTGCAGTTGGGAAGACTGTACTGACGTCGAATATCCATTACACTTCTCCATCAAACAGACTGATCCAAAACCTTTGCATTCCCGACGTTCCCGTACAAAATAGCAGTTTACCCAACAGCTCAATGGCCAGCTTGTTCAACTTCTCATCAGAACTGTAGACAGAAACAATTGCTCGTCTCGGATTCATCCGGCTGCGGAAGTGAGCGCGGAAACGTTCCAGGTATTCAGACAGGCGAAAATTGTGTTCTGGAGGCAGATCCTTTTCACTAAGTTGTTGATTGGCCAGCAGTAACTGTCGGATCGTCACAGTCAACCGGCGTGATAGATGGCAGGCGATCGCCACCAATGCCTTTGCCTCCACCAAGCGCAGGGGCCGTCGCGTATGAGAGCGTCGCAGAGGGTTAGTACTGCGCAAACGCCATAAGGTGACGCGATTTTTGACAATTCCTTGGAGTTCTAGTTCATGGGCGCTTGCCAACATTGCTTCCGAACCTCCCAGTTCCAAGGCTTCTATTGCTAGTAGAATCAGGTCAATTTGCAGTCGAGTTTGACGGGGACACCCAATACTTGAAAGAGGTGGGTCAGGCAGACTCTCCAAAATCAACGGCGTTGACTGGGTAGGAGGACTATTTGATGGCATTACGCTCACAGAAACATTCATTCTAAAAGCTTAGGGAGGGTTAACAAAGGACTATAGTCAAAAGTATCTTCAACGGGTTGCTAGCGTTATGATAATTGACATACGCGAACGAGTATTTGTGCCTCAAGAGCTGGGTTAATCAGATGGATTCTATTTAAGTCTCCATTTCAAAATTATCCAATTGAAGATACCAAAGTTGGAACCATGTGATCGCTTCGAGTAGCTGTACGTCAATCACCCTGCGCTAACCTGTCGTCGGCTCAAGCAAGCAGGCTCCTGTTTGCTGAGCGGCTTACCTTCGTGTTTAGGCAATTCCTCACTCGTGCATAGCAAGCTGCCTGATGAATCATTGCTTTGCCTGAGCAGAACGTTAGACCCATTGTGCGTATCTCTCATTGCCAAGTATCGCCATCCTACGTCAACCCTGATAACGCTTTTGATATCATATTCGCGGTTTATATCTGGAAATTCTGCCTCAAGTGCAATCATCAGATAATATGTCTTGGTAAAACGGCTATAGACAATTTTGGCAAATCTAATGTTTGCTCCTGATTAATGGATGCAAGCGGAGAGATGTGCCCTTGTATAAGGAATATAATTTTGCCAGCCAGGGTAATGACACTTTAGATATTAGCACTATTAGTGAAGGTTATACATACCGTCGGCCATTCCTCTCGTTGCTTAACTTTCCAGAGAAATCGTGGTTGAAGTTGCATGACTATAATGAGCATCCAAGCGCATATTGAGACTGGATACAAGACTTCAGACATGAATATCCTTAGAGGTTATGCCCTTTGTCTATGTCCAACCAAAACATGTAGGCAATAGGGAATCGCGGCATGACCAGGTATTTGACTTGATTCATTAGTTTGATTTATAGTTGGCGCGACAAGAAGCTTTACCCAGAATATTGTAGGATGCTACATTGGCTCGAAGATCAGTTATGGAGTTCCGGTTTACCCGACTAAGCAAGGGAAAAGTAAAAAGTAAAAATGCATCAATCAAGTTCTTGCCTGAATGCCTTTTACCTCCTGTCACCCAAATCCTAGTACACATAGTACGTAGGATCAGCCAAGGCGTGGCATTTGTAGTAGACTCTGGCTGACCCTTTTGATTGTCTCCCACTCAATTAATTTCAGATGCCCCACCAGCTGTATCATCTGGTTGCTTTTCTCGTTTCCGCCTTTGTTGTCCTGTGGATGACACCCGTCGTCAATAAATTTGGCCATCAAAGCGGATTAGTTGATTTACCCAATGAACGCAAAGTCCATCAGCGCCCTATGGTGCGACTGGGAGGTGTCTCTATATTTGTAGGCACCATAATGGCCTTGCTAATTGTTTGGGGTTCAGGGGGATTTGGTACTCTGCCTCCAAACAAAGAGTTAGAGATTTGGGGTGTCACTGTGGGTGGTCTTGCCTTCTTCCTTGTAGGCTTAGCAGACGATTTATTCACACTTTCTCCTTTCACGCGGCTGTTTGCGCAAGTGCTCATTGCCTGTTGGGCTTGGCACGTCGGCGTGAAAATTGACTTCCTCACTGTTCCCTTTCATGAACTGGTAACTTTTCCAAACTGGATCAGCTGTCCAATCACAGTCATATGGTTAGTAGGAATGGCAAACGCGATTAACTGGATTGATGGTTTAGATGGTTTAGCAGCTGGTGTTTCTGGCATTGCCGCTGTAGTTATGTTGATTGTCACCCTGTTCATGAACCAACCAGCAGCAGGACTGATTGCGGCTGCTTTGGCTGGTGGGGCGCTGGGATTTCTGCGATACAATTTCAACCCCGCTCAAATCTTTATGGGGGATGGGGGAGCCTATTTTATGGGCTTTACCCTAGCTGGCGTAGGAGTAATTGGTTTGGTAAAAGCCACAGCTGTCACTTCTGTCCTGCTGCCTTACCTCATTCTAGCTGTGCCAATTTTAGACGCATCAACAGTGATTGTGGCACGGCTGCGTCTGGGTAGGGCACCTTGGTCTGCCGATAAACGCCATCTGCATCACCGATTGATGCAAGCGGGTTTATCTCACCGCTTGATAGTTTTGTTTATTTATGCTTTGACTCTCTGGGTGGGCAGTTTGGCAATGGCTTTTGCTGGCATCCCCAGTGGTTTGACTTACGCCTCGGGTGCAACTTTGCTGCTGGGTTACACGAGTTGGCAAGTCTGGCGAAAAGCTCGCCCCTCCGACTAGAGTTGGGACTACGAGTGGCGATCGCTTTTGGGTGAAAGGAAAATGTGGGCATGCGATCGTCTTCCCGCCTCTATGGATTGTTAAGATATCCTGTTGCTCCTCCTCAATCAATCATTTGCACATCTTGGCGCACCAAACCATCAAGTAATTTTTGAGCAGAACCAAATAAACTCTCCTCAAGGGGCGACAACTCCTTGAGCTATCAAGATTTTGCGGTGTGATTGATGCTGTAGATATCGTCTTAAAAGTCAAGGCGATAAAATCTCAAACCACACCCTGCAACGCCTTCAATTCTTCCTTCAAGGAGGGCGGCGCATACCCTAAGCTAAAAGCCATTGAACTATCCAAAGAAACATCAGGTGGTCTTGGTGCTGCCATTTTCACATCTTGTTGTCGGCATGCTTTTAAACCTGCTGCGGGAAGTTGCAGCATCTCTACTAATAAGCGACAAAAATCATAGCGCGACACTCGTTCTTTCCCTCCCAGGTGAATGCGCCCCTGAACTTTTTCTATTGCTAATAACAGCCCCTGACCAGCAGTTTTGCCGCTTACAGGGGTGCGAAACTCATCTGTGAACAAATTTAGCTCTTTGGATTCTCGCAGCGTTTGGATGAACGGTTGAATAAAACTTGCTGCTGGGGGTACTGCCATACCAAACATTAAAGGCATCCGGCAAATTGCAGTCATTGGATAATGCTCTAACATACCCTCCTCAGCCATGACTTTTTGCTCGCCGTAAAGGTTTACAGGACTTACGGGATCTGTTTCTTTATAAGGAGGATTTAAACCATTAAAAACTAGGTCGGTTGAAGTAAAAGCGCATGGGATAGCATCATCAGCGCAGAGTCCGGCGATGTTGCAAGAGGCTGTCACATTAATGGAGTGTGACTCATCTGGGTAGCTTTGACAAAAATTGGGACTTGATTGAGCCGCAGTATGAATCACTGCTGCTGGCTGAATTTTCTGAAAGATGAACTTAATTTCCTGAAAATCAGTTAAGTCAACCTTCAGCAAGTTTACGCCTGGAATCTCTAAAGAATGAGAGAAGTAGGTACCGTACACGCACCATTCTTGTTTTGCTAGCTGGCAGAGGTTCCATCCCAAAAAACCACTAGCACCTGTAACTAAGAGTTTTTTCATTTGTTAACAATATCTTAGACTAAGCAATCATTTAATATGGCGCAATAGGTTCTACTGTATCGTTAGGGGAAAAACCCATGATTTCTAATAGCTTACTCGAAAATGTAATTCCAGAATCTTTGCTATGCAAAGATTCTGGAAATGATAATCTCAGTTTATCCTCATAAGTACCAGAGAGCCAAATTTTATAGGTAAAAAGGAAGGGACTATCTCAGCCTGCCTGCGGCATAAACACAATGACTAATCAGCCTAATTCTCCCCAGTCTACTCCAACAGACAATCAAGATAGTGACAATGGGAATAAACCCCTTGCCAACACTCCTAAGCAGATGCCATCTTGGTCACCAGCAGTACGTCAAAATGAGCAAAACCTGGCTACTATGCCGCGATCGCTGCTACTGGATCAACAAAATCCTCCTAAAGAGCAGGTATTGTTGGTGACTCTAATAGCGATCGCCTTCATTGTTGTGGGGTTAGCCATCAATAATATCTGGATTGGCATGTCGGGAGTGATTGTTGCCGGAGTGGTGTCGCTGCGACTGCTTTGGACGGCTCTGGAACCATTGCTAGATGAGATGGTGTCGCCCAGGTTGCGCTCAACCCTGATAGCAGTCCTGGGACTGATAGCTGCGCTGCTCGGTTTGCTGAAGTTTGCTGGTGCCAACCAACTTCTTGCCCGTTGGTTTAACTCACTGAAATGGGAAGCGATCGGCACCTTGGCCGAATGGACGGGAGCCGTGGGCCAAATTTTTATTGCCATCCTCGCCGTTTTTGTGGCGTGGCGGCAGTATGTTATTTCCAGAGACTTGACAATTCAGCAAAACATTCTCACCGAAAAGCAAAATCTGATTACCCAGCAGCAAACAATTGATACTTATTTTCAGGGCATTTCTGACCTGGTATTAGATGATGAGGGACTGCTAGAAGACTGGCCCCAGGAGCGGTTATTAGCAGAAGGACGCACCGCGGCTATTCTCGGCAGTGTGGATGCCAGCGGGAAAGCCAAAATTCTCCGCTTCTTGTCCAACGCTAAGTTACTGACTCCCCTAGAGCGCGATCGCCGGTTAGGGAGAGCCATTTTTGACGGAACAGGGGGCTATGCAGAAGATCGCGTCTGCGGTGTGCGGGTGATCGACTTAGGGGTCATGCTGGCCAAGGCAGATTTATCTTGTACAGATCTGCGCCGCACAGACTTAAGCGAAGCCAATCTTGTTGGTACCAATCTCAGCAATTGCGATTTGGTCAAGGCTAACCTCTGTCGCACGATCTTATACCAAGTCAATCTTGTGGGAGCTGACCTCAAAGCCGCCCGTCTATTCTATGGTTCATTGAAAACTGCCAGCCCTCGCGCTCACACTCAACCTCCTTACCCAGACTACCGCACGGGGGCTTACACTGGTGCTGTCGTTGAAGACGCCGATCTCACAGGTGTCCAAGGACTCTCCGAAGAACAGCGCTATTATTGCTGTGCTTGGGGAGGTGAAAAAACCAGATCCACAATTCCTGGCGGCTGTGAAGGTATTCCCAATCAGCTAGATTGTTAATGACTTCCTACAAAGTCTGTCGCTTTTTGCTAATAGTTGTTGGGACTAGTAGTAGGTAGTAGATAACTCACCGGCTCAAAGAGGTAGACCTCTATAATGTCTGACGGAAGTTGCTGGCTTTAACAGTCGAAGTCACTAAATTAGTACTGATGTTCTTCTCCAAGACTCTGGTTCATGTCTTGCCAGACATCATCAAGTAGGGAATCTGCTTGGAAATTTTCCAAATCACCGTTGTCTGATAGCTCTGGGAACTCAGGCTCTTCCTCATGGCTGGCTAGCATGTCTGCCAGCTCTGATTCCTGGTCATGAGTA
>CAZZWA010000320.1:0-7209 GCA_964657555.1 uncultured Microcoleus sp.
CAAGAAAGAGCAATATAGCAGTCCTATTTGATTACCAACAAGAGGGACAAGGGAAAACTTGCGGGGACAAGCCAGAGGTGAAGCTCATCTCATTTAGGATTGCAATATTAGCATCAGCATGATTTTTAAGAGAGAATATTTTGCTCTCAATCCAATTCATTAGCTTGCAATGAAACCCTATCCCCATCCCCTGATGGCTGGGGAGAGAGTGTTCATGGTTCATTGCAATGAACAATTAACAAGGCGGCGGAGACTATATCCCCACACCCATGAGGGGGTGTAGTCTCCCCATCGCCTTCAGTAGAAGATTTTCTGGCTTAAATAAATAAATGGTGACATAGGTGGCTTTTACCGCTTCTTTAGCTCTATGACCATTAATTAGCTCGGTTGAGAGTGCATTAGCGCTTTGCTTTCCACTTCTCCCAACAAACCAGAATCAGGACATCTTGCTCATCAAAAATATCAGTGTATGACAGTTAAACGAGGGAATGTAAGTTAAACATCACCGCCCGCTACCGCGATGGGGATTGATATCAGTATTGCTTTCACCCCCATTTTCAAACAATGCCAGTGGTCGGACAGAAACCAAGGCTCCAGGTCTAGCTAAGCATAGCTCAATTCCTCGGAACTTAATTACCGTGCCAACGAATACCAAGCTCCACAAAAAAACAGAAGCGTAGGCGCGCATACAAACGTCCGTATCAGAGTTGACATTAACTCATACTGACTTTTAGGTATTTCATCCGGGAAAAAAGCTGATGTAGACAAAAGCAAGATTTTGCCTCTATATCTTGATAAGCAAGCTTTCCCAGCACCGTCTTTCGCTTGCTCGCGCAAATTGTAGGCGATTAAGAGGGGTAAAGGGGGGGTCGCAAATTTAGCATCAAAGTTTCTAAGTGTTGCTACTTATTCACCACAACTCAAACCACCGTGGGTCTATCAGCATATAGACAGTCTTAACCAGCGTCGTGGAGCTTCTGACGATAGTTAAGCCCACTTGCTGCATCCCGGCGAGTAGCTACTTGAAGTATTCTGCCTTTCAAGAGCATAAAGAGAAGTTGCTTTCACCTAGAGGTACCAAGCGACTAAATCTCCATATTTCTTAGAGGCTATGGTGTCTAACTAACAAATTGCACCCTTGTGCACCTATTACAAAGATCTTCTGTTAGTTGTTCTGAAAGGAAATCAGCAAAATAGCTGACTTTTCTTTGACTTTTTTCAGCATTTAAGCGTATCTTTGGGGATACTCGTTCCAGAAATTTAGTCATTTTACCCTTGACAATAACGTCGATAAATGCATGCAGCAAAAATTGGCCTACACTCCTCCCCAGATTGGCCAGCGGGTACATTACCGAGTGCTAAAGAATGTAAAGAAAATTATGCCATTGAGCTGCATGTAGAGATTGGCTACCCTCAATGGTATGAAGAAACAGAAGGTTTTCCTGCTGTTCATCTCACCCGACTGTTGCAGGGCAGGTTTTCTCGGTGGCCTCTATAATTTAGCGGTTAGCAGTCATTCCTCACTCACAAAGGACTTCCGACTAAAGACAAAAAGCTATCAGCTATCGGTTCCATGACAGATTCCAACCACTACATCACCCTGGATATCAGCCCTACTGCCACACTGGCAGAGATTAAGCAAGCCTATCGGCGTCTGGTAAAGCTCTTTCATCCAGATAGCAATCTCGAAACAGCTGACCACGAGACAATCATCCGCATTAATGCCGCCTATGAGGTCCTTGGCGACCCTCATCGTCGGCAGTCCTACGACCAGCATCTGTTCCACCAACATCTTGCCAACGAGGGATTTTCTTCGTCAGATGCTGAACAAGGAGATCAAAGAGCAAACGCTTATGCTTCGCAACACCCTTGGGGGACACAAACGCAGCGACAACAGACGGCAGCAGCGCAAAAACAATACCGCGTACACCGACGGCAAACTGGACAAGATGCTGATGAGCAACTACAACGTTGGCTTAAGCAAGTTTATGGGCCAGTTAACCGTTTGCTCTGCCGCATTCTCAATGCTTTAGCAGATCAGCTGGAGAGTCTCTCCGCCGATCCCTTTGATGATCAGCTGATGGAAGCATTTCAGGCATACCTGGCAGAGTGTCGCCACTACCTCAATGAGGCTCAGAGGACTTTTCGTTCCCAGCCCAATCCTGCTGCTGCTGCCAGTGCGGCGGTTCACCTCTACTATTGTCTAAATCAAGTGGGGGATGGGATTGACGAGCTGGAGCTTTTTACCCTTAATTACGATGACCACTACCTACATACTGGTCAAGAACTCTTTAGAATTGCCACTGGTTTGCAATGCGAAGCTCAGAGTTCCATACCTTGACCAAAAGAGGACAGGGTGACAAGGTTACAGAAAATTGGGAAATCAGGAGATAACGAGAGATTCTCCGCTTGTCCAACAAGCGAGGAAGATAGAAACGAAGCTAGAGACTTTGGCGACGCTATTGCTCACATCCCCGCATGGGAAGTGGTATAACCCTAGGTAGGAGTTCACACATCTTTACATGAAATGCATTATTAACCGTCGGGCTGAGTTTTCAGCAAGTCACCGCTACTGGTTGCCAGAACTGAGCGAGGCCGAGAATATCCAGCGATTTGGCGCTTGCACCAAAGCACCCGGACACGGACATAACTATGTTTTATATGTCTCCCTAGTTGGTGAGCTTGACGAGTATGGCATGGTGCAGAACTTGTCTGATGTCAAACGGATAATTAAGCAGGAAGTGACTAGCCAGTTGGACTTTTCCTATCTCAATGACGTTTGGCCAGAATTTCAACAAACATTACCGACAACAGAAAATATTGCACAGGTCATTTGGCAACGGCTGGCTCCCTACCTGCCACTCTCTAAAATTAAACTGTTTGAACATCCTAAACTTTGGGCTGACTATCAAGGAAACGGTATGGAGACTTATCTGACAATTGCTACCCACTTTAGCGCTGCTCACCGGCTTGCTCTCGCTGAACTCTCCTACGACCAAAACTGTGAGATTTACGGCAAGTGTGCTCGTCCCAACGGTCATGGACACAACTATCACCTGGAAGTCACAGTCAAAGGTGAAATGGACTCTCGCACTGGCATGATGGTGGATTTAGGAGCTTTGCACAAAGTCCTGGAAGAATTTGTGATTGAGCCGTTCGACCACACTTTCCTCAACAAAGACATTCCCTACTTTGCCAAGGTAGTGCCCACGGCTGAGAATATTGCTATTCATATCTGTAACCTTCTGCAACAGCCTATTCGGGAGCTGGATGCTCAGTTGCACAAGGTAAAACTGATTGAAAGCCCCAATAATTCCTGTGAAGTCTACTGTAGCGAAGCTGCTAAAGACTCAGTATCTACACAACACAGCGAACAGCTCCTGACACCTGTATAAGTAGAGGCGCTCTCCTGAGAGCGTCTCTAAAAGGTGCAAATTGGAGCTGAGCTGCTTGAGTAACATTCGGCCTAATTGGGTAATAAACCAGATAGTAGTTCACATTATCTTCCACTGTCAGACGGGGTTGCGCAATTATAGGTGCTCTGCCGATGCCTTTGCTGAAAAATTTGTCCCGAGCTGGGAGATTTAGCTGTACCTCCGGGAACACTAGAGGTAGACTTCCTAGAAAACGCCTAGCGGTGGAGTTGGATGACTACAAGTATTGAGAGGCAAAAGCTATGAATGGTCAAGTTCCGTTCTACAACTGTGAGCAAGACAGTAGCTTACCAGAGGAGCGCACAACTGTTTTCCACCCGTTAGATAATGACTGCCAAGGCAAACCAGTAGCTCAACAATCGCTGCATGGTATGAGAGACGCAAACCAGTTACTAGATAATGGGGTTAAGCAGTACCAAAACCGCCAATTTGAGGTAGCACTAAAGTCTTTTCAACAGGCACTTGCCCTCTATAGCGAACCTCAAGACTCTCGGGGTGTGGGAAGATCTCTTAGCGGCATTGGGCTGAGTTACTATGCACTGGGAGACTTTAACAAAGCAATTGATTACTCTCAAGAAAGTTTGGAGATCGCACGGCAAATCAAAGACCGTGCTTTGGAAGGTCAGGCGTTGGGCGATCTGGGAAATGCTTACCGTCATGTGGGGGCGTATGCCAAAGCCATCGAGTATGAGAAACAAAGCTTGATAATTGTGCGGGAACTGCAAAACCGTTCAGCAGAGGTCGCAGCACTGAATAATTTGGGACTGGCTTACAAATCTCTGGGCGACTATACCACAGCTATTAATTACCAGCAGCAGAGTTTAACTGTCGCACGAACTATTGGCGACCATAAAGCAGAGGGGCAGATTCTCAGAAATTTGGGTAATGCTTATTACTCTCAAGGAAATTACGCTCAAGCCATTGAGTACTACAAGCAACGGTTAGCACTCGCTCGTTCACTTCAAGAGCATCGCGTCGAGGGGCAGATTCTCAGAAATTTGGGTAATGCTTGCTACGCCTTAGGCGATTATGCCAAAGCTATCGAGTATGGCGAGCAGCGGTTGGTGATCGCACTGAAGATGGGCGATCATCGGTCACAAGAGCAGGCACTGGGCAACCTAGGAGTTGCCCACGACACTTTGAGCAATTATGCCCAAGCAGTTAAGTATTACGAACAGCGGTTAGCTGTTGCTCAGACCCTCCAAGACCAAAGGGTGGCAAACCAGGCGCTAGGGAGTCTGCGAGTCGCTTGCTACGCTTTGGGTGACTACGCCAAAATCGTGGAGTACTGCGAACAGGGTACTAGGGTCACTTAAACTTCCTCCTGAGTAGCAAATTCAGGATACCGGCGATCGCCCTTACCGAAGAAGGCTAGGGTTGTGAGGAATGAACCTCCGGAAGCTCTCTATTCCAAGATCTAGCTTCCATAAGCGAGTCAGGGGTATAACTTCTGAATCACCCACAATGTAAAAGGGTGTCTGAAAAGTCAGAATTTATTCTAGAGTGAGCAATTAACTATATTGCTATGTAACAACAATTCATATTTTACATCACTCTCAAATCAAGGCTCTGCTTCCTATTCTGCTTCTTAGGCACAGCCTGGAAGAATTAGCAGGTAGAGCCTCATAAATGTTAAGGAATGGTGTAAAATTTCTGAAAAACTCAGTCATATTTAGTAATCACGCGAACAATAGAAATCCAGTTTTTCAACATACATAAAACTTTACAAGCGACCTCTTACTTCCTGCTTTAGGGGGATACATAGAAGAAACTTGGTTTGTTATCACAAAGTCATAACAGGAACCTGCTGGACTCAATCACGTATCCATGGGTCTCTGATAAGATGAGCAAAAGTGATTCAATCAGAGTTAGTAGTCATCTGTATTGGCTCAACGATCAAGAGTCTTAGCTTAAATAAAGAGATGGAAGATATGGACACCATAAAAACTCCAGATCCTGTAGCTGAAGCAGAAAAGCAAAAGCTGATGGAAGGAGTTGACCAGACCGCTCCTGGCAAATTGTTGGCTCCTGCAAAGGAGTCCACAGACCAGTTCCGCCAAATTGGGGATCAAATTTCCGGCTTCTTATCAGAACTGCCCGATTATCTGGGACAGTTCTTTTCTACATACCAGCGCCCCCTGACCACTGTAGGTTTATTTATAGGGGCCATAGTAGCCGTTAAGGTGACGCTGGCAATACTTGATGCAATTAATGACATTCCTCTGCTAGCCCCCCTATTTGAACTGGTGGGAATTGGCTATACGAGTTGGTTTGTTTACCGCTACTTACTCCGTGCGGCTAATCGCGCTGAGTTGAATCAAGAGTTTAAATCCCTCAAAGGTCAAGTTATTGGTCAGAGTTCCTTAAACTCCTAACACCCAAGAACCCCCAAATTAATCGCGATTTGGAGTCAGTAACAGGGCAAAACAGTAGGGGCACGCTGGATGCGTGCTCCTACTGTTTTCGGGTGCAGACCATAATTATTGCAGCCGCTAGAGTCAACGCGGCAAGCTTTTTAGGGAACTACAAGAAATAAATTATTCAATTCCTGCATCTAACACGGAGAGAAAATTCTGATCCCCTGGCTCCCCCAACGATGGGACATTTTTTATTTGGAAGTCCCTAAGTGCTACTACGGGCAACCAATCTAAAGCTTTACCTGACTACCGTGGCTGCGAGGATCGCCGCTAGTTGCTCCATTAGGTGGAATGGGCGATTTAATGGTGGAAACTTGACCACTGGCTTGGGCATGGGGAAGCGTTAAGCCCGCAACCAAAGCATCCAAATTAGCTGCCATAATAGAGCGAGGTTGTGCACCAATAGTTTGGGATATCGCTGCTCCGGCTTTGTCCAAAAAGACAAAATGAGGAATACCATCCACTCGGTAGCGCAGCAACTCTGGCAACCATTTGGTATTATCCACATTCAGCATGACAAAGTTCAGCTGGTCAGAATATTGCTCTTTCAATTCTCCTAGATCTTTAGCCATCGCCTGACAGCTGGTACACCAGTTGGCATAAAACTCCATTAGTGTTGGCTTACCGTTGCTCAGAGCAACTTCCAGAGGTGTAGCTGCCTCAGCTTGGGTATCGAGAGAGACCGAAGTTGTCTCGGTGCGCAGTCCAAAAGACAGGGCAATAGTGAGAGCGATCGCCACCAGGGCAATCAAAAAATTTCTCACTCGTGCCCCGCCATTCAACTCAGACTGCTGCTTGGGGGTTGCAGTTGATTCCGGTGTGTTCACAGCCATTGAATATTTTTTAGGATTGATAATAAGCTACCTTAATAGTCTACCCAACTCCCAAAAGCCTCCTTGCTGTGAAAAAACGAGTCACCCTGACGTTTCCGAAACGGGCTATTCAAATGCCTGTCACTTACCGACTAGCCAAGGATTTTAACGTAGCAGCAAATATCATCCGCGCCCAAGTTGCCCCAAATCAAATTGGTAAGCTGGTAGTGGAACTGTCCGGTGATATTGACGAGCTAGAAGCTGCCATCGAGTGGATGCGATCGCAAGATATTCATGTTTCCCTAGCTAGCCGGGAACTGTTGATCGATGAGGACGTTTGTGTCCATTGCGGTTTGTGTACTGGTATCTGCCCTACAGAAGCCCTTACCCTAGATTCGCAGACATTTCGCCTCAACTTCACGCGATCTCGCTGCATTGTCTGCGAGCAATGTATTCCTACCTGTCCAGTTCAGGCGATTTCTACCAATCTTTGAGCTTGAGGTAATTCAGTTATATTACTTCTGCCATCTGCCTTCTTTACAAAAG
>CAZZWA010000321.1:0-7206 GCA_964657555.1 uncultured Microcoleus sp.
AACTGATAAATCAGGCGACGCCATGCAGAAAGATGGCGCTATGAAGCAAGGCGATGCTATGAAAAAAGACACGACCAAGCCATAGTTCCATTGGCCAGTCAAAACGTGGGCAGACTGAGATATCACCCCCACAAAACCAGGCTTCTTGCATCATTTCTGAGATGAACTTCTGCAAGAAGCTTATTATTACTACTCCTCATATATTTAGGAGACAAACTCATGGATAAACCTTTGTGGCAGAGGCGTCAATTACTCCTTTATTTCGGCTTGGGAATTGTGGGAGCTGGTGCAGCAGCAACATTAGGGTTTGGGTCTAGAAAGACGAATCCTGCTGAGTTGAGCGCGAATCCCAACAGTTCTTCTACTGCTGATGCCAAGCAAGGATCGGGCTCTACAAAAAGTGCCTCTGTGTCCCCTGCGGGGAAAGCGCTGCCAGAATTTCAGGGCATCAGTCAGTGGCTGAATTCTACTCCGCTCTCAATTGCTGATCTCAAAGGCAGCGTTGTCTTAGTGCAGTTCTGGACTTTTGGCTGTATTAATTGCCAGCGGACTCTACCATATATCACCCGGTGGCATCGGCAATATGCTGCACAGGGACTCAAGGTGATTGGCATCCATACGCCAGAGTTTGCTCATGAACGAGATATCAACAACATTAAAGGGGCACTAAAGCAGCACCAGATTACCTATCCGGTTCCAGTTGATAATGAATACAAGACTTGGAAAGCTTACGATAACGAGTACTGGCCCCACTTGTTCTTAGCAGATCGTCAGGGACTCCTTCGGTATGACCATATTGGCGAAGGAGCCTATGACAAAACGGAGCAGACTATTCGCGAGCTACTGGGATAGAGAGAATCGATGAGTGCATCAACTCTGTCAATAGGTCTTGCGGTACTAGGAGGAGTCCTCACCGTACTTTCGCCTTGTGTCTTACCAATTTTGCCTGTGCTGTTAGGGCGATCGCTTCAGTCCCATACATATGGCCCCATGGCACTAGTTACAGGATTAGTCAGTGGATTTGCAGTGGCTGGGAGTTTGCTCGGCGTGAGTGCAAGTTGGTTCACTGGATTAGCAAACATCTTGCATCACGGAGCGATCGCCCTCCTCCTAGTCTTGGGATTGCTGGCAATCTTCCCAACCTGGAGCTACCGATTATTTAGTTACCTTCCTATTGGCAATTGGGTAACAGAACCTAAACGAATTGGGTTGCTGGGAGAATTCTGGCTAGGGACTCAACTCGGACTACTGTGGACTCCTTGTGCTGGCCCTGTGCTGGGAGGAATTCTGGTGCTGGCAGCAGTCAATCATCAAGTTGCTAGTGCTTTTGGTCTTTTAGTTGCCTATGGAGTGGGGGCAGCGTTGCCCTTGCTGGCAATCGCCTATGGCGGACGGGCATTCAGCCGCCGCTTACTCAACCTCCGCTCCCATAGTGCTATATTGCAGCGAGTGGGTGGTGTAATGATCATGGCAACAGCTATTGCCATTCTTCTGGGGTGGGACGTCCAGGTGCAGCTTTGGCTAGCGCCGCTCTTTCCAACTTTACCACTTTAGGAGTTTTGAGTAGACCCCCGACTTCTTAATCAGGTTCATCCAGTGGCAGTCAGGGTTTCCACAAAGAAGTAGGGGCTCTTAGCTGCCTTTTCAATTAGCAACAGACTATATACAAAGTGATTAACTGAACATGATATGAATTCATCAACTCCCTCCGGACGAAAAGTGAGATCATTACCCAGCCAAGCGTTTCTGGCAAAGGTCTTTCACTGGATTAACATTATCAGCCTGCTGGTGATGATCACCAGCGGGCTGCAAATCTACAACGCTAATCCGGTGTTTGGCGGACGTGAGGGATGGCAATTTCCCGCTTTTCTGGTATTGGGAGGTTGGCTGGCAGGTGGACGGCACTGGCATTTTGCAGCGATGTGGATCTATGCGCTGAACTTGCTGTGGTATGGACTTTATATTTTCATGACTCGTCGCTGGCAGCATCGGTTTGCCAGTATCAACGATTTGAAAGCTGCGCAAAAAAGCCAAAACCAAAAGCGCAAGAACTATGCATGGCATCGGTTAGTCTACACTGCGATCGTTCCCATTCTGCTACTAGCAATTTCAAGTGGTCTTGCCATGTACAAGCCTGCCCAACTGTATTGGCTATCTGGACTCTTTGGCAGTTGGCAGACACTACGCATCGTTCACTTCATCACGGTTCCGACAGTGATTTTGTTTACCCTGGCTCATTCCTTACTCGCTCTCAAGGTGGGAAGCGTCCGTCTCATCAAGTCGATGTTTATCTAAAGGTCAACTATGAGCCTAATTCTCCCAAAACGCATCTTTTCCCGTCGGCAGTTTCTGCAATGGTCTGGACTCACTGGGACAGGTTTATTTCTAGGTGGCTGTGAATCAACTTTGTTCTCAGACTCGCTAGGGCAACTATCTGAGCCATTGAACCAACGCATTGAAGCACTGATGCTATCTCAGAAGCCAGTGCCGGAATTTCCAGTCAGTGCTATTGAGCCAGACAAGTTGCTGATCAACACATATGACTCCACTCCTGATCTCGATCCGGCGCAGTTTCGCCTAGCAATCGATGGTGAGGTCAATCACCCACTGCAATTAAGCATGGCAGATCTTCAAAAGTTCCCCTTGACCTCAATGGTAATTCGCCACGTTTGTGTAGAAGGTTGGGCGGCGATCGTCCAGTGGGGTGGTGTGCGCTTACGAGACTTAGTTGCACTGGTGCAGCCCAAGCCCAGCGTCCGTTATCTCTACTTCAAGTCCGCTGATGGCTATTATGAAAGTTGGGACATTGCCTCAGCGCTACATCCCCAAACTCTCATGGCATATCAGAAGAATGGAAAACCTTTATCGGTTGACAATGGTGCCCCCCTACGTCTAGCATCTCCCGTCAAGTTGGGCTACAAGCAGAGCAAGTGGGTAACTCAGATAACACTGCTTAGTAGCTTACCACCAACTAAAGGCTTTTGGGAAGATCAGGGCTATGAGTGGTTTGGTGGACTGTAGATTGTCTCTTCTGAGACTCTTAGGTAACACTCATGGTAAAGACAAGAGGACAAGAGATGGTGATAAAAGACTTGGGTGACTATATCAATAGCAGTGTAAGTGTGATATCATACCTAACCTTACTTTTACCCAGCAAGTCATTAACGTGCTTCTTAAAATAGACATTCTTCAACTAGCTCAATGCATTACAGGAAAACCCGCCATTGTGGTTGATGGTGCCGATGGTGGCTGGGGAGTACCTATTGTTTTGGACAGTAATGTTGCTGCTGGTTGTGATGGTTGTGATCAAAGTTTCTCCTTAACCACGCATCTGGTCAAGAGTTTTGGTTGTAAGCATTCTCGCCGTTTTGACCATCCGCTATCTGTGGTGGCGATCGCTCTCTACCCTTAACCTCAGCAATCCTCTAGAGGGCGTGTTTAGTTTAGGACTGTTCTTTTTATAACTGCTTCGGAAGTTGGCACAGAGGTCGCACTGACTCAAAAAGGTTTCCCAGATGTTCGAGCAGATGAAACCTTACCCTTGCACTTGGAATTGATAGAAGATGAGCTAACCATCTGGGGAGACGTAACTCGAACAGGTTTCAACGACCAGTTTCCCACCGTGCAAATTATTTTCAAATCACTGAACCTGAGCCAAGAACGACGCTTAGTGGAAATCCTGTTTTGTCGTTCGGGACAGTAGAGGAGCCGTTGCACTCCTGGAGAGTTTCAATCACTTTGGCTACTCTCCAAAATCTTGCTAACACCGCGAGTTGTCTTTAATCGTAAGGTAGAGACGAGCGCAGTTTCCATCAATCAAGTTTAGCCGTTGCCGCAATTGGTAAAAAAATCGATTTTGCCAATCGAAGGTAGAGAAGGTGAGTTTGATTATTTCTCAGCATCTTATCAACAAACTTTCAGCATATTTTTTATTAGTTATCTCAGAATGAATGTGTGAGAAGCTCTCAGCAAAATCTTGTGAAGCAATACATATCTTCGGAGGCTAATAGTTATGGCAAGCGATGCTCAATATATCACACTAACAGACAATAACTTTCAACAGGAAGTGCTTGAAGCTAAGGTTCCCATACTGGTAGAATGTTGGGCTACCTGGTGCAATCCATACTACTTAACCAACCCTACTCTAAGTGAACTGGCGGCTGATTTCGCGGAACAAGTTAAAGTCGGCAGGCTGAATATCGCAGTTTTTGCGCGAATTGCAACGCATTATCACATTCGTGCTGTGCCTACGCTGCTTATTTTCAATAACAGGGAAGTCGTGAGCCAGGTAATTGGTGGAGTTCCCAAAGCGGTGATCGCTGCAAAACTAAACTTTCTGCTTCAAAGCAGTTATTTAAGCCGGAGCAGAATGGCATAATATATGGATTTTCTACAGGTTAATCAGCTTCCAGATAGTTTGCAAACTGTTGTCTCTTCCAAGGAGCTAGCGGCTGGACAACTCCTTTTCTCTCAGGGTGAACCAACAGAGGCTATCTTTGCTGTGGAGTCTGGTTGCATCAAGTTAGTTCACTACACCGAAGAGGGAAAATTAATCAATCACTACAGTGTTAGAACTGGTGAGAGCTTTGCTGAGACTGCATTGTTCAATAACGCTTATGATTGTACAGCAATTGCCGACGTTCCTTCACAGACCTTGATATTGCCCAAACAGCATTTTTTGACTGCTCTGAGGCAACATCCAGACTTAGCAGAGGCTTTCATAATGCAGTTAGCGCAACACTTGCATGAGAACAAAATCTTGCTAGAGTTGCGGAGTATTCGTTCTGCTTCCAAACGAGTGCTGCACTACCTGCATCTGAGTGTTCAACCTGATGGAATCACTGTAAACCTCGCTCGTCCCCTCAAAGATATTGCTGCGGCTCTTGGCTTGACCCCCGAAGCCCTATCCCGTGCTCTGAAGCAACTCCAGCAAGCGGGGACTATTGAGCGGAGGAAACGAAAAGTTAAATTACGTAAAGAATAACCTAAACTTGATTCCAATCATGGGAATTCACAACCCAAACGCATAGACTCAGGGCGGTTAACTTAACGTAATGTCTTACCAAGAAACTGATGATGAATTGTCCTGCTCGCGGTCTTGAGGTAAACTACTGTCATTTCCTCAGCACACAAATCCCAGCTCAGTAACGTCTGGTGCGATGAGTACTTAGCTATATTTCCGCTAATTTAATTCTTGCCTCCAAAAAACCTGATATGAATTTGCAAAACTCTCATCGATCTGAGCAAGAGCATCGCGTGCTGGAGTTTTTGGCTGCGCTTAGCTATCGTTCTGGTGATATCGGTTGCTACTTGCATGAAATTGCCAGTGGAGTCAGCCACTTAATTGAATCAGATTGGTCAATTGTCACTGTTTGCCAAGATGGCACTGGAGAAGTTGTGGCAAGTAGCCTGAGCTTGAGTGAGGGAGATAATGGGTTTTTGGTGCATGGAACGCTAGTTGGCGAAGTGACGCAAACCGGACAGTCGCTCTTTATTGAAGATGTCAGGCAAGAGTCAAGGTGTAGCAAACTACCAGAAGAATATCTCTGCTATCTAGGTGTGCCATTACGAACAGCTCACGGTGAATGCATCGGCACAATCTGCTCTTTTTTCCGCCAGCCACGTCAATTTACTACCCAAGAAATTCGCACAGTGGAACTGTTTGCCGAACGCGCCGCTACCGCTATTGATAACTACCAGTTATATCAACAGCAGCAGAAATTTAATCAACTTCTAGAACAAGAAGTGGCTGCTCGCACAGAGGAACTACGAGCAGCTCATGCAAGATTAGTCGAACGAGAGCGACTAGCAGCTATCGGTGAGTTTGCCGCCATGATTGTGCATGAGGTGCGTAACCCGTTAACAACAATGGTGATGGGCTTAAAGTATGCCCAGAAAGTGCTGACTGCTGCGTCTGCCCAAGAGCGATTATCTCTCTCTGTGAGCGAATCTTATCGTCTAGAGCGTCTATTGAATGAAATCTTGCTCTATGCCAAACCCCAAGTATCACAGCTTTCAAGATTAAATGTAGGTGAATTCTTGCACGAACTACTTGGACAAATTCGTGAGCTGCCAGAAGCAGTAGGGCGTCACATAGAACTTATCAATGCCTCGTCTGAAATAGATATTTTGGCAGATCGGGATAAGCTAAAACAAGTGTTTATTAATCTGTTTCGCAATGCTTGTGAGGCAATCACAGTAGGGGAGGCTATCAAATGTGAGGTCGTCTATTATGTAAATCTAGAACGAGTCGGCATCAATGTCTACAATGGTGGCATTCCAATTCCTCCAGAAATTATGCCAAAACTTACTGAACCTTTTTGCTCAACAAAATCCTCTGGTACTGGATTAGGACTGGCGATCGTCAAGCGAATTGTGCATGCTCATGGTGGAGAACTATATATACAATCAGCTCCAGCAACAGGGACAAAGGTAAGTGTACAGCTTCCTATTGCTGCTTCATGACTTCTCATTACCAGAGTTTTGACCTGACATGGATGACGATCATAGTTTTTCCAACTCCCCCTTTTTGGTTTCGGATAGATTTCCAGCTCAAGCTGCAAAAAGTTTCTGTTCTCTAAATTTTGAGTGAAGCTTGAGTTCTTTGGTTCCCTCTGTTGTTTTACATAACGCCAATTTCTAAGTACTCTAAAATAAGCAAAATCAGGAGCGCTTATACAGATGGGGAAGGGGAGATTAGAAGCATTCAGCGATGGTGTAATCGCTATCATCATCACCATCATGGTGCTAGAAATGAAGGTGCCTCATGGTGCTGATCTGGCAGCACTGCGTCCGCTGATTCCGATATTTCTGAGCTATGTGCTGAGCTTCGTATATGTCGGGATCTACTGGAACAACCACCATCACCTGCTACAGGCAGTCCGGCAAGTTAACGGTCGTACCCTATGGGCTAACCTACATTTGTTATTCTGGTTGTCCCTATTTCCCCTGGCGACTGCCTGGATGGGCGAAAATCACTTTGCTGCCTTGCCCGTTGCTGTTTATGGTGTGGTTTTGTTGTTGGCAGCGAGTGCTTACTTTATTCTTACTCGCACCCTGATTTCTCACCACGGTAAAGATTCAGCTCTGGCAACTGCTGTTGGTCGAGACTTTAAGGGCAAGATCTCGGTGGTGATTTATGCTGTGGCAATTCCACTTGCCTTTGTCAAACCGTGGTTAGCATGTGCATTGTATGTTATGGTGACA
>CAZZWA010000322.1:0-3227 GCA_964657555.1 uncultured Microcoleus sp.
CCAAAAATACCAGTACCCCTACTCCAAAAAAAAAAATTATTTGCCTCAGCTCAGGGTTTAAAGCTTTGAGTACAACTTTAATGTATTTAATATACTTAATCGGGTTAGATGTATTACTCTAGTTTGAGAAAGCTGATATAAACATAGTAATGATAGCAAATACTTAATCGGCCAAAAAGATAAAAGTTTTGCTTAGCATTTCAGCTATTATCATATTCTACTGATTACCCGTTTATTGCTCGTTGTTTTTCGGTGATCATCAATTTTAATTGATCAACATCAAGACAGAGGATCAGGGTATTCATAAAAGAATTGATTTAAGTATTGACTAGCCTATGCCAGCTATCTACATCTATAGTAATTGAGGTGACTTTATGAGTGTGGAACGCACTCCCGCAAAACAGAAGGCTCAGGAGTTAGCAACGTTACTTCGCACTGAACATCCTGACTATACATACTTGAAAAATGTCTTTAGCCACCTGAGAGCTGAGTTAAACATTTCCGTTCCAACATCAACAAAGCAGGTAACTCATGTGCCGAACGAGGCGGAAATTCGGCGCTTCTATGAAGTCGTCTGGCATACTCAGAATGTGCAAGATATGGTAATGATTAAAACTCTGTTTTACACAGGAGTGCGCGTCAGCGAACTGATCAACATCCAGCTTGAGCATGTCGATTTTGAAAGCTGCCAGATCTGTATTTCCTCCGGGAAAGAGGGAAAAGACCGAATAGTTATATTTCCTACCCCGTTTAAGGAAGTTCTGGCGATGCACGCAGACTCAATGCGCAGTCAACAGGCAACGTATCTGTTTGAATCATCATGGAAACGCCCTTATAGTGAGCGAGGTATCAGAAAAATTCTCAAGCGGTATGCTTTACTGGCAGGACTGTCCCACTCTATACCACCAAATCAGCTCCGTCACTTTCTACTGATGTGGCTAAAAAAAGAGGGAATTGATGACGCTCTGATGCAACCGCATTCAGAAAATCTCTATCAGCATTCCCTGGAGAAGGAATATGCTCTGCACTGAATCGACGATGTTCGCACAATCAGTCAGATCGTGATAATAGCTAATTGTTCATTTTTATTAGCTATTAGCGACCGACAGATAATCTGACAAGGCAATTCAATGTGCTCTAGTTAACCACAAACGGATAGAATCTAAGCTAAACCAAGTACTTTCTGCAAAAGTAATTGGTCTTCTGACTTGGCTCGAAAGCGACCATTTTCAATATCCCGAATCCAGCTTTGGCTTTTACCTGTCATCTGGGCTAAGTCTCTCTGGCTTAACCTGAGATTCTTCCTAGCTTTAATAATCTGTTCACCGTCGAGAATTGGCTGCGTTTTTAACTTCGTTCTTTTCTTGGTGGAAAGCGGCTTCTTTTTTTCCCATTCCGTTTGTTGCAACTCCCAAGAGGATGGTAATTCAAAATACAAGATGCGAGCATTTATTAACAGATTCCACTTGCCACGCGGGGCGGCATCTGTTAAACACGTATCGCTGCTACCATCATTCGTCCAGAATTCCAGCGCTGCCTCTGCATCATCGGGAATCCCCGCTAACTTAGCCCATAAAGGCTGGATCAACGGCGGATAAGTCACTGGGTCAAACACAGGTTTGAGTCCATAATGGTTGAGCACCTCTAGGTCGCTCTCAAATGTTCGCAGCAACCGCTTGCGCTCCTCCCGATGTCCAGAGGCAAAGATGACTTTTTCCTCTCCGTAAGCCGTCCGCATCAGCATTGGCACTGTAATCCGCTGTTCTTTTCCCATTTTGGCTTTAAACAGTAGCCACAGCATCATGCGTGCCGCTCCCTCATGTTGCTGCCAGATGCTCATCACGCTACTTAAAAGGGATTTGGGCAGGTGACCGTACTGGTAGAAGGCCACTCGCTCTTTACAACCCTGCTTATTTAAGAAGTATTTGGCCCAGATGCCAGCTCTGATTCTAAAAGTCAACCCAACAAGATGTTTACATCCTTGAGCATCTTGCTGAAAGTGATGCTGAATTTCCAGCAAGTGCCACAAACGGCTTTTTTCAACGGAAAATCCCTTAATTTGGCCCTGTTGAGGCCAGTCAATAGCAGTGGCGATCATGCATGGCTGCTGAGCAATTTCTTTAATCAGGGTCAGCTTAGCTGCCCTGCTTAGATCTTTGCGCTTTTCCAGCCCCAAATATTCCTCAATCTGGCGATCATTGATGATAAAGTCTTGCTCCCAAGGCTGATCCAGGGCTGTGGCATGAGCAGCATAGATCAAGTGCATGCAAGCAGCTCTGATATCTAGTGCCTTGATTCGAGAGAGCGTTGCTACCCCGCTAAGGGATGATGTTGCCTCGTTTGCCAAATGCTCTGTAATAAAGAAGGAGATCGACCCGCGACCCCCATTGACCTGTCTCTGGTAATAAAGCTTGCCAGAATCGTCCACTATCCAGGGAAATGATTGTCGCTGTGCCAAGATGTTGCAGGCTTCCCACACCACAATGGTGGAGGCGAACGGATGATTTTTGCCGGTGGGGAAGAGATCGGGACTGGTAGCAGTTCTAGTATCGACCTTGTATCTGCCCTTTTTTGCCTGTAAGGGAACAGGATAGCTCAGGGGGCAGTAGACGACGCACTGAGGTTCAGCGTAATATCCATCACATTGATTGCACAGAGTACCGTCAATCCAGTGTTGTTTGCCTTCTACTTTGATTGCACCTGTGGGACACTGGGGGCGGCAGCTACCACATCCATTACAACTTCTAGAAATTGTATAAGTCATAACACTATGCTATTACCTTCAATCCTTGAAAAGGCTGGCGCAAGTTTCATACAGATGGCTTTTTTGTTGGTAACAACACTTTCTCTAACGGCAATTCGTGAATTTTATACCAAGTTGTATTCACACATAGTCGATAGGGATAAAGGGAATTTTTTAGAAATAACTTCCTTGTCTTTCGCCCATACAACCTCTGACGCAGAGCAGATTGTGCCAACACAAATAAACTTCGTGTCAATTTCAGTAGCATCTCACTACATCCCTTAGACAGCCTCAAATTACTAATTCTCAATAACCCTGGATTCCTTTGCCTTTGGACAACGAACTACGTCGTTCGAGGGCCGTTTTTGGAAAATTTACCCAGAGCTATTGAGAACTAATTTTAATTTGAGATTTTAGCCGTAAGCCTTGCTGGAAACTCTCTTTATATATAATATTCCCTGATGTTTGTGATTGAGTTTGTTCA
>CAZZWA010000322.1:3327-7175 GCA_964657555.1 uncultured Microcoleus sp.
AGCCCCTACGCTCTAATTCAGGGGAGGAATAGTGGCTATTGATGGCCTACTATTGACTGGGATTGATTGACTGAGAAGAAGGCACTTAACAATGAAGGCACCCCCCCAAGCCTAACTCTGGAGAGGAATCTACCCACTCCCCAGTCTGGCACTTTTGCTGGTATTCAGCCTCAATGTCTTCATCTGCATAAAACCGATTTTCAGATTCTTCCATCCATCCCTGTCCGCCACACCAGTCACAATCTAGAACGATTTCCAGACCACTACTGACAGAAGAATTTCCATCGCACATTGGGCAAATGACTTTCATGTGTATACTTGACCAAAAATATTAGCAGGTTGTTAAAATTGCCACCGAAAAAGTGCCAACTCCAAATATATTATCGGAACTTTTTTGGCTTGTCTAATGAGATTGGTCTTCAAAGCCATAATTGGCTATCCTCCTTATTGTTCTGTTCCAACTCTGATAAAGCTTACAAGCCGATGCTTACACGCTTGTCTCACCTCACTCAACAACCTCCTTAAATGAACTTAGATGATTTGTAACAAATTGTGACTTTTGGCACTGAGAACGAAGCCACTCATACCAATTCTCTAAACCGGCTCCAGCGATCGCCGAAACCTGAAAAATCTGAATTCGGGGATTGACTGTTCTTGCGTACTCTAAGCAACGTTCTACGTCGAATTGTACGTAAGGCAGCAGGTCAACCTTCGTGAGAATCATGATTTCACTGGCTCGGAACATGTGAGGATATTTAATTGGCTTATCTTCCCCCTCAGTTACAGAAAGGATCACAACTTTAGCACGTTCCCCCAAATCAAATAAAGCTGGACAGACAAGATTGCCCACATTCTCGATCATCACCACTGAATTGAGCGGTGGATTGAGTTCCTGTAAACCGCGTTCCACCATTGCAGCTTCTAGATGACAACCAGTCCCCGTATTAATTTGCACAACCTTGCAACCCGTTTCCTGAATTTTGAGGGCATCATTAGCGGTTTCTTGATCGCCCTCAATGACGTGAATAGGTAACTGATGTTTTAAATCATTGATAGTCCGAGTCAACAGAGTGGTCTTGCCTGCACCTGGAGAACTCACCAGATTTAAGGCCAGGATGTTGCGACCTTGGAACCAACCACGGTTTTGGGCGGCAATTAGATTGTTCTTTTGGAGGATCTTCTCTTCTAAGGAGATGGTAGTGCTATGTAACTTGGCATGAACCTGGGAGATCGCACTGCTCGTTGTGGAGTGAGAATCATGAACGTGGGAATGGCTAATCACGATGCCATCAGGCAAAGTATGGCTATAAGAATGGCTAGAGGCATGGCTGTGGGCGATCGCCATACCATCAGCTAGGGTATGGTGATGATGTTCGTGACTATCTCCCCCAATGCCAACGACTTGGCCCGTTTGGGGATGAGTGATGGTGGGTTCGGCATCCTCAGAACAGCCGCAGGTTACACACATACTTCAACAATCTCCATTTCTTTGATTTTCAGTTCTTCACCACAAATCAAATTCAGCGCAGTGCTGCCGCAGCTACAGATGCCAAAAGGCCGCTCTAAGGGAACCTCTGCTCCACATTGGCGGCATTGTGCTAAACCTGAAATTTCCTTAATTTCTAAGCGAGCACCTTCTAAAACTGTGCCTTGGCAACAGACATCGAAGCAAAAACGCACAGCATCAGGCATGATAGCTGATAATTTACCGATTTCTAGGGAGACTCGTTGTACCTTTGCGCCTTTGGCGCGTTCAGCAACGATCGCTACAATGTTTTGAGTGATTCCCAGTTCATGCATGAATTTTTACTTAAGGAACTCGAAAAAAATAAATATCCCTTGTGGGGTCGTCATTAGTCATTGAGATCTGGTAAAGACGTTTCACCGAAATGTCTCTACCAGCCATAACGAGAGGATGATGATTATTTTGGGTTCCCTAAGGCACATTAATTAAAAAGATATGCCTGTAGGGAGGAAGAAGTTATATGGCTCATCTTCGATGGAGTCTTGATATACTGAGAGTTCATCAACCCTGATTTCCGAAGGCATCCCCATCCCAGGTGGAGGACAAACGCGGATTTTAGCACTACTTGTTAGCTGTTCTAGCCACCTGCCGATCTGCCCAATATTTTTCAACACACGCCAGTTAATTATCGGATCTGGACAAGCAATCACCAAGGTCATAGCACTGGCATTAGTCGTTATGTGCCACTCGCAGCTAGATAACAAACTTTGCGTATACCGATCGCAAGATTCGTAAAAGTATATACCTGCATACTCTTCCAATTGCTGGCACAGTATCTTATCGGGATGCGTATCAGCATTCGTACAGTCATCAGGTAAAGTGGGAGTATTATTCATTACAAAAGCTACCTCCAGCAGCAACATGCATTTGATGCATTCATGCTCCCAAAGCAATTCCCGAATGGTTTTCTTTGTTGGGATACTCATTAGTTTCTCCTTGGTGGTTTACTACTAAAATAATTGTGCAAATATAGGGCCTAACTATATTGAACTATATGCCAAGCGCCATTGCGTATAGCACATCTTTATCTGTTTCTAAAAACTCCTTTACCTCATCATCATAATAAGCACCAATACCACTACAGCCGACTCCCAAATAATTGCTAGCTAGATAGATTCTTTGTCCTAAAAAAACTGCCAATTGCATAGCATTTTGATAATTTCGATAAGCTGAGACCAAAAATATAGTTACGGCACTATCTCTGCCAATTGATTGATTTATGCATAAGTAGCCAGCCTTTTCACTAAAATCCCCTCCTTTAAGGAAATGAGTTCCTTTATATAAACCCTGTGACATCCCTTCTACTCGGTTGACTACAGAGTAAATCTCAATCTCCTCAAAGCTTTCTGTAGGTATTGGCTGAGTAAGTTCTGTGAATATTTTTAAAAAATCCTCTTCTAAAATAGACTGCTTCCTGAAGCATCTAGCAGACCTTCGCTGCAAAACAGTTTGGAAAAATCTTGCTTTTTCAAAGTTAAACTGGGGATATTCTAGTTTTTGCTTGTAACTATGAGGCCAAATCGTATCTTTATATCCTTCTTCAACAAAGTTATTTGCCTCAAAATAATCTGTTCCACATATGAAGGGAACCTTTAGCCTTAACTTCTTCGGAGATTTTTCCTTTAATTCTCCAGAGATGACGCAAGCTGTCACAAACTCCTTATTCTCAAACCCTAAATCTTCATTGAGAGCCCTTTTATCAAAATCAAAGATGATTTTTATATCTTGATCATGGAGATAAGCAGAAGCCTCAATTGCCCCAAGATGGTGTCCGCTATCTAAAAAACAATATCTAATACTCCTATTTTTATATTTCCAACTCGATCTAAAGTAAACACAGCTCACTAAAAATATAAATCCTTTGACAAGCTGATTGGGAAAGATATAGCTCTCCACTCCATCATCAGTTAGCTCATAGATGAGTGCAAGAGAGTTATTGGCAACTTCTAGATGATAAATGCCATCTATCATGCCCTTTATTCCCCTAATCTGTACGTAAACTTCTGTTGGATACAAAGCCCCTGCTGATGGGTTTACCCGAAGTTGATAAACTCCATCCTTGTAAAGCTTTTTAAAGGTGATCGCACTAGTTAAACTAATAAATGAATGGATGGTCTGATCAGCTTCTATGGGAAATTTACGATAAAATTTGGGATAGAATTTAAACGGTGAAGGCTGCGTTGACGCATCTACATAGTTTGGATCGATCATGACTGATCGATAAGAGTGCTTCGTTGCGTCATGATATTCTTTTCCGGCTATCTTACTTTGTAGCATTCTTTAAAACCTTTAAAACTTCAACACTACTAGCAAAATCCAGTGC
>CAZZWA010000323.1:0-7173 GCA_964657555.1 uncultured Microcoleus sp.
ATTCAATCACGGGAAGGTAAACCGAGGTCTGCAATTCGGTAGCCCTTAGGATAAGAACGGGAGGGAAGATCGGTAAAGAATGTGGCTTTCGTTCGAGGTAGAAGAAAACGCACCGCCCTAGACCGAAGTTTGAGAAAAGTCGCCAGCCCCCGTCTTGCTAGCGGGTTGGGATGGGGAAACCCAAAAGATTCGAGTAGAGAGTCATCGAGTAGAGTGTAGACGCCTCCCTCAACCAGTGGTCGTAACGGTTTTGGAAACCACGACAGAAGAAGGTTGCGAGTGGCTTCACCGATCCGTCGATTTGTATCCGAGTAACGGAAGTATTGTTGCTCGTAATTGAGGTTGTAGCTCTCGAATTCTGCATATGTTTCAGGGATATCCTGGATATGCATCCGCCGACCGACTTCTCTCCAGAAATAGAAGAACCCCTGACGCTCTTTCCCACTCATTTTCCTCCAACCAAAGCGGTCAATCCAGCGGACGGGTTCGTAGATGAAAGTCGAGAGAACGTACAGAAAGTCATCGTTGGAGATCTTGAACTGGCCATGTATGCAATTCATCCGGCTGAGTGCTTGACGACCGCGATCGCTGTCGTAACCCCACTTGACAATTTCCCCGAGGATCAGCCCGGTATCGTCATAGCGTTTCTGAGGGTGATGGTGAAATTTACCTGTTCTGTCCAGCAACTCTGAAATGCTCGGAACGCAATAGGTACGAAATAGGGCGATTTCCAAAGCCCGAGAGATGTCCCAGGGAAACTCGTAGCCAACCAGAAGGTGAACGATTTGGCAATGATCTAGCAACGGATCGAGTTGCTCGATTTGACTAAAATACTGGGGACTTCCGACTTGTTCATTCTTTAACTGATGCATATTGATGTTAAAAACCAATTTTTCTTAGATTGTGGTAGATAGGGCTGCCGTTTTTTTGTCGAGGATTCTACTTACTTTACTCGCCGTTTGCATAACGCCGAGGATTCTTTTATACTTAGCTTCAGCCTCAAGACCCCACTCGCAGTCGAGCTTGATTCTGAAACTGCTTGTCTTAACCTCTTCAAACATGCTCTGTTGCATTTTGCTGATGAGAATATAAAGTCTGCGGTAGATATCCCTGTGTATCTTCCAGCTGGTTTCGGGGAGTATCTTTCGCAGCCGTTTTAGACTGCTTTCGATATCCTCCCACATCAAGTTTAGAACTTGTTCGGAAGAGTCTATTCTGTTATGAGGCATTGCCTCAAATGTGTTGAGCGAATTCAGGGGGAGCTGGTCGAGGTCATGCAACAAGTAGATCAAACTTCCTTCTCGCAGGTCGTTGTGAACGTCTTTCAAATCATTGAATAGAACGGCACAGTAAGAGTGGGGAATGCCGTAGGCTTCCCAGATAACTTCCAGAGATTCGTCGTTCAACTCTCCGGACAGCATGCTTTGGAAGATCAGCATATAGAAGCCTATAAAACTACCGTAGCCGTCTAAAGCGGAGTCGGCAAAAAACTTTTTCACCCACCAAGGGTTGTTGATTTTTTTACAGAGGGTGCCGATGATTTTGGCTCGTCCAGCCGTGAAGTCGTGATTGGCTGACTGGGACTGGGAAAACAGAATTACAAATTCCTTGAGCTTCGATAAGGTGCTCCGATTGATTATTTCGGCATCGTTAAGGAACTGGATACAGTTCCGCGTTGATATGGCTGCACACTTCATCACTTCTCCCAATTCCCAGAGTTGAGGGACTCGGAGTTCTCTTTGTGTATGGCTGGCGTCAGATCGAGAAGTAGCTTCTTGGAGATGGGAAGAGTAAATCAAAGCGAAGTCTTCCGCTTCAAAGGGATTGAAGGGTTCGGGGTCTTTTGCCAAGGAGCAGCTGTTGATGAAGACGCCTTCGTAGAGGCGCATTGCCAGCTCGTATGGCACACACATTTTGCCATCGTTGTCTGCTAAGCTATCTAAAGCATTGAGGCAAAACATGGTTCCGGCAACAATTTTTAGAAAGGCCGCTCGATGTGGTTCCGGCAAGTACGTTGCCAGAAGCCCAGCTCCCACCGAGTACGGAGACTTGTCTTCCCACGCCTGTCTGAATGCATTATAAGCGATATCGCAATTGTCCTCTTGAAGGCCCGCCTCGATAGCAGATCTCCGTATATCTACAAAAAACTGACCCAAAACTTGAAGGACTTGAACGGCTCTCTCTGGATCGTGATCGGCAACCGAGAAACCGGGTTCGTCGGGTAAGAGATTCGCAGCATAGAGTGCGATCGCCTTGGCAATTGCTTTGGGATAAGCTTCCAGGTCAAAATCGTAAGAGCCGAAATTCGCTGTTTCTGTCTTATTCAAGCCATTTTGGCCGTCATGAAACAGCAATTCTTTCGCAGATAACAAAGAATGCATTTTGATCTCCGGTGTCAGTAATAATAACGAGGATTACTTGAGTGGATACTCCATAGACAAATGCTCAACAGCTCAAGCTATTTGTCGTAAATAGAATGTTCCTAGCAGCGCCACCTTCTATTGCACTGAGTTTGATCTCTATGGCATTAATTGAACTTTCTCTACTGTTTATTTACTAGCCGTACAATCCCTTAATTCGGCTTTGGTCAATAACCGTAGAATTACTTGGTTTAGCTTGCTACTTTCTTCAGTAAACTTGGAGCGATTTTATTTTAAATTGACAAATTAACCAAAATATGTATATAAAATTTTGTTTTAACCACTACTTTTTTGAGGAACTTTTCACAAAAGCTTTCTCTCAACAACATCGCTTTGGAGGCAATGAAGTTAATGCATATACTAAGGTCTACTTGAGAGCGTGCATAAGTTCCATATTCAATAGCTTTAAACTTGACCAAATACATCGTTACATTAACGGCTCTATTCTTGTCCTCTCTCGCCAGCTTGTAGGTGATGGTACGCAAGAGGAGATTCAGACAGCTAATGATTAGGGAGTCGGTCAAGTAATTAAGATTGACAAATTCACTATTCTATGGATCTACGGAAAATCCGTGCATTTCCACCGACCCTGCGCCCCTTGCTTAGTATCACCGAAATCTGAATACTTGACCGATGCTTTAGATGGCTTGCAGACATATTTTGTAGTATGGCAAAAAGCTATTTATTACTTCTGTAGCCCCATACCGCGGGACGAACTAGCCCGCATACCTATATTCCACAATTGGCATCAGTATCTATACGGGAGCTTAACAGGCTGTATCGAGATTTTTAGAGGTGATCTTCCAGATGATTTATTTCTGGGAAATTCCTAAGATGATGCACAGTTGTGCCTAGTGCAGGGAATAAATTTTTATGGGGGAATTTTTCAACAACATTTTACTCTCAATACAGTTGATTCCCCAAGAACACTGCTATCTCTGGGAAACAGAGTTGGTATGGTTGCATGTTGTGAGCAATTGGCTAATTGCAGTGGCTGATTATGCAATTCGACTGATGCTGGTCTATTTCATCCACAAGCAATTGATTCTTCCATCACTGGCTTTGGTTGAGTCAGCCCAACTTAAAGTGACTAACGAAGCACTGCTAGACGAAATCACCTCATGCAAAGCGGCTGAGTCAGCACTCTTAAAAGCTAACGCTCAGCTAGAAATACGGGTGGCCCAACGCACAGCAGAGTTAACGTCGCTCAATGCCTCACTGAGCAAGGAAATCGCGGAACACCAGCGTGCAGAAGCTAAGTTTAGGCAGATGTTCGAGCGCAACATGATGATTGGCCTCCTGTTCTGGGATATTGAGGGGAATATTCTTGATGCCAACGATGCCTTTTTGAAGATGGTGGGGTATACAAGAGCCGAACTAGTTTCAGGAGCAGTGCGTTGGAAAGATCTGACACCATCTGAGTACAGCGCTCTCGACTACAAAGCGATCGCTCAGGTAGCAGAGACTGGCTCTGCGCCCCCCTATGAGAAAGAATATATCCGAAAAGATGGCACTCGCTTCCCGATTCTGATTGGGGGTGCCTTTCTAGAAGGGTCGCAGCAGCAAGGAGTCTGCTTTGTCCTTGACATTACACAGCAACGAGAGAAAGCCCAGCAACTTGAGCAAGCTTTGATGGAACTCCAATGTACCCAAGCCCAACTGGTGCAGACTGAAAAAATGGCTTCTTTAGGTCAGTTGGTGGCGGGAGTCGCCCATGAAATCAATAATCCCACCAGCTTCATCTCCTGCAATATCCCTCCCGCACAGGAGTATGCTATGGATCTATTGCACCTAATACAGCTCTACCAGCAGCACTATCCTCAACCTGTTGCTGAGATTGTTGAACTAATGGAGCATATCGACATAGAGTTCATTACTACCGATTTCCCGAAACTGCTAGCGTCGATGCAAGAAGGTGCCGACCGAATTACTCAAATCGTGTGCTCTCTACGGAACTTCTCCCGCCTCGATGAAGGGGAGCGCAAGCAGGTGGATATTCATGAAGGTATCGACAATACCCTACTCATCTTACAGCATCAATTGAGACCACACTCTGGGCATGCGGAGATTCAGATCTTCAAAGAATACGGTAAACTGCCTCCTGTAGAGTGTTACCCCGGCCAGCTCAATCAGGTATTCATGAATATCATCAGCAATGCAATTGATGCTCTGGAAAACCAACCTGCACCTCGCATGATCACTATCTGTACAACTCTACTAGATGGAGGCAGCCGCGTCGGCATCCAAATTCAGGACAATGGACCGGGAATGTCTATAGAAGTAAAAACCCGTCTTTTTGACCCTTTTTTCACTACCAAGCCTGTAGGTCGGGGTACAGGTTTGGGGCTATCTATTAGCTATCAGATTGTTGTAGAAAAGCATTGTGGAGTGTTGAAGTGTTTTTCACAACCAGGGCAAGGAGCTGAGTTCTGGATTGAGATTCCCCTTCAAATTAACTGTGAGAAAAAATCGCTATCTCAGCAAATGAGAGTAATATCGTAACTAGTAACTTCATGCCACAGTTGGCATCGACATCTATACGGAAGCGTAACAAACTGGCTTGGGTTTGTTAAGGGTAATTTTTCAAATGATTTATGGTTTTAGAATTTCTAAAATTAAATCATACATGTGTGTGCATATTGCAGGTAATGAGCTTTTATGGGAGAATTTTGTCACAATTTTTTCTTTACAACACAGTTGATTCCCCACAAACATTGCTACCTCTGGCAGCAAGAGTTGCTAGGGTTGCATGTTGTGAGCGACATACTCATTGCAGTGGCTTACTATACAACCGCACTGATGCTGGTCTATTTCGTCCACAAGCGACAAGATCTGCCCTTTAATGGGATCTTCGTCATGTTTAGCACATCGATTGTTGCTTGCGGCACCAGCCATCTTATGGAAGTATGGACGCTTTGGTATCCGGCTTACTGGCTATCAGGGTGTATTAAAGCGATCACCGCTTTGGTCGGTGTATGGACGGCTCTAGCACTGATGCCATTAATTTCTCAAGCACTAGGCTTAGTGAGTCCAGCCCAACTTAAAGTGGCTAACGAAGCACTCTTAAACGAAATCACCTTGCGCAAAGCGGCTGAGTCAGCACTCTTAAAAGCTAACGCTCAGCTAGAAATACGGGTGGCCCAACGCACAGCAGAGTTAACGTCGCTCAATGCCTCACTGAGCAAGGAAATCGCGGAACACCAGCGTGCAGAAGCTAAGTTTAGGCAGATGTTCGAGCGCAACATGATGATTGGCCTCCTGTTCTGGGATATTGAGGGGAATATTCTTGATGCCAACGATGCCTTTTTGAAGATGGTGGGGTATACAAGAGCCGAACTAGTTTCAGGAGCAGTGCGTTGGAAAGATCTGACACCATCTGAGTACAGCGCTCTCGACTACAAAGCGATCGCTCAGGTAGCAGAGACTGGCTCTGCGCCCCCCTATGAGAAAGAATATATCCGAAAAGATGGCACTCGCTTCCCGATTCTGATTGGGGGTGCCTTTCTAGAAGGGTCGCAGCAGCAAGGAGTTTGCTTTGTCTTGGACATCAGCGATCGCCAACGAGCCGAAAATGAATTGCGAGAGAGCGAGCAGCGGTTCCGCCAGTTGGCGGAAAATATTAATCAAGTCTTCTGGATGGGGACTCCTGATCTGAGCCAGATCCTCTACATCAGTCCCGCCTATGAGGAGATATGGGGCAGCAGTTGCTCCCAGCTCTTAGAGCAGCCTCGCTCTTGGATGGATAGCGTTCATCCCGAAGATCGAGAGCGCCTTGAAGTAGCCCTTAAGAAACGCCAGCTCGGAGACTACGATGAAGAGTATCGGATTGTCCGACTTGATGAGTCAGTACGCTGGATACGCTCTCGCGTCTTTCCCATACAAGACGCGACGGGACAAGTCTACCGACTGGCTGGAATTGCGGAGGACATCACGAAGCGCAAACGGGCAGAAGCAGAAATTCGCCTAGCTCTAGAAAAAGAAAAAGAACTCAGTGACCTCAAATCTCGCTTTATCACCACCACCTCCCATGAGTTTCGCACTCCCCTAACTACCATCTCGTTCTCTGTTGGATTGCTCAAAAATTACAGCCATAACTGGAGTGAAGAAAAAAAACTTACCCATTTTGAGCGCATTGAAGTGGCCATTAAACAGATGACCGAGCTGCTGGAAGACGTGCTGTTCATCGGCAAAGCCGAAGCCGGAAAACTACAGTTCAATCCAGTCCTGAGCGAGCCAGAAAAATTTTGTGGCTCTCTGGTAGAAGAATTACAACTGATTACTGGGAACAAGCACAAAATCATTTTTGTGAATCGAGCCAACTTCGTCCGTCCTTGGCTGGACGAAAAACTGCTGCGGCACATTCTCAACAATTTACTCTCCAATTCCATCAAGTATTCGCCCAATGGTGGGGAGATACATTTAGAATACTTTGAAAAGGATGAAGCGGTCGTTTTCCAGATTAGAGACCGAGGTATTGGCATTCCACCAGAAGACCAGCAACGACTGTTTGAATCTTTTCATCGAGCTAGCAATGTGGAGAATATCTCCGGCACAGGATTGGGGCTAGCAATTGTCAAAAAGTGTGTGGACTTACACGGCGGTCAAATCGTGATGGAGAGTGAAGTCGGAGTGGGGACTACATTCACAGTTACGCTGCCTTTGAACAGCTAAACTTAAGTGTACGAGCAACCATATTAGATCATGTCCGGTTAATCACTTACTAAAAACGCTTACTTGTCATGCTGAGCGGAAC
>CAZZWA010000324.1:0-3947 GCA_964657555.1 uncultured Microcoleus sp.
TAGCAAAAGGCTAACTGAAATCTAAATAGGTAAATCAAGACGTGGATTGAAACGTTCTACCCGACGTAGTTGTTCATAAATTTCTCGTTCCTGGGAACTAATATTTTTAGGCACAACAATCTGAATTTCGACTAGCTGATCGCCTCTTTTTCCAGAACCAATAGGGTACCCCTTACCCATAAGACGCAAGAGTTTGCCATGACCAACTCCACTGGGAACCGTCATCTTGACTAAACCATCCAGGGTGGGTACTTCTACCTGTCCCCCTAAGACTGCTTCACTGGGCGTCACTGGCAGTTTCACATAAACATCTGATCCCTCTAACTTAAAGAAGGGATGGGGCTTGAGCGTGATTCTCAGATAAAGATCTCCCCCCTCAATACCTTGCCCTTTGAGGCGAATATTCTGACCATTAACCATGCCAGATGGCATATCTACTTCCAGCGAACTCCCATCTTCCAAGCGAATTCTCTGCCGTCCACCTGTATAGGCTTTCTCAATTGGCAGCGTCAGCCGTGCTTCCACATCCCGACGGCTAGGACTTAAAGGGCTGACGATGCGGGGTGTTTTTGTAACCCCAGGGCGAAAGGATTCAGATGAGGTAACACGATCACGGATATTTAGATCTGTGTCTACAACCTTGCCTTCTCGACGACGACCTAGCAACTGATCGATAAACCTATCAAAATCGGAAAAGTCGAAGTCTTCTTCCTTCGTAGAACTGCCAGTAGTGCTAAAGCCATTACCGTCAGAGGTTTTAGGATTCTCCCTCCTTGACTTTTTCCCCTGTAATCCTTCCTGTTTCCAGAATCGGCTAAACTTGTCATACTGTGCTCGCTTATTCGGATCTGAGAGAACTTCGTAAGCCTCACCAATATCCTTAAACTTTTCCTCTGCTGCTTTATCACCCGGATTTACATCGGGGTGGTACTGCCGAGCTAGTCGTCTAAAGACCTTCTTAATTTCCTCACTAGAAGCCTCTCTGGGCACTCCCAGAATTTCATAGTAGTTCCGAAAGTTTTGCATAATCAATTTTAGATTTTAGATTTTAGATTTTAGACTTTAGATTGACACTCATCCAAAATCTCAATCCTCAATCCCAAATTCCTATAGCCAATCATCGTCTTCATCCCAGTCCTCCTCAGCCGATGTTGTTCGCCCTGTCCGACGGGGGTAACTACCGACGTCCCGACGATACTCCCCAGAAGATCTGAGGTTTCCAGATGAGCGGCGCTCCTCGCGATCATTATCTCCTGAGAAGGTGCGACGAATAGAGCCAAAAAAGTCGTCATCTTCATCAACTGATTGTAGCCGCACCTCCCGGTCTAGCTCATAGAGTGCGTCCTGGAGATCCGACTCAGCTCGGTCAATGCGCCGCTCATCATTACGGATAATGGCATCTCGCAGTTCCTGAATCAGCGTCTCTATACGACGCCTTTGACCAGAAGCAAACTGCATGCCCCAATTCAGGGCTACGTCTTTTAGTTGCCGTTCCGCCTTAAAAGCTAGTGCCTCAGATCTATTACGTTTCTCTACCCTTTCGCGCCGTTCGCGGTCAGTTCGAGCAAATTGCTCAGCTTCGCGGATCATCCGGTTGACTTCCGCCTCGCTCAAGGTGGAAGCCTCTTGAATGGTGATACCTTGCTCTCTACCAGTAGTTCTGTCTAAGGCTGTTACCTGTAAAATCCCGTTAGCATCAATATCAAAAGATACCTGAACTTGAGGTACCCCGCGTGGTGCTGGAGGAATGCCAGTAAGCTTAAACTTACCCAGAGATTTGCTATCAGACGCCATCTCTCGTTCACCCTGTAGGACATGAATCTCCACCACGGTTTGGTTATTCTCAGATGTAGAGAAAATGTCCGAGCGCCGCACAGGTATCGTTGTGTTGCGAGGAATAAGTTTCTTCATGACGCCCCCAATCGTTTCCAGTCCTAGGGATAGAGGGGTTACATCTAGCAGCAGCACATCCTTAACATCACCAGCCAGAATGGCTGCCTGGATAGCAGCACCTACAGCTACCACTTCATCTGGGTTGACGTTTTGATTCGGTTGTTTGTCAATTAAGCTACGAACCAATTGCTGTACCAGAGGTATGCGCGTAGAGCCACCCACCAAAACTACTTCGTCTATTTGTGATGGTGTCATATTAGCATCTACTAATGCTCGTTTCACTGGCCCTCGCAACCGATTGATCAAATCGCCACACAAACCCTCAAACTGTGCCCTGGTTAGCCTAGTTTCCAAATGTTTAGGGCCGTCTTCCGTCGCCGTAATAAAAGGTAGATTGATATCTGTTACGGTCACTCCAGAAAGCTCAATTTTTGCCTTCTCGGCAGCTTCTGTAAGCCGTTGTAAAGCTTGGCGATCGCGCCTTAAATCTACCCCTTCTTGTTCCAAAAACAGTTCTGCCAGCCAGTCAACAATCTTTCGATCAAAATCGTTACCACCCAATTGGGTGTCACCACTCGTGGCCTTCACTTCAAACACCCCATCGCCCACTTCTAGAATGGAGACATCAAATGTGCCGCCACCCAAGTCAAACACTAAGATAGTTTCGCTTTCCTTGCGCTCTAGCCCATAAGCCAAGGATGCAGCTGTTGGCTCATTTAATATCCGCAGGACTTCCAACCCTGCAATGCGCCCAGCATCTCGCGTCGCCTGCCTTTGGGAATCATTGAAATACGCAGGAACTGTAATCACTGCACCAGTTACTGGCTCCCCTAGATATCGGCTTGCCTCATCTGCCAACTTCCGCAGCAGCATTGCTGAGATTTCTTCGGGAGCAAATTCCTTCTTCAGTCTAGGACACCTGACTTTAATGTTGCCTTCTTCATCCCTGCGAACCGTATATGACACTTGCTTTGATTGCGGACTGAGTTCGGCATACTTGCGACCGATAAACCGCTTAACCGCATAAAACGTATTCTGGGGGTTTGAAATCGTTTGTCGGCGTGCCAGCTGTCCAACGAGGCGTTCCCCATCTTTGTTAAAGCCCACCACCGAGGGTGTTGTCCGCGAGCCTTCTGCATTGGCAATTACAACCGGCTTGCCACCCTCCATGACAGCTACCACTGAGTTAGTTGTTCCCAGGTCAATGCCGACTACCTTGCCCATGCGTTGCAGTTCTCCCGCCTTTACTTAAATATATTGAGAACCATTTACTTTGATTTATTGTATCTTGCCCTAGGCTAGGCACGTAGATATGGTTTCTCTAAAGTAGTGACTAAAGGAGTTTGCAATCAACTTTTGTGCAGAAGCTAACTCTTCTAGGAAGCGATCGCTGGTTCAAAGCACTCCTCCCGACATCCTTTTTAGAGTTATTAACCCGATTTTTTGCCTGAGCAACCATTTACCTGGAACTTGACTCACTCACTTAACTGGGCAAGGAACGTTCTCTTAATGTTACATTTGATGAATGCAGGCAAGGATATTAGGGTACTTAGGGGAGACTACCTAATTACTTCTCGCTTAACCTCTGCCCCAGCTCCTTGTCTGAAAGGAGAGAGATATACAAACTCTCCTTTCAGGCCATGAAAGTTGGTTTAGAGATCGTGCTTGCCTAATCCCAGAAGTATTTGAGTATTGCCCACCTTAGTTTCTTCTATTACTTTTTATTTAAAGTGAAGCTGATTTGTTACAAGCAACTCATCCCTGCTCCTCCATACTGCTGAACCATCGTCACTGACAGAAGTGATTACGCAGCTTAAAAAACAGAGCAATTCCTAAGTATCATGACGAAACAAGTCTCTAAAAGAGGAAATATAAATTAATGCGACTGATTAATTAAGTTACCTAAAAGAGCGTATGCACGCTCCAGTGGCAAATGCTTGGGTTTACCATTGTAAACAATCTGGTACTCCTTGATATCTGGTCCATCGCCATAGCCAGAAATAAGTTTTCGGTGGAAAGCTTCTTCAGCAAGATGTCGAACTTCCTCTCTAAGC
>CAZZWA010000324.1:4047-7134 GCA_964657555.1 uncultured Microcoleus sp.
GAACGGTTGGTTTGTGCTATTGGCACTTCGTGCCACCTCCAAGTTTGGTCGCTTCTGTAGGAGCTAAGCTGTTCCATATCCAGTTTGCATATATAATTTACAGTTTTTGGCTTTTTGTTGAGTGTCTGAGACTTACACCATCGGTCAGCAGCCAATAGAAGCAGGGAAACCGATAAGTAAATATGTAACTTCAATGTGGTTTAGCTTAGAAACAAGGCGTCCGTGTTTGAAAGGGTTTTCCACTTGCTTCCACCTTGCTTGGTTCTCACAAAGTTATTCCCCCAGCTACCTCAATCGTAAAATGTAACAAACTGTAAAGTATAATAAATGAGAGATACAAGAAAACACGCAAGACCTAAAGGGTATAACCATCACATGCGAGTCGCGATCGCTGGGGCGGGTTTAGCAGGACTTTCCTGCGCTAAATATTTGACAGACACTGGCCACACTCCAATTGTCCTAGAACGCCGGGACGTTTTGGGTGGCAAAGTTGCTGCTTGGAAAGATGAAGACGGAGACTGGTATGAAACTGGGCTGCACATCTTCTTCGGGGCTTACCCCAACATGTTGCAGCTGTTTAAAGAACTGGGCATCGAAGAGCGGCTACAGTGGAAAGAGCATACTATGATCTTCAACCAGCCTGATGCTCCCGGTACTTACAGCCGCTTTGACTTTCCGAATCTGCCTGCGCCCATCAACGGCATTGTTGCCATCCTCCGCAACAATGACATGCTGACATGGCCGGAAAAGATCCGCTTCGGTGTGGGGCTGCTTCCGGCGATGATTCTGGGGCAGAAGTATGTAGAAGAGATGGACAAGTACTCTTGGTCGGAATGGCTGAAAAAGCAAAACATCCCTGCCAGAGTAGAGAAGCAAGTCTTCATTGCCATGTCCAAAGCGCTGAACTTTATCAACCCAGACGAGATTTCGTCCACCGTCCTGCTGACGGCCTTGAATCGGTTTCTCCAGGAGAAGAACGGTTCCAAAATGGCTTTCCTGGATGGTTCTCCCACAGAGAGGCTCTGCCAGCCCATAGTAGATTACATTACTGAACGTGGCGGCGAAGTTAGGGTGAATGCACAGCTCAAAGAGTTTTTGCTCAACCCTGATGGTACAGTGCGAGGATTCCTAATTCGAGGGCTGGATGGGGAAGCAGATGAGGTTGTCACAGCAGATGCTTATGTCTGTGCTATGCCAGTTGATCCCCTAAAAACCATGCTGCCAGAACCTTGGAGACAGCTAGAGTATTTTCAAAAGCTGGATGGCTTAGAAGGGGTGCCGGTGATCAACGTACATTTGTGGTTTGACCGAAAGCTAACACACATAGACCATTTGCTGTTTTCGCGATCGCCCCTACTGAGTGTATACGCCGACATGAGCAATACCTGTCGCGAGTATGCCAACCCTGACAGATCAATGCTGGAACTGGTGCTAGCACCAGCAAAAGATTGGATTAGTAAATCCGAGCAAGAGATAGTAAATGCCATACTGGCAGAACTGGAAAAACTGTTCCCAGATCACTTTGGTAATGACAACCCAGCTCAGCTACTAAAATATCACGTAGTTAAAACACCACGTTCTGTATATAAGGCAACACCAGGACGGCAACAATACCGCCCCTCCCAAAAGACACCCCTGGAAAATTTTTACTTAACAGGTGATTACACAATGCAACGCTACCTAGCAAGTATGGAGGGAGCCGTACTTTCTGGTAAGCTGACAGCGCAGGCAATTGTGAGCAGTCAGTCGCCAATAGTCAGCGATCATGTCCTCTCCTCTTCCGTTAGCGTCAGCAGCGAAAGCGAAGCGCAAGCACTAGCACGGGGTTAGGGGGTTGCAGTCAGTAGTCAGCAGGAAGTGAAAAGCAAGGAAATCTTACTCTTCACTCTCTAGAAATTACGGACAACAGACAACGGACAATGAATATTGGACAAACTCTCAGCCTGCATTGTGAATGCTGCAACTGTCTGATTATTTTTCTTTGCCCATGAGAACCCTGGCCACTCGGTCGGAAGCTTATGAAATATGTCGCCAGATAACGGCAAAGTACGCCAAGACGTTTTATCTGGGAACACTGTTAATGCCAAAGGCCAAGCGTCGGGCTATATGGGCAATATACGCCTGGTGCCGTCGCACAGATGAACTAGTGGATGGGCCTGGTGCTAATTTGACCACACCTGAAACTTTAGAGCAGTGGGAACAACAGCTGGAATCGGTTTTTGCTGGTAAACCAGTAGACAACTTTGACGTAGCGTTGGTAGATACACTCCAACACTTTCCCTTAGACATTCAGCCCTTTCGGGATATGATTGCCGGTCAGCGCATGGATCTTTACCGCAGCCGATATGAGACATTTGAGGAACTTAACCTCTACTGTTATCGGGTAGCTGGTACAGTTGGCTTAATGTCGGTTGCTGTCATGGGGTTAGAGCAATCGCTTGATACAACTCCTTGGGAGCAAAAGGGGACGCGTGAAAGTGCGATTGAACAAGCGATCGCTCTGGGTATTGCCAAACAGCTGACAAACATCCTGCGAGACGTTGGGGAAGATGCCCGCCGAGGTCGCATTTATATTCCTTTAGAAGAATTAGCTCTGTTTAACTACACAGAACAGGATCTATTAAAGGGTGTAGTCGATGAACGATGGCAAGAATTGATGCGCTTCCAAATTCAACGAGCACGCAAGTTCTATGTCAAGGCAGAAAAGGGTATTGGAGTTTTGAGTGGTGACGTCCGCTGGCCAGTCTGGGCAGCAACGATCCAATATAGCAAAATTCTTGATGTGATTGAACGCAACCAGTACGACGTATTCCGACAAAGAGCCTACGTTTCCACTCCCAGGAAGTTGCTGTATTTGCCGATTGCTTGGCTGAGGGCGCAAGCGCTTTAGCCATTAGTCCCTACTGTCATTTGTTCATTCTCCGTTGTTGATTACTACTGAGCCGCAAGGACTACTGATTGCCGACCAATGACCAATGACTTTCGTCAATTTCCTGATTCCATGAATGCCAGATAATCATTCCAAAAAATTCACTAATTGCGATATCAGAACCTATTGGGATCAAGAAACCCTGTCTCTTATTGACA
>CAZZWA010000325.1:0-7111 GCA_964657555.1 uncultured Microcoleus sp.
AATGGGGCAATTTTCCTCCTCACCTACGAGGCTTAAGAGTCGCTTTTCGTGAAATGGTTTGGGTGTCACTGCGTCTCTTCAAACAGGACAAGAGACTAGACGTAGAACTCTTGATACCTAAAAATACGTAAATCCACTCAGGATGTTCATCTTAAGCAATTTTATTCGCGATAACTTGATAAAACTATCATCATACCTTTAAGGAACACTAGGAATGCATTTCCCATCCTTTAGTTTAACAGAAGTACCTATTTGGAGGTATGGGCGTTTTGTCAAAATATTGTTATCTTTCTTAATAAGGAGTAGAAATTGACATTTTATTATCGTCAAGCCCACACCTAATCAGTCCTTGTTTTAATCGATCAAAATCTCTTAACTAGGAGTCTGCTATGAACCAACCTATTGAACTGTCTCTGGAGCAACAATTCAGTATCCGCTCCTTTGAAACTCAGGTGGACCAGATGAGCCACGAACAGGCTCAACACTTCTTGGTTCAGCTGTACAAGCAAATGCTGATGCGTGAAGCGACTTACCAGCAACTTTTGAAACATCAATGGGGCTTAGAACCCAGTTCTTCGGTTGAGTAAGCGCTTTCCTCATAATGGTAGGCGACCTCCTTCTCTTGCTCTGTTCCTGAGAGGAAAGGAGCTGGGGATGTCGGGGCGTCAACTTCGTATTATGGATTTTCCTAGAAGTTATTTTTTTAAATAAAAATAAACAAAAATCTATTCAAGCGTGAAAATGCCTGAAATGGATAAGTAAGACAAATTTATGATTTGTCCCTAGCCCAGTGGAAATATACTGAAACAGTATAAAAAAGTGTGGGTGCCCAACAGGCAGTTTCCCAATCTATGTTTCAGCGTTGCTTAATTTGTACCGACTTCTCAGACAGTCTGCATCGCCTAGTACATTTTGTGCCCAGTTTAGCAGCGGGCGGCATCAAGCAAATAGTTTTTATGCACAGTGTACCTTTATGGGAAGAAGGAGAAATCCCCAGGGTAGACAAAGAAAAAATTCAGCAGGCGCATGATCGTTTAGCCCAAGCACAGCAAGACATCCCACCAGGGGTAGAAGTGGCTGTGGAAGTTGTCTCAGGGCGACCAGTGGAGACTATTCTCAAAGCGGTGCAAACCTACCAGACAGACCTAATTCTCCTAGGAACGCCCACCCGTAGCCTGCTGAATGAAAAGTTGTTTGGGAGTGTAACCATTGCTCTGTGTAGAGCGACTACAGTACCAGTAATGATACTACGGCCCCAACTGATTTCTACTTACACTAGTGAAGAACTGGCTCTGCGCTGTCGCCATCTTTTCCGTTATCTACTGATTCCTTACAACGGGACTAATGTCGCTAACCATCTAGTACAACAGCTCAAGCACCATGCTTTGAATCAGCATGCTGATTCTTTAGAACGGTGCATGCTTTGTTGGGTAGTTGACGATGCCGGAAGGCGGGAACTGCCCAAAGACTACCAGCTACAGCAAGCTCAAGAAACGCTCTCTCAGATAAAGGCAGATTTGGCACCGGCATGTCACGTAGATATAGAAGTTCGTTTGGGAGAGCCGTTAACAGAGATTTTAGAAGTTGCTTCTAACATTGATATTAGTGCGATCGCAATTTCCTCCGATAGCTTGGGTGGCCTGCTAGAGTTGTCAGTTCCCAGTTTTGCGGGTGAGCTCTTGCGTAGGAGTTGGTATCCAGTTCTCTTCTTTCCACCCCACCACAAGTAGGAGTTATGAATTGTCAGTTTTAAATTCTGAGTTAAATGCTTCACTCAGAACTCTTAAAAGACTTGTTATGTATGTATTCCCATACTTTATATCCAATAAAGTCAGCCTGAGATATCATGTGGAGAATCGGTGTGAATTGATTCCAGCTTCATCTGAATCTTGGGCTTGAGCTTCTCAAACTCCTGCTTCAGCAGCTTTTTACTCATATGAGGGACTCCGGCTGATACCAACATTTGGCTGGAATTTGCCCACTCTTGCAGCATTTTACGCTGAGCATTGGCAATCGTTGAGATCGTGACGTTGGCACATTGCTGTGGTTCCTCCTGAGCAAAGAACAAAAGACGATAAGACCCAGATTGTCCCATTACTCGAGTTATCTCCTGACCTATGGGTGTCTTGAGATCCAGATAGCAAGGGAGCCAGCGAGGGCCATATTCGCGGTTGTGCAGAGCAGTGATCCACAGCACCATCGGATGGGGAGACATCAAAAACAAAAATTGGTTGTAGCGGGTGGTAACCAAACGGTTCTGAATTTCCTGTTTGTGCAACATCACCCAAAGAGTCGGTAGTACCTCCCGGCTTGTACGAATGAGATGGGGAAAGACAATTTCTGCAATTGGTTTGTTGCTGGGCCAAGAAGTTAAACGACAGACTTGATCTGCGGAGGGAGCAGACTTTTCTGCCACTTGCTTGGCCATCGGCATTTTGGAGAGTGCCACTCCCAGGCGATGGCCCAGTTGACGCCCTAGGCCGAATCGGTGCTCCAAAGGCTCTAACGCTTGTAGCAATTCATCAGCACTTTGGGGGCGATCTTTAGGTTCTTTCGCCAGACAGCTGAGCACCAAGTTTTCTAATGCCTTAGGCAATTTCAGATCGGCACTAACCGACTCGAAGGTTCTAGGATGTATAAAGTGATGAGCTTTGTACCAGCCGCCAAACGAGTGAGTCTCTGGCTGTAGGGGCATCTCACCAGTCAGCATTTCAAACATCATCACGCCCATACTATAAATGTCAGAGCGCTTGTCTAGTTCCCTGCCTTCCATTTGTTCCGGCGAGCAGTAGGCTAAAGTGCCCATAAACGAGTGAGTTTGAGCGCTATCCGACTGTAGCAACTTGGCAATGCCAAAGTCGAGAACCTTGACCAACTCACCTAACGTCGTGTCTTGGAGAACAAGAATGTTGCTGGGTTTGATATCCCGATGAATAATAGGGCAAAGTTGACGTTCAAAAACGATTCCCTGATGAGCACACTGCAATCCCAAACAAATTTGGCGAGTTAGACTTAAAAACCGGGGCAAGGGCAGGGGTCGCGACCTGATGACATCACTAAGGCTCTCTCCATTGAGAAATTCCATGACATAGAACGGGATTTCATTTTCATCCACGCCGTAGTCCCTAACTCTGACAATATGGATGCTTTTTTCACCTAACAGGGCACTAATAGTGGCTTCTCGCTCGAAGCGATCGCGCATTTTTTTATTTAGAAGTGCCTGGGAGAGAAACTTAACCGCCACGAGCACGCCTCCCAGTAACATGTCCCTAGCTTGATAAACTCGACCCATTGCACCTTTGCCTACCAACTCCACAAGTTGGTAACGATTGGCAAGTAAGCGACCGTTGTTGGCGTCCGTCGTCATGTTCGAGGCTCCGATACCTTAGCTCAGATGTTAAGTCTGTTTATTTATAAGTATTCCCATCACTTCTATAAGATCTAGATGGAAATAATTAGCTATAAGCATCTAACAGCATTCCTCCATTTGGGATTTTAGTTTAAGACTTCTCAATTAGCTCTACTATCAACTTAACTGGAACGACGGGCAGCGGCTAGAGCATCGGTCAAGTATTCAGATTTCGGTGGTGCTAAGCTGTTCTTGAGCAGGGTCGGTGGAAATTCACGGATTTTCCGTAGACCCATAGAGTAGTTAATTTGCCAATCTCGATTATTTGACCGACTCCCTAGGCCGTTTTACCCGTAGGATACTAGTCGTCTTAAAAAGCACTACACTTGCCACTCCAGAGGATCGCCACTTTTCCTACCGCCCAGCAAGCTTGGTCGCATCATTCACACTGCCTACGATTAAGAATAATGGGATTCTGACTGACGCTCTAGAGTGGCCTCCATAGTGCTTACTAAATAATGACCCGCCATGATACTGCCGGAGAGAAAGTAGGTATTGTTATTCAACTGGTGCATGGTATCAAAGCCGGTGCATCGCAAGCGATCGCCCACGACCCAATAGCGTTGCACAATTGTTTCGGGAGCAATCCAGCCTTCGCCTTCAACGCGACCTAATAACTGACTGTGTTGTATTGAGACAAATGTATACTGGCGTGCCCCACTATCTAGACGCCCCCGATACTGGTAGGTAATCTCCTCGCGGTTGCTGCCTGGAAATATTAGCCTCGTGACTGTTCTGAACCAGTTTTCTGTTTCCCAGGCTACTAAAGTTCTGCCTTTTACGATTATAGGCGTCTCATTTCGCTCCAGCCAATTTCCTTGGAGCGACCAGCGTCCTGCCTCCATTAAAAAGGTGTGTGCCACGGTAGCTAATAGTTGTTGGTTGTTATTTATTCCAGGAAGAGTATTCGGTTGCTCAAAACAACAGCATCCTGTGAGTGCTCTAATGTCTCACAGCTATTTTCTGTTTTTTTTGCGCCTACCTACTTACCTTTGGCCCGGATGTGGAGCCCGCCTGCAATAACTGCTCTGTTGCCAAAGAGGATCATAGACGGTCAGTAAGTTTAGTATTACATTGCTTGACCGAAATTACATATAGTGAAATTGCTAAACATTAATCTTTTCAATGAATGCCTTCTCATTTAATGACTTTTAAAGTTACGGTTTTGTTGAGAATTACAAAAGCTAAGTAGGTCGGTGAGAATAAACAACTATTCGTTAAAGTCGGACATGGGCCATGGGGCATTGGTAGAAAACCAGCAGTTTACATTTCGTAACATGCTTGGCTTGATTTCTGCCCACCTACTTATATGTTTGTTCCTTGGGGACAGTGAGGCTGGTATACTTCTCCCAACAATACAGTGTCAACAGCTCCAGTGACTTGAGGAAGGTTGCCTGTGACGCCTTGGTGTCGCCAGTAAGCTAAAACAGCAAAGGCGATCGCTTCCTTATAATCTGCACTCACACCGACTTCATCTGTTGTCAACACTGGCACTGGTGCCAAAGCAGCTTGCAACCTGCTTTTTAAGTATAGATTACGACTGCCCCCACCACTCAGGAAAATACTGTCTGGCATCTGGGGCAAGAATTTGTGATAGCTAGTGACAATGGAGGCAACGGTGAGTTCAGTTAGTGTTGCCAGCAAGTCAGATGGGCTCAGGTCATATGATTGAGCATCTGCTAAACATTGCTTGAAATAGTCATAGCCGAATAGCTCTCGCCCTGTTGATTTAGGCGGTATCTGCTGGAAGAAGTCTTGGCTTAGCCACTGTTGGACTAAGGCATCACAGGGCGTGCCTTCACGAGCCCATGCACCATCTTGATCGTAAGTTTTCTCACCGTTTGTTAGATGTTGCACTGCTAAATCTAGAAGACTGTTGCCAGGGCCTGTGTCCCAGCCACAGACGCCTGCAAAGCCCATACGCACTGCGGGTATATAAGTTAGGTTGCCAATGCCACCAATATTTTGGATACATCTGCTTTGGGTGGAATGCCCTAGTAGATAGACGTCTACCTTAGGCACAAGGGGAGCACCCTGACCACCTGCGGCAATATCAGCTGCCCGGAAGTTACTGACAGTAGGAATGCTGGTCATCTGGGCAATTATGGCACCTCGGCCCATTTGTAGGCTGTAGCCTAAGGGAGAGCCGGAAGAAAGGACGTCTTGCATAGCATCGCTCCCTTGTCCCCTTGCCCCCAATCTCCTTGGGGGCCGATGGTAAACAGTTTGACCATGTGAGCCAATCAGTTGGGCTTTAGGGTAGCCTGTCTGAATAGCCAGAGCAGCTTGAGCAAAGGCTTGGGCGATCGCATCATCCAGTGAGGCAAATTCCAGCATTGAAAGGGGTGCTCCCCCACAGACATCAAGAATTTGCTTGGAGAGAGTGTCTGGGTAGGGATAGGTTGCCCCAGCTAGCAACTCAACTTTTAAGTCAACATCCGTACCAACAATATTTACAAGGGCAGCGTCAATACCATCAACGGAGGTGCCGCTCATTAAACCAATTACTATGGTCATTTGTTATTGCTCAGTGGTCAATAGTCAGTAGTCATAAATAACGGGTAACAGATGAATGACTAATGACTAAGATATCAGTAAATTGTTTTTTCAGTAGCAATCACATGCAAATCGATGTGCTTGAGAGATCGCACTAGTTTTTCGATAAAAGAACCTCGTAGCAATAGCTTCCAGGGAGACTGTTGCGTAGCCCCAATCACAATCTGGGTGACGTGATGCTTGTTGGCAAATTCTACAATGGCCTTGGGAATATCGTGATCTGGACTGCGCACAAACTCGCCTCCAAATTCCTGACACAATCGCTCAGTGGTTTCAATGTGAAGGCTTTCGGCCTTGGTAAGGAAGCGGTCTGGGTTTTCTACAAATAAAGTATACAGTTTGGCATTCATGTAGCTGGCAATCCGTGCCCCCCGACGCAATAGTTGCATAGAGTTGGGATAAGTGGAAACGCACACTAAAACTCGTTCGTGAACATTACAGAACTGCCCTGCTGGGGTGCAAGCGATCGCATCATCCTCAACATTGTCTGCAACCTCCCGCAATGCCAGCTCCCGCAAGGCAATCAGATGACGGCGTTGAAAAAAGTTTTCTAGTGCTTGTTGGATTTTTTCTGGAGCATAGATTTTCCCCTCCCGCAACCGTTCTTCCAACGTCTCTGGAGTAACATCTACTACTACCACTTCATCAGCTTCTTCCAGCAGCCTGTCAGGAATCCGCTCTCGTACAACAACACCAGTAATCCGAGCCACCAAGTCATTTAGACTTTCTAGATGCTGGATATTCACTGTAGAGTACACATCAATCCCATCTGCCAGAATCACTTCGACATCTTGGTAACGCTTCTCTCGCAGTGAGCCGGGAACATTGGTATGAGCCAACTCATCCACCAACACCAGTTGGGGTTGACGCGCCAAAATGGCATCTGTATCCATTTCTGTAAGCGTCAGTCCACCGTGAGCAATTCCTTTGCGGGAAACGCTTTCCAGTCCCTCAGCTTTTTGAGCTGTCTCTTTACGACCGTGAGTTTCTAACAGCCCAATGACGATATCAATTCCTTGCTGTTTGAGCAAATAGCCTTCTTCGAGCATGCGGCAGGTTTTGCCTACTCCGGGAGCCATGCCAATAAAGATTTTGTGCTTGCCTCGCCGTGCGGGACGGATTGTCAGTTCTGCGAATGATGGTTTG
>CAZZWA010000326.1:0-7106 GCA_964657555.1 uncultured Microcoleus sp.
CACGAGGGATTGCCCCTAGCATTAATGGACTGGTAATCTAGCTTTCAGAAAGTAAATTATCGATAAAACACTCCTGTGAGTGGAGGAGCGATCGCATTCCCAAAATGCATCTGGCATAAACAAATTTCTAGCCAAGCTGTTATGAATTAGTGGCAAACATCATTTGCCATTTCTACTTGGCAATAACTGGTCTATCCATCCTATACGAGTATTTATTTGCTTGACTAGATTATCAATCTCTGCTTTATCATCACCTGTAGCAAAAGATTCAAGTGCCTGCTTTAATTTATTTTGTTCCTCAACTGATAGAGTTTTATCTATAAGAGATTGCTGCAAATCATCTTTATAGTTACCTAAATAATCATTAAGCGCCTTAAAATATCGATTAATTCTTTGCTCATATTTAATATCTATATATTGATTAACTTGCGTTTTTATAAGATCAACTTGATTTTCAACACTTTTGCCAACTTGGTCAATATATGAATCTAGAGAAATAGTATAGTGATTTTTCCGCTCCTGTATTTCTGCATCAAACATATACCTAAATAAATTAGGAACTTGACGGACAAGAAAATCGCTGATGTTTTCTGAAAATTTAGTTGATTTTCGATTAATTTCAGGATTCACTAAAGTTATACTAATTTTATCTAGCTGGATTGGCTCAATATTTAAAGTGACAGAAAAATCTTCTTTTAGCCGCTCGCGAGCGCCGCTTACAATTGGTTCAATCCATTCTGCAAGCAGTTTGTTTAAGTCTAGAATTCCATTTTGAACTTGTTCTTCAAGATAATCACAAGCATCATTTAATATAATGTATACGTTCGAACTCATTTCGTCTAACACTGTTCTGGCAAATTCTTTTGCATCTTGTTCCTGTTTAAATTCAATATCATTTTGCCGTTCATCTTGTTGATCGCTAATTAAAACCGATTTAAAAAATTGAATTAGTGACTGTGTGATTTTCTTCAAATTTGAACTTAAAGAAGGCTTAGCATCTTTCTTTGCTTGTTCAAGGATTTGATTAATTCTATATCGAAGTTGTTTTTTTTGTTTGCCTATTTCAAACTCTAAATTCTCCCGACATTCCTGAAGCTTATAGATTTCTTTTTCTAAATATTTTATACTCTCTCTAACACGTTTTTCTTCTGCCACAATTGCCCGGTCTCGAATTTTAACATCTTCGACCAGAATTTGAAAAGAAGTTTTGCTAACTTGAAGTGCAGATTTCATAGATAGAGGGAAAGCTTGTTCCATGAGTGAGTTGATTGCTTGATCTAGAAAGGATGCAAACCCCGATTGCTCCCAAAATGTTGCAGCCGACGCCTGTAAACGTTCTTTGGGAAGAAACTTAAGTGCATTCTCCCACCCCAAAAGACCAAATGCTTCTTGTAAAAAAGTTGTTGCTTCTTTTAGTTCAGATATCTGAACATCTGGCTGCTGCTGCACTTTATACAGAAAATTTGCCGAAAGGAACGCCCGTTTAGCTGAAATTTCAAAGACTCGCTCTGTATTATTCACATCAACCAGTTGTAGGTTATTGGCAACAAACTGCCGCAATTTCTCAGAGTTCATGTCATCATCTCCACGCTGGTCAATTTTATTAACTAGAACATAGAGATTCTCTTTCCCCCGTAACCTTATGGTTTTCTGAACTTGTTCTTTGATCTCTTCTGCTGCTTCATTCTTTAATTGAGTAAAATCTAGAATAATCAGAACCAGTGAACTATTATCAAGCTGCTGAGAAACTAAGGCTTGCAGTCTACGACCTATTCCCGCTTCGTTTGGCCCAGGTGTATCAACAATCACCAGTTTTCCCAACTGGTCTGGTTGTCGGGCTGCTTTTGAGTGCCAAAATGGAGTTTTGATGCGCGGAAAGTCAGTTAAGGACTTGAGAGGATCTGACGGTAGATTGAGAATGCTACACAGGCGAATCATGTCGTTAAGATCGCTTAGCGTTTCATTAATCGCCTGACAGCCAAAAATCTCACCATCAACTGGAAATAAAGGAATATTATGGATTCTGTTCAGTAACTCTTCTAGAAGAGAATAATCGCTGCTCTCCTTTAGTACCTGAGGCATCTTCCCTTGTTGATCAATCTCACGCTTTAAAGCGAGAAATGACTCTTGAAACACTGATAAGGTTTGGGGAGTCAGCGTCAAGATTGGTTCTGCTAATCCAGCTTCAAAAGTAATCTCGGTAGGCAGTGTCGTCATTGCTGCGGCACGGCTTGGCAGAAGTGGTTGTCCGATAGTTGCATTAATGATTGTGGACTTTCCAGCCTTCATTGGTGCAACAATCACCATTCTCAGCTCTTGATTTTCAACCTTACGGCGCTCTTCTTCAATTCGCTGCCGATACTTCTCGTATTTGTCTTCCACACCATCTTGGAACCAGAGTTGAGTGCTTGCTCGGCTGATCAGGGCACTGACTTGCCCCAGCAGTTCAACAATGTCTTTTTGCAGATCTTGAACATTAGACGGCAACGCAGCAGAATCCATTTAACTAACTCCCAGCTGATGTTACCAACGAAGTGACACCTTTAAGCCCATATTTCATAGGTTGAACTTGCTTTCCGGATATTTTTGACCAGAAATGAGAATTGCCGCCATCTTGGATGAGTTTTAGAACCAAAACATCAATTCGTCAACAGCATCCGTTACCTTAACTCAATCTGCTAGTTTGCCTGAATCGGATTGCAGCCAGCAGCATCCCAATGCAGGAAAAACACCGGCACTTCGTGCCGCTAAAGCCTGACGGCATGAAGGCGCTAATACCCCAACCCCTCTCTCATCAAGGAAGAGGGGCTCTAAAGCGTTTGCTCTCCTTCTCCCCCACAGGGAGAAGGGGATGAGCATTTTAATGAAATTCTAACAATAGGGAGCTAGGTGGTAGCATAATCCCTAAGCATTCGTTAATGACAGCAACTGCTTTATTATAAGTGGCAATATTCCTCTGTATTTCACTTCTGATCTGTTGATTACTTGCCAGTTTTTCCTGAGCTGTTTTTTCTATTTTTTGCTCTAAATGCTCAACAGCGCGTGTATATTGCTTCAGCAGAAACTCACCTGGCTCGTTGACTAAGCGCAACAGGTGTCTTTTGAGAGTCAGATTTATTGCTTGACGAATGTATTGACGGACAAGCTGCTTAATTTTAGGTTCAAAGTCTGATTGCAATAACTGACGCAGCTTTTGCTCCTCATCTGTGATCTCTGGCAACTCAAATCCTTGCCCTTGCATTTTATTAAGTATTTTACCAAATAACTGGTTGATAGAATCATCCTTGGCCGAATTTTCTGCCGATGCAAATAATTTTGCTTCAAATCCATAAAATCTGTAACTTTCCATCCGATAGCGATCGCACTCAATACTGATATAATTTTCGAGTGCATGCTGCACCTGAGCTTGCAAATTTTTCAAATCTTGCTCAATCTGAATTCCCGCCTCATCTCCTGCTAATCTGCACAGCTTATTGTAATAATCCTTACTATAGATACTGTTGACCAGGTAATTAAAGAAGTTATCAACAACCCAGCGAACCTGGGGGGCTAAGGATTTGTTAAGTTCATCAGCTAGGTAACGTAGAGCCCCTGATACGATACTCGCTAAAGGGTCTACAGTATACTCATCGTCACTTTGAAGAGTCAGACTGCGGATATCCTTAGCCGAGAAATTTTCTAAGATTTGTTTCATCTTAGTTTCAACTGTATTTTGGAGTAGAGTGAAGTCTGCTTCAAAACTCTGGCAGTGTTCCCGGAGCAGTTTGGGCACTTCTTCTTGACTAATATGACTCTTAAAGTTAGTAACAATTTGTGCTATTTCCTCCACAATTGTTTTACTTTCAGCTTCTTTAATGCTATTTTTGAGAGCGTCAATTTCTTCAGGCTGACTTTTTATATATCTGCTCCGTTCCAGGTAGCATCGTCTTAAAGTTTCACATAAAGGTCGCAGATCGGTTGCTAGAGCCTCAAATAATTGTGGGCGCTTTTCTTGGATTAAATAGCGGTTAATAGCTTCTCTAAATTCATTAATTTGGCTATCATGAATTAACTCCTCTAATACTCTGTGACCATCAGGGCTACTTAAAATACGCACGTAATTTCCTTCTGGTTTACCCTGAAATTGAAATATCTTTGCAGGATTTCGCCGCGAGTACACTTTTAAATAGTCTATAAATGATTCAACGAATTGTGGAGTTTTACCTTCTATCAGGTGATCACCAAAAATAGAATTTATACTTAATCCGAAATTATTAGTTTCGTCAGTTTGAGTTTGTACTGAATAACCATAAAAACCTAATAATCCGCTTGTTTTATAAACTCGTTGTTCACTATAAAATTGGCTTGCTGTCTCCTCAAACTTTAACCTCCGGTCGTCGTTATACCATGTTTCATCAATGCGATTAAATACCCAAAAAACTCTGTTGCGAATTCCTGTATTTTTTCTAATAGCTTCTATTAATTGCGTCTCAGACTCGGTAATTTCTCCATTAGAAGCAGTTGCCAACACGCAGACTACAGCAGCAGTTTTGTCATCTGCCACCTTATCAAAGGCTAGCTGTGCATCCTTTTTTACAGGTGCATCGATACCCGGTAAATCAACTAAAACGTTGCCATCCAGCAGAGGGTGGTCGCAGTAGTAATCAATTCGCTTGAGAATAGCACTGTTGCTTCCACGACGGGCATACTCAGCTGCCTCTTTCAAACTGGTAGTGCGATTAGAGTTTTGGGTAGGTTGAATATTAGCCTGATTAGTCTCAAACCCTTCCAGCAGCAAGATTAAAACTTTGGCATGTTTAGCTGTTTCAGTTTTGCCTTCACCACCTTGCTCTTGAATAATCACTTTAGCTCTCTCCTTGATGTTATTAACAACTGCTGGAGAAGCAATATTCGCATTATGAGGTAAACCGTTTTGAAGAAGTTTGCACAGCTCGTCTACTTGTGCCTTGATCTCTGCCGTACTGAGCAACGTCAAGACGGCCTCTTCCTGATCCGGAGCTTTCGCTTTATAAATGCGGCATTCTGTACCAGTAGCGTGGCCTTCGCCACTGTAGAGAAGCTGCCGTTGTAGCAGTGCGTTGATCAGCATAGATTTACCGGCGCTGAAGGGGCCAGCAAAGGCAATCTCAAACTCAGGGGAAATTGCTTGTCTTAAAGAGGCTCTCACCCCGCTCACCAGAGTGTCCGACTGCGAGCCGCTATAGGATCGCAAAGATGGCTCCTGTTGCAGCAGTTGTATGAGCTGCTCAACTGGGACTGAGAGATTTTGGCACTGGGTTGGCAGTTGATTCATAGTAAAGTCTGTTCGTATAAGCTACCAGCCTGGTTTCACCACCAGATTTATATCATTTCTAGTTGTATCTATCAGGTTATGGTAGGGCTGTCATTAGTCATCAGTCATTAACAACCCAATATTCTCAGATTCAGGAAGACGAACCGGACGGGATGTTCTGGAACGACATAAAGAGGAATAATGGAGTAGAATACGGGCTCTAGTTCCATCATGCACTTCACAATCCAACGTCAACTAACCATCGCCCTAGAAAACTTCCCTGGTCGTCTAGCTGCCGTCGGCACCTTGCTCGCGAAGCAGGGGGTCAATATTGAGGCGATAACAGTTATCGACAATGTTGAGCAAGGGGTTATTCGTCTGGTGACCAGTGAACCAGCCTTAGGCAAAACCCTTTTGGACGAAGAAGGGTTATACGTGATTGAGGCAGATGTTCTGGCCGTTGAGCTGACAGATAATCCCGGTCAATTAGCCGTGTTGAGTCAGGCTCTGGGCGCAGCTCAGATTAACATTGACTATGCCTACGGTAGCGCTATCCACGCTGGGGAGAAGATGCGCCTGATGGTCAAAGTTTCCGATCTAAGCAAGGCTTGTCAGGTGCTCGCTCAGATCAAGGAGAGCTAACTGATGAGTCCCTTAATCGAGGGAACAGTGGGGATATTACCCCCAGGCGCGTTGGGGGTAAGTTTTTTTTACCATTTGACCAGGCAGTTGACGCAGCTAGATGGCTTGGTCTACTTTCTAGAGCGCCAAAGCTCGGCTAGTACCCAGGGCTTGAGGTCGAGCGGCTTTATGCTGATCGCCACCCATCAGCAAACCCACTCCGTTCCTACAGATGCCATCCTGAAACCAGACCTGCTCACTTGCTACCGATCTGGTTTTTTACCGGAAGTTGTTCTTGTCTGTCCCAATCCCGACCAACTCCTAGACGTAATCACAACAGCTGTGGAATTATTAGTGCAGATCCACGAACAGGGAAAACTCTTGCAGGAGACCATGCCATTTCCGTTGCTTGTCCTATGTTCTAATGGCATCTATTTTCAGCGGGTCAGACAGATTTTTATTGAAAAAATCGAAGAAGCAACTCTTTTTGGCCGCCTGCCCGATCTCTGGCCGGTCACAATGCCTCAGATTGTCAGTCGGTTGCTGCGCGGAGTCACCCTTCAGACGGGACTGCGCTCTGAAAGTGGGGCCAGAACCGTCTATCGGCCTGGACCTAGGGGGTTAACTCAGATTGCTGGGGGGGACGCAACGAGTCGGAAGCGCTGCTGTCAGGTTTTGGCTGGACGGGGAGGCTGGTTTGAAGAGGCGCTCAACAGTTCTGCCACCCGTCTCGAATTTGATAAGGCGATGGTCAATCTCACCAGCAATTTTCTGGGACAGATCTACGCGATCGATTCTAGAGGCACCTTTCAAGCTTTGACGGTTGGGGAAATTGTGGTGCCTTCCCATCAAACCCAGATCCGCGAATTAGTTTATCGGGTATTTCAGGTCGGGCAGATGGTGAAGGTCTATGAGCCACAGTCAGATTTTGAGTTGATTTTCGACCAGTTAATGAAGACCTCTCTGGCACATGCAACTCACATCCCCTCCAGTCTGCAATGGGTGGACATGAAGCTGCGTCTCGGCACGTTGGAAGCTCAAATGACCCCCACGGAAGCTTGGCTAGTGGAACCCCTGATTCGTTATGCCAAAGCCGTAGGTCTAGAAGATACCGCCCATTACTTTGAGAGACTCAAGTCTGAATTGGTGCAGAAACTGACTCTGGCTATAGACCAAATGGCACTAAGATAAATGCGTCGCGACACCAAGATGT
>CAZZWA010000327.1:0-6380 GCA_964657555.1 uncultured Microcoleus sp.
ATATCAAGACTTTTTTAGACAATCGTAATTATTTTTAAAGATAGTTTACTCATTTTAGTTTACTTGGAGTGTTGATTTTTTGGAAGTTTCTTGTCAGTTAACCTAACGCTCGTAAGAATAAATATCTCCAGGCTGTTCAAATAGAGTATCCGAATGCTTTGAGAGCAATTCCAGATCTACCTTGTCTAGGGTGAAAGTCATAGCTTCTACATTCTTCTGAATCTGCTGGCGATTTCCGGTAAAACCAGAGATGATCGATGCAACTTCAGGCTGTTGTTTAACCCAGTTTAGAGCTACCTGAGAAATAGTTTTTTCATACTTCTTGGCTACGTTTGCTAGGGTTTCCAGCAATTCTAGTACAGGTTGCCAGCCACCATGGGCATGAATCATACTGTTGTAGTAAAAGCCACGAGCATGAGATGCTTCATTTTGGGGTGAAGTGACTCCCCGAAACTTGTCTGATAGAAATCCGCCTGCCAGAGGGCCATAGGGCAGCAGGGTAATGTTGTGATTAAGGCAAAGGGCTTGCATTGAGCTTTCTACCCGCCGGTCAATCAAGCTGTATTGGACTTGGTTAGTACTAATAGGGGCGTATTGCAATGCTTTTTTTAACATTGGCGTATTGAAGTTGGTGACACCAAGCTGGCGAATCTTGCCCTGTTGCAGATAATCCGTCAGTGCTGTCAAGGTCGAGGCAAAGTCTAGCTGGGGGTTGTGCCAATGGACTTGCACGCAATCGAGGGAATCTCGCTGCAAGTTGCGCAGGGAACCTTCGATCTTGCTACGGATCTGTGGTGGAGTGGGAACACTGCCGAAAAAAACGGCTTTGGTATAAATTGTGCAATCGCGTCCCTTAAGCAAGCGTCCCAGAATACTTTCGCTGCGCCCATAGATGTCTGCTGTATCAAAATTGGTGATGCCTAAAGCTTGGTAAAAGTCTAAAGCGCGGCCAATCTCAGTTTCCGGAATTGCTTGCCAACTGCGATCGTCCAATTGCCAGCAACCGACAACTAAGGAGTTGGGTAGTGGGCTTTGTTGTGTGTCCATGCCTTTTATGGTTGTGTTGCAAAAAGAATTTATGGGCTTCAAAACCTCTGTAATAGCGGGTTTTGAGCCAAAGTTATTTGCCAATATCAAAGGCGATCTACAAGTAATGATTCGCTTAGACACCCTTGATGATTAGGTTTCCAAAATCGTTTGCAGACCCTGTACCAATCTGCCAACACCCTCTACTGCTGTATCCTTTTGTAGCGAACCATAGGCAACCCGTAGGTAGCATCCATCATCTATCCCGAAGGCCGTTCCTGGCATGACAGCTACACCATAGTCGTAGATAAGTCGCTCTACCAACTCCATTGCATCTAGCTGAGTATGAACTCTCAGCAGAAAATAGAACGCTCCATCCGCAGGCGGAATTGTGCATAAATCTCGAATGCCTTCAAGTTGGTTGAGTACGATTTGTCGCACTTGAGCGATCGCACTCAGCTTTTGACGACAGTAGCCGACTCCTGAGAGCAAAGCCCCCAAAGCTGCATACTGAGAAATTACTGGGGGACAAATCAGAAGCGTATCCTGAATTTTCTTGACCGAGATGAGTAGATGTTCGGGAATTACCATGTAGCCAATGCGCCAGCTAGCAAAACCGTATGCTTTGGAAAGCGAGTAGAGAGAAATCGTGTGACCGCTACTATGAGGAATTGACCCAGGCGAAAAGTGCTGCACGCCGTTATAGGTGAAATATTCATAAGGTTCATCACTGATATGATAAATGCCCTGCTGGCGGCAGATTTCATTAACCTCGCGCAACGCCTCTTGCGGGTAAACAGCCCCAGTTGGATTGTTTGGGGAAATAGTCACGACTGCCCGCGTTCTCTGTGTAATTGCTTGCCGGATAGCATCCGGACGCAGCTGATAATCAGTATCTGTCGCTACAAGTACTGGGTGGCAGCTAGCCATAGTGATGGCCATTTCATGGTTGAAGTAGTAGGGTGTCTGAAGAATAATCTCATCGCCTGGAGAAGCGATCGCTAAGAGTGCGTTCATAAACCCCATGTTGCCGCCAGCTGTAATGAAGATGCAGTTTTGGGCATTAATCTCAATGCCATTTTCAGCATTCAGTTTCGTCTTAATGACATCCAGCAACGGCGTAATACCCTGCACGGAACCGTATTTGTGATTTTCTGGGTCAGCTAGAAATTGAGGAATCTGCTCAAATGCCTCTGGCGGTGGGCCGTAATAAACGACGCCCTGCCCCAGCGATATCGTTCCTGGACAGTTGCGGATCAGTTCCCCGATCACAGGAACAATCGGCGACTGCACAGCTTGCATTCGCGGAGATTCAATTTTCATACTTAACAATAATCACTGGCTCCTAGGTAAACACAGCCCTGATGTTGCTGAATCATATGACTATTAGGGTTTCTGGATGGATAAGTTGGTAACCTACTGCTTTGAGCTTCTGATTTGAAACTCTGGCATTATAAGGCCGTACCTGGGTGGCAGATGTATCCCACACAACCTTAGGCAGATTGTGCTGTTCACACACGCTGTCTATCAGTTGGCGACTTGCCAATTGCGAATCATCAACTAAGTTGTAGATGCCCTGCAATCGGTATTGACGAGCAAACTCTATAGCAGCAACGATGTCATCTAGATGAATCCAATTTGTCACATCATTACCATTGCCAGGACGGGTTGTGCCTGCAACTCGACCAAATATTTTCACCAATTCGCGGCCTGGGCCATAAATCCCTCCTAAGCGGAGGATACAAACATTCAGGTTGTCATTGGATACCGACAACAATGCCTGCTCTGTATTGCTGAGAATCTGACTATTTGAGTTTGCCGGTGCCACAGGTGATTCTTCATCTACCCACTCCCCACCTTGATCGCCATAGACGGAATAACTACCTGTATAGATCAGTTGTCGGACTGTACCCACCTGTTTCAATACTGTGGCTAGAGTTTGGGCAGTTTGCAGGTAGGTTTCTTCGTAGACGTGGGCATTAGCAGCGCCCACACTCAGCAGGATGGTATCCCGACCTTGCACCACAGATTCTAGCCCTACTGGGTCATTTCCTTTCACAACTACGACTTGCTGGGCTACTGCTTCAAGTGCGGCTACACGTTCAGGGGTAGTTGTGGTTGCCGTGACCTCAAATTCCAATTCTTGCCGCCAGTGGCGGGCAACAGCGGCTCCAACATAGCCACAGCCAATAATCGCAACTTTCATAAGTTATGCTGCTTGCGGACACAAACTGAGCTTTTTCGCTTTTGAGATTGAGGATTAGGGAGATGAAAAGTGTCTCTCACTCACCAGTCCCTTCACACAAAATACAGCAGTTTTCAGTTGGATATACCATCCCTAACAACTCCCCGTCCCCAACCTTAGTAAGGGGGGTCGGACTGTACTACTCCAAGCTGTAAGTGCGTGGACGTGCAAAGTATAAATCCTCTTGATAGCCTACTTTTGCTTTGAATCTTGTTTTTTGGCAGGGCCTACTCCCACACTGACACCGCGCTCTACTGGTGTCCCTCTACCTAGTACATCAACATTAACTGGTACCACACCTGGTTCGATCATTCCTAGTAGAGTCGCTGCTGCTGTGGAAAGGTCAATCATCCGACCTGGAATGTAGGGACCGCGATCGTTAATTCGCACAACTACAGAATGACCATTTAGTATATTGGTCACTCGCACCTGTGTCCCGAATGGTAAGGTAAGATGTGCTGCCGTTAGCTGATTGTCATTAAAACTTTCTCCACTAGCGGTCTCAGAGCCATTCTCCCCAAAATTATACCAGGAAGCTAATCCACTCATGTGGATTTGGACTGGCCCCAAGCTAATCTCCTCTAGGAATTTGTCCTTGGGCAGCGACACAGCTTTACCAGAAATCTCGCCCAATGGTGGTGCGTTACCCATCAGTTGCCGCAGGCGATTTGTTGCTAGGAGTGCGTCTTTGGCATGATTATTGATTGTATCTGGTAGCCGAGTTGTGGAATCGATCTCTACCAGTACGGTATCTTTGACTTTAATCAGGTAGCGATCGCTCTGGCTTTTTATGATTATTTTGTCGTTAGATTTTGACGCTACAGTTTCGCCACTTTCCAAAACAGCCTTAATCGTGCTGGCATCCACATTGTTGGCATACATCTGGTTAAGCGACGCCGCCACTGCTTGTGCCCTCTTGATCGGCGCATTTAGTTGTTGGAATTCATCATTAGACTTGGAGCCACTTTCTGAACCATTTACACCTGCTTGAGAACTGTTCGCTATCTTCGCACTCTCACCCACAAAGGTCAGAACCGGAATGTTCCTGACCAAGAGAGTTGCTGCCATGCGACCTGCTAGTGCATGGGGTTGGACTCTAGCAATGACTATGTAGTTTCCGCCGCCAAAGGGTGAGCGGGTGGGAGCTACCGGAGCCACTGTGGTAGCGTTAATTGTTGGGGTTGATGGTAAGGGGTGGGTAGACGTTGCCTTCAAACTCTTTTGCTGGTCAGTTCTGCCAACTGGCTTAAGATCCAGCGCTAGACCAACTGAAGGTGTAGACAGAGCAGTCGTCAGGAAGGCTGTAGCAGTCCACAAAAGTTTGGGATTCATGTGTTCGTTACGGATGACACTATCGATACAAAGTTAAGCTAGCGTGGGTGATTGCACAACGGCACCCTTCTTTCCCTGCACGCTTCGTACTCGTTACGTTTTAATTTACAATTAAGAACTTAGAGAGTGTACCACAAAATTTCTACTAAAGTTAGAGGTATTGAGAGTAAATATAAGTTTAAAGATGCGGCGTTTACAGAACAGATATAAATAAATCAATAGGCAAATGACCATATAGCTCGTTTATTCCCCCTGCCTGGGAAGACTGGCAGGATACCAGTACTCCGCGATGGTTTCCTGAGTAAGAATCCACATAACACAATCCCTTGATTGGATTGAATTTTATATATACTGGGCCTGCAATTGAAGACTTGTCCAGAGGCGCTTGATAGCCCAAAGCTTCTGCATATGTTTTTAGCGCTAAGATTCCCTCAGCAGCCGTGGTAGCGCAAATCCCTAATATTTGGTAATCTGAACGACTGCTCGTCAGCAGTAAAGCCTGACGAACTACAGCTTGACTTGGTGCAGATTCGACAGACTTACTGTCTAGGCAGTCGAAAGCTTTCAGGATTTTGTGTGCCTCTTGAACAGTAAGATTCGGTGGGTTTTGCATAAGACATGGATTTTGTGCTTCCCGATCACCAAAAAGCAGGTTTTCGCCTTTAGGGTAGATAGGAGGTGTATAAATAGAGAGTCAAGTATAGCCTGAGTATTAAGCTAATCATGGTATCATATCAAATATTTATTTAGTGTACGTAATAAATACTTACTGGCTATGTGAAAGTGAAATTTATTTGTCAAGCTCCTTGACAACCGAGTATTCTGCTTAAAGTTGCTTGCTTGTAGAGGTAAGTTTAACGAGATATTTCGCCTTCCTGCGATACTAGCTAGTTAAACTCAAACCTATACAATTTCACTAATCCAGTGATAGTGAGTATCGGTGCAGCGCTCACTCCTGGTAATGTTGAGCCTGGTTCTGGTGCTTATGAGACATAGCTATCCTGCACTAAGGGATTGTTATCTCTTCCAGGATTGAGTTTCATCGATTTTTGTGTGAGGAAACGTGGTGCAAAGACAGCAGTTATTTAGTAGCTTAAGCCTGAGCCTTGTGGCAGCAGTGTTAGCAGCTCAGCCCACTGGGGCCAGTACTATCAAGGTAAGTGGAGTACGACTCAACCCTATAGCCGAGGGGATCGAGGTCATTTTAGAGACGCCCCAAGGAACTTCTCCCCCAGTCTTTACTTCCAGATCTGGTAAGACCTTTGTCGCCGATATCATCAATACCCAACTGGACATTCCAGAAGGCAACACTTTTCATAAGGAAAATCCTACTGATGACATTACGGACATCAGTGTGACATCAAATGCCGGTAGTATCCGGGTCACAGTGACAGGAAAAGTTAGTGTACCTGTAGGGCAGGTGGTTGGGAACGATAAAGGTCTAGTGCTCACCTTAAAAGCAACAGGGGAGACTTCTCGTACACGAGCCTCTAGTCAATCTCCTGAAATTGATGAGCAAAAAAACTCAAGCACAAACTCAACTACAGCTGAGTTGCCAAAAGTCCGCGATCAGGAGCAACTCACAGTGTCGCAGAAAAAGGAAGACGGCACTCATACCAGCACACCTGTAAGCAACACTAGGGACAGACAATCTCAGCAGCCAGCTGCCTCTCAAGACAAGTTCGCCGGACTACATACAGACTCTTCTGTGTCCTCGGATCGGGAAGACGGCACTCATACCAGCACACCTGTAAGCAACACTAGGGACAGACAATCT
>CAZZWA010000327.1:6480-7098 GCA_964657555.1 uncultured Microcoleus sp.
CAGCAGCTAGCTGCCTCTCAAGACAAGCCCTCAAGACAAAGTTCAGACGCTCCTCCCTTCACCCCTAGCCCTTCCAGTGCCGCTTTACTGAGGCTAATAGAGTCGAGGAATGCTCAACGCACTACCCACAGGAGCACGTTAGGAAGAAATATTGAAGACATAGGGTCTGGCACCATGAAGCAAGAGTCTTTAGCATCCACATCAACGCTCCCAGATAACCTCTTAGCTGCCAACTCTCGCGATCGCCAAGGAAAAACAGCTCCGGAGTTTCTCAACCCTAGCCCTAATCCCTTGCTGTTCCCTACTAGACCTGAGCAAGTACAGATTAGGATCACCCAGCCTATCACCTTGGCACAAGCTTTTGACGTAGCACGGCGGAACAATCAAGCCCTACAAGTCACGGAACTGCAACTAGAACTCAGTAGAGCGCAGCTGCGAGAGGCCCAAGCTGCTCTGTTTCCCACTCTCAGTGCTGATGCTAATTTCACCCGCTCGAAGAGCGCAACTAATAATCTCAATAGTCTCATTAATTCTGCTGGGACTGGTGGCACAACTGTCACAAATACCACAAATACTAGTGGCTCAACTCTGACAAATAGCACAAATGTTAATGGCACA
>CAZZWA010000328.1:0-1884 GCA_964657555.1 uncultured Microcoleus sp.
AAGACTTGACTATGGTCGCTGCTGTTCAATTCCAGACCTACACCGTAGAAGAGTTTCTTAGTTTAGATTTACCTGAAGGACAGGAATATGAGCTTGTTAACGGAATTATTGGACTCATGTCTGAACCTTCAGGAGAACACGAGAACCTGCGATCTGAACTACTGGTAGAACTGCGATTGGAAAGCAGACGCTGCCAACTTGGGCTACTGGTGCATCCGAAGCCTGTACTAGAGTTAGGGCTCAAAGATACCCGTAAACCCGACTTAATCGCGATTAACCGGGATTCTTGGAAGCAGCAGACACACTCAGAAGCCGTATTGAGGGAACCGCCCAGTGTGGTAATTGAAATTGTCAGCACGAATTGGGAGAATGACTACCGCAATAAACCACTATGGTATGCCGCCTTTGGGGTGAGCGAGTTCTGGATCGTTGACCCCCTGTTTAGTGTTGCCCGCTATCCCAACCGTAAGAATCCTAAGATTCAGGAACCTACCATCTCTATTGGGCAACTGATTCCCTCGCGTAGCATTTTAGTTGAATGGGAATACGAGTTTGAGAGTTTTACTGGGAAAGATTGTGTCAAGTCTCAGTTTTTCCCAGATTTAGCTCTAACCGTGGAGCAAATTATTGAATTTGGGGCAGGAATTTAACCTTTTGGTAACAAACCAGCACCATAGTGAGCATCACGTCACAGTTCCATCCTACAATTATATCAAGATAGGTACGCTGAACGCCATACGACGAGATGTTGCCGAGCATGGTAGTTTGACCCGTGAAGAATTGCTGGAGGAGCTATTTTCATAATCTCTGAAATTTGTACTTATAAGTGATCGCACTTCCCCTTACTAGCGCGATCGCCTTTAACCTTGGTTTCCTACAAACCGGACTAACCGCACTGCCAGCCATCCTAGAATTGCATAAACTGCGATCGCAATCAGGAGATTGACATCAAATATAGCTGATCCACGACCAAACACAGGACTGATAAATAAGGTAGAGAATGGAGCGACAAAGGGTTTTGAAAAGCCGTAGATGACTTGAGCAAACGTATTTTCTCGGTTTGCACCGAACAGACGCAGACAGAAGCGTAAGGCGAGAAGCACTTCAAGCGCTCCAACTAAGAAGTAAATTCCATTGATCACCCAGGCAAACTTAGCGTTGCGTTGAGCATTAGCAAGGCGGAGTTCCTCTTGCTGAAGCCGCAGTCTCTCTTCTTGGAGTTGGATTTCCTGTCTGCGGCGAATGTAGTCTTGCTCGTTAGGATTTTCGTTCACTTTTCCCTCTATGTCAACATTCAGCACTTAAGTGTATGTCACAGTTTGGTAGTGGGAGACGCGCGATTTTGATGATTAATTTACTAGCGGAACTATATCGTGTTCTAAAGAATAAGTATTTCCACTTTGGCTCTCTCCCGTGCGCTGTACTAGTACGACTAGAGCTTCTTTCCCCACGTCTAGCGTATCTAATTCAGTCCGAATCTCATTAACATAATTATGTGTATCAGTGTCATTATCTTCGTTGCGATAGATGTTTTTTAAAAGTTTTCCCAGTTGACTCAAGTCATCAACTGCAACGAATTCGATACAATTAGAGCTAGGATCGCATAACAGATATCCTAAGCGTTTTTCAACAAGATCTTTCCAGTTGGGATGGGAATCCAAAAAAGTATTGATACGGATAGAAGAAAAAACCATGATTGCTCCTTTTGATGAGTTAATTTGCTTGGCTAGTAGGCGCTCCCCCTTACTTTCTCATATTCATCACCCATAGCCATCCTGCTGATTCGGCTTCATCCGAAGAATCAAAAATGAGATTTTCTCCAAATACATCCCCTTTTGAGTTGACTAATCGGAATTGGTGCCCATAGGAATCTTTGAACGTCAG
>CAZZWA010000328.1:1984-7085 GCA_964657555.1 uncultured Microcoleus sp.
AGTTGATTTGGCAGATGGTGTGAGATCTTTTAAGGACAAACAGCTCATTACAAATATTTGGTTTACGGATATTATGACGTGACCATGATCCAGAATAATCCAGGACTATGATGTCATCACGGTCATAAGCTCACCAAATCCTTGAGTCGTCTCGGAGGAAATTATGCATCTGGACACAGTCGTCCTAGTTCTCATTGAAGTGCTAATTGTCATTGGACTTTCCAGACTCGTAGGTCTGGGATTTCGCTGGCTCAAGCAACCGCTGGTAATCGGCGAGATTGTTGCTGGAATTATGTTGGGGCCATCTCTTTTCGGTTTAGTTGCGCCTGGTATCGCCTCTACCCTATTCCCACCTGAGTCCGTTCCCTTCCTGAATGTGCTGTCTCAGGTGGGGCTGATATTTTTTATGTTTCTGATTGGCCTAGAGCTAAATCCCAAATATCTCAGTGGCCAACTAGAAGTAGCTGTTTTGACCTCGCACGTCAGTATTTTGGTGCCCTTTTCTTTGGGGAGTTTACTAGCCCTGTGGCTTTATCCCCTGGTATCGAGTGCCAGTGTCTCTTTTACTGCCTTTGCTCTATTTCTAGGGGCGGCAATGTCGATTACGGCTTTTCCGGTACTTGCCAGAATTATCACCGAGAGCAATTTGCAGAATACCCGCTTGGGGAATTTGGCGCTGACGTGTGCAGCAGTGGATGATGTCACAGCTTGGTGCTTGTTGGCATTGGCGATCGCGGTGACTCGTACCAACAGCATGGTCGGAGCAGTGCCAACCATTCTGTATGCTTTGCTATACATTGCGTTTATGGTGACGCTGGGACGTTGGTTCCTCAAACGACTTGCCAACCACTACGAGCGCTCCGGACGGCTTACCCAGTTCGTTCTGGCTGGGATTTACATGGGTGTGGTTGTTTCTGCCTTGATTACAGAACTGATTGGCATTCACCTGATCTTTGGTGCCTTCCTGCTAGGCGCAGTGATGCCCAAAAATGCTGGTCTAGTGCGGGAGTTAGCTCAGAAAACTGAGGACTTCGTGCTCACCTTTCTGCTACCCGTCTTTTTTGCCTACAGTGGTCTGCGGACGCAAGTTGGCTTGCTCAATCGGCCTGAATTATGGTTGCTCTGTGCCGCAGTTGTGGGCGTAGCGATTGTCGGTAAGTATGCTGGTACCTATGTTGCAGCTCGTGTCAGTGGCATTGAAGACCGGGAAGCCTCAGCGCTGGGCTGGTTGATGAATACTCGCGGTCTAACTGAGCTGATCGTGCTCAACATTGGTCTTTCGTTGGGGGTGATCTCGCCTTTGCTATTCACCATGCTGGTGGTCATGGCGCTGGTGACAACGTTTATGACTACACCCCTTTTAGAGTGGACTTATCCAAAGCGACTGATTCGGCTAGATACAGTGGACGCAGAACCGTCCGCAGGGATAGACGGGAGTGGTGCTCAACCAACCTATCGAATTCTGGTGCCTGTTGCCAATCCCAGTACGCAGAAAGGGCTGTTACAACTAGCAGTGGCAATTGCGGGCACCGGATTGCAACCGGCAGTTGTTCATCCCCTCAGCTTGGTGCAACTAGAGGAGGATTATGCTTTTCAAAGCACCCCATTAGAGGCAGAACGGTTAATCCAGCAGCGTCGCGATCGCCTCGAAGAATTGATTCAAAGCTTGGAACCTCCCCAAACTCGCCAATCGGTGCATCCGATTATCCGCATTGCTAACGATGTGGGACGAGCAACGGCACAAATTGCGGAACTCGATCACGCCGATTTGATTCTGGTAGGATGGCACCGCCCAGCTTTTAGCAGCAACCGATTGGGGGGACGAGTTGGTCAAATTCTTAGCACAGCGCGGGTAGATGTTGCAGTCTTTGTAGACGCAGGAAGACAACGTCTAGAAAGATTGTTGGTGCCTTATGCTGGCAACATTCACGATGATTTGGCACTGGAACTTGCTCTGAGACTACTTGTACATTCTGGCGATCGCACTCTGAGTGTGCTGCGAGTGACGCCAAGCAATCAAGTCGAGGGTGAATTTAGCGACGAGTTTCGTCCCTTGATAGAACAACTACCACAGGCAGTGCGCGATCGCATTGATATTGAGATTGTCGGAGCACCAGAGCCAATCCAGGCTGTGGTAGAGGCATCTCAAACAGTTGACCTGACTCTGGCTGGTACCAGCCGCGCTTGGGGAATAGAGCGTCAAACCTTAGGACGATATACAGATCAACTGGCAGTTCAATGTCGTTCTTCTTTGTTAATTACTCGCCGGTACAGTAAGGTAACTTCTCACCTTGCCTCTGTCCTACCAGAAACAAACGAGGAACAAACCCTTGACACAGACAAATCAGGAGTGGGAGCATGAAGGGTCATTTTAACTTCAAGTCCTTGGCGTTTTATGGTGGTGCAATTGCTTTCGTCGTGGTTCTGTTTAATGCCGTAACCGCTTATGGTAATGCCAATCTCAAAGCGCCTCCTAATATCAACGGTCGCTATAGAATAACCGCCCAAAACTTGCCTGGATGTCTTCAGGCAGACGCCCTTGTCTTGAGCATTCAGCAATCTGGGATTTACCTAGGCGGATCTTTGCTGCCTGGGGATACCGATACTCAAGGGGCAACATCTGCTACGGCAAGACCTTCGCTAGCGGGCAAGTTTGAGAATCAACAGCTGAGTTTAGCAGGCAAGGTTCCTCAATTGACCAGCTGCAAGAGCCCAGTTAAGATTGAGGGCAAATTTGCGGGAAAAACCCTTGCCGGTCAAATCAGCCTCGCTTCTATTCCGGGGACAGCTGAATTTACTGCCCAGCAGGAACAGCCAGTGAAACAGCCTGAAAAACACTAATTCTGGTGAAAGCACCGTAGAGCAGAAAGCTAACCTAGTTTTTTGGTAAATTGATCCCACGTCTAAAGGGCGTGGGATCTTGTGTTGGTAATCATATAGTGTTCGGTTAAAAGCTGATTTATCAAGTAAATCTTAAATTCGTAGGGTGCATTACACTGCTATAGCTTTATGCTGGAAGCAGTTACTAGCAGAACTTGATGCAGCTAATTACAGGTAAAACTAAACTGTTGGGGGTAATTGGTCATCCAGTCGAGCATTCCCTCTCACCAGTTATGCACAATGCAGCGATCGCCAGCCTAAATTTAGATTACGTCTATCTCCCCTTGCCGATTAAGCCGAGCGATCTGGAGGTAGCGTTAGCAGGCTTTGCTGCTATCGATTTGGTTGGCTTTAACGTGACAATTCCTCACAAACAAGCAATTGTGCCGCTGTTATCGGCGGTTTCGCCGCTTGCCCAAGAAGTGGGAGCTGTGAACACCATTTATCGCACTGACACTGGCTCTTTTGCTGGCACGAATACTGATATAGCTGGGTTTATCGCGCCCTTGGCAGATGACAAGCGGGATTGGAGTCAGACTGTAGCGATTATTCTAGGAAATGGAGGTGCTGCTAGGGCTATCGTGGCAGGCTGTGCCAAGTTGGGCTGCACTTCCATCCATATTGTGGGACGGCACCAACAGAAGTTAAATGCCTTTCAACAAAGTTGGGGAAATTCGCCTTTGGCGGCTAATCTGCATGTTCATCTTTGGGAGGAATTACCAGTGCTGCTGCCTCAAGCAGACTTGTTGGTGAATACAACACCCATTGGCATGTTTCCCCACATCGATCAGTCGCCACTAGATGCAGCTTTGATGGCGAAATTGCCACAGAGGACAATTGCTTATGACTTAATTTACAATCCCAAGCCGACCCAGTTTCTCCAGCTAGCTCAAGCTCAGGGAGCTATGATTATTGATGGATTAGAAATGCTGGTACAGCAAGGAGCTGTTGCTTTGCAAATCTGGTTGCAGCAGCCAGCGCCAGTGGAGGTGATGCGTCAAGCTCTGCAACAGCATTTAGGTTTATAACCATAGGCTAAGCTCGACTTTGTCCAAATTCTATAACCCTTCTGTACTCCTGCTTCCGTTACTTCATATTGTATAGACATAACCTCTTCGTAAGAGGGATAAGTCCCAAGAAACAATCGGAGGAAATAAAAAGGTTAAATTTAACCTAATTCCAAAGTAGTAACAGCAAAAACCTTGTGCCAATCAATATTGGGGGGCTCTCCTTTATACATTCGTACACATTCAAATATAGGGTTCATTTGATAATTTTCAAATAAGAGAATAGCAGCTTTATTAATATTAGGAACATCCACATAAATATGACTTTTTTCAGCATAAGTCACTAAGGCTAAAAATAACTTTTCTGCTATGTCTTCATTCTCCGCAAATAGAGGGGCGATTTTAAAGCCATCCGTAGCTTTTCTAATCACTCCATAACCTATCAAATCAGCATCGTTGATGATAGCGTAACCTTGCCCATGAGGTTGATTAATCCATGTCGAAAGAAAATGAGGACGATAACTAGGAAAATATCGCTGATCATAACGACAAAGTTGCTCAAAATTAATAGTTTTTAAATCCCTCACCTCTGGCAAGATTTTTCCGGTAATTATCCCTTGATAACGGAGATGAGAATGAGCAGGTTTAAAACCAAATCTTTGATAATTATTAACTTGTTGTAAGACAGCATCTAAAGCAGCAGGTTGATTAGAAATTAACTTCAATGCTTCTTGCCATGTTTTTAAACCACGTCCCTTTTTCCGTTCTTCGGGTTTAACAATATAAATACCAATAAAATTAAATTTATCATTATATCGCATTACAGAAATACAACTAATAGGCTTACCGTTTAGTTCTCCAATTAAAAAACCACCTGGATCGGCAATATAAAAATTATCAACATCATCAATACCCGGATTCCATCCCTCAGAAGCTGCCCAGCTTAAGGCAATTTTTAGATCATCTTTATTCATTGGACGAACTCGAAAATTATCTTCTGTAATAGTCATTTTTTTGCTCCTGTGTAAAATATTGCCAGCGCAACAGCCCTCGTCATTTCATAGCTTTTACAAAACTAAACATACATGTTTTTTTTCGTACCTACGTATTTACAGCAAGCAGATTGCAAGTTCATGGAGTACACCCCTCCTTAGTAAGAGGAGGGTGCCCGATAGGGCGGGTGGGGTAGTGTACTTCACTTAGATGAAAAGCGC
>CAZZWA010000329.1:0-1504 GCA_964657555.1 uncultured Microcoleus sp.
TGGGATTTATGGAACGCAAGTGGGAACAATTGTTAAAGTGCAGACAACATACGACTAAAGGAAGTAAACCAGTGTCGGAAGTATACTGGCAGGCAAAAATTTGGGGATTGCTCCATGACCCTGCCCTCAAAGCTTTGCATGACAACACCGGACGGGGAAATAATAGTTTCTGGGAACAACTCGCAGCCATGCAAGTGTGGCGAGACAACGGCTGGAACCCCGAAGACACTAGCAAGAAGATACTCCAGCACATTCACCTGGCAGACTATATCACCTCAGCGAGCGATCGCGGTGCTCTTGGTAGCGTCACTAGCAGCGTCAACTATGCACCAAAACGGGACACAAGCAAAGGCTTAGAAATATCTCACCTGCTATCGGGAGCAAAAATAGAAAACTGGAGATTGCCAGATGCAAAGCATCAGCATCTGGTTAACCAGCCTAACCGCGCTCACTATTTGAACGGCAAGGAACAAGAATTATTTTCTCAGCTCATCGAAGATCCGAGCGATCGCACTCTGAAGCCAGTTCAAGAAGTCTCCCATCCTCAGAAGGTGTTCTGGTGGCTGTGGCGTTGCTTGCCACAAGCTGCTTGTAACGAGTTTGGCGATGACACTCTGATGTTGATGCCAGCCGAAACTCGTCTTCCCGACAGTTCCATTTGGAGTCACACCAGCTTAACTGCTGCCTTAGCTGGTGCCTTAGCTGGGTATGACCTGACAACGGCAGATATTGAGGCAAAATGGCCAGCTGACAAAACCTTATCTCATCCGTATCTCGCTACCTTCAGCTTTTCCCCAGTGCAAGAACTGATTAAAGCTAGTCGTAAAATGCGTGACTTTTGGGCAGGTTCTTGGCTTTTGCACTATCTTGCTGCCAAAGTCAGCTGGAAACTAGCTCTTCAATACGGCCCTGATACCCTACTTTATCCCAGCCTTTATCAGCAACCATTAATCGACCACTGGTTACTACGACAATGGCCTGAATTTAGCACCTGGATAACGCCACCCAGCGATCGCGCCCTTCTCACTGCTGGGTTCCCTAACGTGCTGGTGTTAGTGCTGCCAAAAGACCAAGTAGCAGCAGCCATGAAAACTGCCCATCAAACTGTTTTGGAAACCTGGCGCGAGTTGGGCAAATTAGTTTTCCAGGAATTAAACAACCAACGGCATTGGATGCCAGACTTGCAACCAGACAGCAGTACTTGGAAAGGCTGGTTAGATCGTCAGTGGCAAACTTACTGGACAGCCTTACCCATCGGCAAAGAAGGGGTGACTCTGAAAAATGCTGCTATCCCTGAAGACAGATATGAAAAAGAATTTCAACCCTGGCTAGAAGCTCAAAATCGGGCCTATTATCTGGTAGGGGAGAAGGAAAAACTCTTTCAAGAGGCCGAAATCGCCTTTCTCCGGCAAGCTTACCAGCGGCGACTGAAAAGACAAGGCAGAAAGTTTAGTGTCAACGTCGGTTCTTGGTGGCCCCACATCTTCGACCAAACCCGACTTGC
>CAZZWA010000329.1:1604-5775 GCA_964657555.1 uncultured Microcoleus sp.
CGGAATTGACAGAAAAATGGGGCATTCCTTGGATTGATGACCATGAAGATCCCGACTTTAGGGAGTATCATACTCGCTTTCTGAATGCAGGTTGGCTGGTCGAAGATTTGGAAACCCGAGAAGTTTTGAACATCCAACAGCAAATCAAAGCCGCAAAACAGCAAGTAGAACAGGAAAGTGATGCTGTTATTCTCACTCAAGGCTATCAAACTCTGGAGAGCTTAAATAAAGAATTGACTAAAATTAGGACGAAATACCGTTCAACAATCCAAGGTGTTTTAGACAGCCACTATCCCAACAACCCAGCAAGTTGGTATGTCTTAGCAGCTGGTGACGGCGATGGGATGAGTGAATGGCTAAAAGGCAAAAACCTGACTGATTATCGAGATTACATTGCCTCGGAGTTGTTACAACTAGCAGATAGACTGGAGACATTTAAAAACTTTCTACGTTTGCCAAAGCGCATGGGGCCATCAACTCACAATGCCCTCAGCCGCGCCTTGTTAGACTTTTCCAACCAACTCGTTCCCTACCTGACCGAGAGGCGCTATGCTGGACGGCTGATTTACGGGGGTGGTGATGATGTCTTAGCTTACACCAATCTCTGGGAATGGGATAAGTGGTTGTGGGATATTCGCCAATGCTTCCGAGGCGATAAAGACGATAAAGGCGAATTTGATCATCAAGGCGATTATTGGCGGTGGAAATCCAGCGAAGCGCCCAAAGATGCATCTGGTAAACCCCTGCTTTCTACCCGTCCTCTATTTACAATGGGACATACTGCCACAATTAGCTTTGGGATTGTGATTGCTAATCAGTCAGTTCCATTAGCAATTGCCTTGGAAAACCTTTGGGAAGCAGAAGAGGAGGCAAAAGAGCATGAATATCACAGCAGTTGCAGACTGAAAGATAGGAAAGAGTGCCATACTAAAAAAGATGCCGTGCAAGTGCGGGTGATTTACAGTAACGGCAATATTTTGAAAGCAACAGCCAAATTTGAAGTTTTCCAACAGTGGCGCTTGCTGTTGCAGCCCAACCCCAACAAGCCTGAATTTAAACCAGAAAGTGCCCTATTTGAACAAGCAGCGCAACTCTGGGAAGAACACCCTGCACCGCAACTAGAAGCTATTACCTTTTGGACGCAAGCATTCTGTTCTCGACGCGAACAATTAGTTGATGAGGATAATCGCCGAGAATTTCAGCAACGACTGAAGGACTTTTTGCAGGAATTATGGCGGACTCATCTGCAAGCGGAGGATGAAATAAAAACCACTCAACAGCGCGATCGCGAAATCCAAAACTGGTTAAAACTAGCAGCATTCACGCTGCGTAACCGCAATATTAAGCTGGGAGAATAGCTGTCATGTTTTGGTATACTCTCACACCTTTAGATGTACTGATGTTCCGAGATGCTAAACCCTTTACTCCAGGAGAACGGGCATGGGCTGGCAGCGTGTTTCCACCGAACGGTCACGCGATCGCCGGGGCTTTAAGTGCCTATCTTAACAGAAACAAGCAGAGTCGGTTTCAGTTAAAAGGGCCTTTTCTGTGCTTTTGTGGAGAAACCCTCTACTTTCCTCGCCCGTTGGGATTTATCAAAAAAATACCTCTAGTACCTTTAGATTGGGCTGACGATCATCATTTACACAATCAAATTCTCTGGGATACTCTGGAACCTTGTCCTTTAGTCAAACCTGTGGGAGCAATCCTAGATGATGAAGATGATATAGAGGAAAACTGTCTCTGTCTGAGTGGTTCTGAGAAAAAGTACCGTCAGTATCTTCCCTACGAAGTTGTTTTAGAGTACCTGAAAAGCGGTCAAATTAGCCCTAATGCTTGGATGATTGAGCATAAAGGAGAAGACAAACCCTGGAAAGTAGAAACTCGTCCTCACAATGCCATCGAACCAGGAAGCCGCCAAGTTAAAGATGCTGATGGCTACTTTGTGGAAAATGCCATTCGATTGTTACCGGGTTGGAGTTTAGCGATCGCCGTTGATGAAGAAACTCACACAGTTCTCCAAACCCAAGGCGAATCAGCAACATTGCGACTGGGAGGAGAAGGACATCGAGCTATTTTACAGCGTTCTCCTCTATTAGATGAGCAGTGGAATCGCCTGGAAACGTTGTCAAAACAGAACTTTGCCGAGGCACGGGAAAACTATAGCAAAGGCTTGTTGAAGGAAGCGCGATCGCTAGCCTACCTCGTCACTCCCGGAGTCTTTGAACGCCTCCACGATCATAACAAAGCTATGTGCAAAGCATGGCCTTGGGAGTGGAAGTTAGCCCACACTGTCAACGGCAATCAAAAACCAGGTTATCTGGTAAGCGTGGCAACAGATAGGGCAGTACCAATCAGCTGTCGTCTGCGAGATGAACAAGATAAAAGCATCCCAGCACCCCAAGTCTTTGCCGCACCTGCTGGAAGTGCGTATTACCTCAATCAACCCCAACAGCTATTTCAGGATAGCGAACAAGCTACAGCAAAAGCAAAACGCTGGCGACAATTAGGTTACTCAGAACTTTTTTGGATTTCTCATAACGCAAATAATCATGATTAACTACGTCTACTTGTATCTTCTTTCACCCTTGCACACAGGTGGTACAACCCAGGAAGGAAACCTGCTGGGAATTGCCCGTGAAGCTCACACTAACTTGCCTTACATTCCTTCCAGTACCATTCGAGGTAGACTGCGGGCAAGTACAAGCGAAAAGAGTCAGCGAAACAAACTTTTCGGCACAGATTTACAAGACTCCCAACAACTAGAACAGGGTGATATTTGGATAGGTGATGGATCTATTCTCTGGCTACCCGTACCATCCTTGAGTCATGGTGTCATCTGGATCAGCTGTCCGATGCTGCTGCGTCGTTGGTTGCGTTTTAGCGGCAATACTGGTACTGTGCCATCGGAATACAGCTGCAATCTCAGTGGGGGAAATGCCGTTTACCTCAAAGATGCAATTCTCAAGTCTGACGATTTGAAGCAGTGGCAGGACTGGAGGGCGTTTGTTCCCCAAACTCCAGAAACCAGTGCCATCGAACGGGTGATAGTTTTGCCCGACCAACATTGCGCCACTTTAATTCAAATGAGTCTGTGGCGACAAGTCAAAGTTAAGTTAGATGCACACAAATCTGTTGAAGGTGGGTTCCGCTACGAAGAAGCAATTTCCCCAGACACCTTGATGTATTTCTCCTGGGGCACCACATCTCAAGCAAATGGCACCGCAGCACAATCTAAGAGTGACTTTCAACAACTCTTAGCAAACAACCAAATTCTGCAAATTGGCGGACAGGAAAGCTTGGGGCGCGGTTTTGTTCAGCAGTGGATGCCAGCAGCTATTTAGGAAGGTATAACTATGACATTCGACCCACGGACTATCGGTAAACCTGTTTATGAGGCTTTGTCTGGGTTGCGATCGCAGCCGAATCAGGATGAAACTCGCCTCAAGGAGCAAAAAAACCAAGCTGTTGAACTTTATACCTATCTATCTACTTGGGGGATGATGCGTCTGAAGGCAGAGGAAAAAGCTTTGAGTCAAGAAGGTAAAAAGCAGGTGGTCAAGAAGTATTTTGAGTGCCTGCAACAGCTATCTGAGATTGACAATCTTGCTGGGGAACAGGGTTTAAACAGACTCAAAGACTTAGGTACAGATGAATACCTGGGCGTGACAGGTTTGGGTTTGGCCCTTGCCCAAGAGTTCGGTTTTTGGGCGACAGCGGTTTATTGGGATATTAAGGGAGAATAGGTTATGGTATTTGAACGACCATCACGACCGGGAAACCCGAAACCATCCCCTGCGACTCCCAAACCAAATATAGATAAACCGAAGAAAATCATTACTGTGGGCGGTTCTGGTGGTCATCGCGGTACGGGTGGGGGCGATCGTTCTTCCCATCAACCGGCTGAACCGTCACCCTGGCTGAAACACAAGCACGAACCGGGACAACCAGAACCAAATTCAGCAGCTAGCTTTGTGGAGTATTTGCGCTGGATGCGTCCGTTTGATAGTCCAGAAAAAGACGGCACCAAGGTGCAGTTGCTGCAACTAGCAGAACAAAAGGCAGATTATCGCGATCGCCTCACTCAACTGACCGAACGCACTAAGCTGATTGCTGGGGAAGAAAACACCTTTGAGGTGACTTGTCCTTGGCGCATCCGCGTCGGGGGACA
>CAZZWA010000329.1:5875-7072 GCA_964657555.1 uncultured Microcoleus sp.
CGCTGGAATACTCACCCAATCCCAATCCCTTTTTCTCCCTGAAACAGCCAACTTTTTTGATTGGCATCCGTCCGGGTGGGGGGTGTGATGAAGAGGTTTTGAAGCAAGTCAGACAGTGGTTAATTGCTGGGTTGCAGGCGGGTGCAGGTTCTCAAATCAATACTGGCTATGGTCGCTTACTCCAAAACCAGCAAGTTGACTCTTCATCGGAGTTTTTCCGAGTTAAGTTTAATTTGGAAGGCCAGCTGATCCACGGACGCCAAAAATCTCAGTGGAAATGGCATGAGAAAAAACAAAAGTGGGAGTCTAAAGGACAGCCGGAAGCAGAGGTGCGTCCTGTTGCTTTTAAGTCAATGCTGCGCTACTGGTTCCGTACTTTGGCGTTGGGGGTATTGCCAGCCGATGACGTGAAGACGTGGGAGGCAACTTTATTTGGTGGCATTAATCCCCAAAAGTTCGGCTGGGTAAATGTGCAAATTTTAGCAGGAAAGGTGATTCAAAAAGAGCCTCAGGGGAAAAATGACCAGTGCGGTCAACAGGAAGGCATTTTGACTCTGGCTTACTCGCCTGAAGCACCACCGCGTGCTCAAGGTGCGATCGCTGACCTATGCAAAAACTTGGCCTGGTTGATGTTTCATTTAGGTGGTATCGGTCAAGGTGCCAGACGACCTTGTTATTCTCGCCGAAATCGTATAGATCCAAAGCCACCTTGGTATCGCGGCTCAACTTTAATTCCAGAGAGTGAGGATGCTTTTTGGTCACTTCTCGATACTGTTGACAGCTTTCGCGAATTATTTCAGCAACGGTTGCGAACATTCTACAATGCTCTAGCTCAATTGCCTGGTATAAACAGCATCAATCCCAACTCACCTGAAACAGTTGGTCAAGCAATTGCTCACCGTTGGGTGGAAGCTGCCGATGCCAAGTGCAGGATTGTGGTTGTTGGTGGAGAAGGCAACAATGAAAAACCTTATGCGCTGGATATTCTGCACCAAAAGTTCCATGAGTTGGAAGATCAGCGACACTATATAGATGCTAAAAGTCTGTGTGGTGGGGTTAAAGATGACAAGTACACAGTTGGCGGACAAGAGATGATCCGCAAAGTCACTCCTTCTCCTGTATGGATTGCCGATTTAGGAGATTACCAAGTGGTAACGGTGTTTGGCGTGACTTCAGATCGGCCCAATCCCCGCAAGC
>CAZZWA010000330.1:0-2812 GCA_964657555.1 uncultured Microcoleus sp.
ATGACTGGAGCCTGAATCAGCGAATTTCTTCATAGAAACGTTTGAGCTCGGTTGCGGAAACGCCTATTCCCCAGAGAAAGCCGATACAGAGGTAAATTGTCGTTGCCTTCAGCGCCCCCCACTTAGCGACTCGCCGATCAGAGGATTGCACCGTCCGATTGATCTGGCGAATCCGTCCGTAGCGCACCAGCTTGAGGCACAGATCGGCTTCTTCCATGATCGGCAAGGCGGGATCAAATCCACCGCAGTCACAGAAAGCTTGACGACGGCAAAACATCACCTGATCGCCAAACAACAGGCGCAAGCCCTTAAAAAACAAGTGAGGGCGAAATAGCAGCGGGGCATAGTAGGTTTTGAGGAAGTTGTGGAAAGATACGCCCCAGCGCGTTGTGCTTTCCCCAGTCATCAACGATATCAATCCACCCGCAGCGATCGCGGGATTTGCCAGGGTGCGATCAATCGCACTCACCAAATCATCTGGTACGAGAGTGTCGGCATGCAGAAAACAAAGCACATCCCCAGTCGCCGTTGCTGCTCCCCGGTTCATCTGAACAGAGCGTCCTGTTTGCTCGGAAACAATGATAGGGACAGCTGCTGCTTGGGCAATTGCTACCGTTTGATCATGGCTCCCGCCATCCACAACCAGAATTTCCCAAGCAGGTGGTTCAAGAATACTCAGGCAACGGAGCGTACGCCCCAAGGTCATTGCCTCATTTAGGGTGGGAATGATGATGGAAACGCGACAGGTCATATCTGATTACCCCGACTAACTATGCCTTTGCCATCTGGGGACTGATTTATCTTAGTTTGATTAGCATCAGCATCTATCAGATATTACCCGCTCAGCAGCAAAATCCCCACCCATAAGGAAATGGAAATTTTAAACTACATAGCTTTCACTTTAGTTAGTTACATCTGCGCTGGTTGAATAGCTTGCTTGCCTCTTACCCATCGCAGGGTCACTTCACCAATTCGTTGCCCAAAGCGTTCGGCAGTTTCTAAATCTTCTGGCGGTGGTGATGGAGCATGTTGAGCTGTTTGGGTCATCAGACCATTCCAGCTACTGAGACGGTTGAGCAGTCCGCCATTTTCAGTAGGTTGAATCATCAATCCCTGATTCACCCAAATCATTGAGTGCTGACCAGCAAAGATACTTAAAGTGGTTAAGGTATTCAGCTTGTCGCCACTCGGCCCCTGAGAGTTGGTAAACCCAGCAGCAATTTTGTCTTTCCACAACTGCTGAAACCAAATACCTCCCGTTGCATCCATGAAGGCTTTGAATTGAGCTGCCACACAGCCCATATAAGTCGGTGTACCAAAAATAATAGCATCAGCATCGCCCAAAGCATCCAGATTATTTGTGGCTTCTTCCGCAGTCAGTAAATGAGCTTCAATGTCGGGTACAGATTGCAGCCCCTTCAGAACGTGTTCGGCAACTAGCTTGGTGCGTCCAGAGCCGCTGTAGTAAACAATGGTAACTTTCGGCATTCTACTCCTCTAGATTAGGTTGCTAGATATAGAAAACCATAACAGCTTAATCACCTTCAGCCTAACGATGTAAGCGTACTAGGAGTAACAGAGAGCCACTCAGAGCGCAGTTTTTCAATCGCCAACTCCTTGTGCTTTGCTTCCACCTCAATCCAAGGGGCATTATGGTAAGAACTTGGCATTACAATAATTAGGTCACTATGGTGTGGGTCACCAAAATTCTCACGCCCGTTAGAAATATGCACCATCTGCCATTCTGGTACAGGCCAAGTTGTGCGGGCATCTGCGAGTATCTGGGGAATGCTGGGATCTTCGTAACTATCCAAACGCTCGTGAATAACGTGGTGGTGAGCGTCAAACACCATCGGTATATTGGTGACGCGGCAAATATCCAAAATTTCTTGGGCGCTATAAGCATATTCATCATTCTCCAAAGCCAACCGGGAGCGAATCGCCTCTGGAAGTTCACGAATGACCTGAATAAGTCGCTCAGCGCGATTGCTCTTACCACCATGTATCTCCATAACTGCCCAAGGCGATCGCGGCTGCCCTAACTTGTCTAGAATTTTGGCCTGCATCTGGAGAATTTTGATGCTGTTCTCAATCACCGAAGGGTTATCTGAGCTAAGAACCACGAATTGATCTGGGTGTACCACTAGACGGATGCCAAGCTGAGTGGCGCGATCGCCAATCTTACGCATCTCCTCACTAAACTCATCCATGACAGCTTCACCCATTAACGTATCGGCAAATGGGTGAAGCGCAGAGGTAAGTCGGTACAGCCGGATGTTATTGTCAACACAGAAATCCAGCGCTGCATCCAGCCGCTGTAAGTTGTCTCGATAGAGTTGCCGCAACATTTGCTGCTGTTGTGTATCGTTGAACTGCAACAGTCGTTTGCGTGTGAGGGTGCGGTACCGCACTTTATCAGAGGCTGTGATGCATACCAACCCTAGTTGGGGCTGTTGTTGAATCGGACTCATTTTGTCAAAATTTAGAAGCAACAGACAACAAACTGTAAACTAAGTATAAGAGAGCACTCGTTTGCTACAGAATTTCGTTGTTGCCTCTATTGTTCCTTATTTATTGCTTAACTTTCATCCTTCTTTTAGCCAATACGGTAGGAATCAGCCAGTACTATTTTATCCGACTCTTCAAACAGTCAATCGTATTACTTTATCTGTCAGCCGTGGTGCTACACCAGCTAGCATCGCGAGGAACTTGGCTGGGAAGAGGATTTGGCTTTCTCAAAGACCCGTTATTCTTTACGGATAGCGTGTTTATCAAGTCACCAGAAAGAGTAGAAGCGATGGCGATGTTGATG
>CAZZWA010000330.1:2912-7027 GCA_964657555.1 uncultured Microcoleus sp.
TGGTTAACTCCCTAGAGAGATGGCGGCAACAATAAAGCACACTGATAATTAGTTTTAGTTCCATACATTGAACCTGTTGCGATTTGTTACTCAGACACTTTTGTATTTGAAAAGGAGACAGATATGACTTTAGCAATCGTTGTTCATGGAGGAGCCAAAACGGTTTCCGAGAACAAAGTTGCAGCGAATCGCGCGGGTTGTTTAGCGGCTGTTGAAGCGGGTTGGGCAGTGCTTCGCAGTGGTGGAAGTGCTGGAGAAGCCGTTGAGGCGGCAATCCGCGTTCTCGAATCTGACCAAACGTTTAACGCTGGATTTGGTGCGACTCTCAATAGCGAGGGAGAAGTAGAGCTGGATGCGGCGATTATGGAAGGTGCTAAGTTAGGTTGGGGAGCAGTGGCGGCAGTTCAGGGGGTACGCCATCCCATCTCAGTGGCACGAAAGATTATGGATGAAAGACCTCTGCTACTGGTGGCGCGCAGTGGCGAACGCTTTGCCGCCGAACATGGGCTGGAGATGTGTGCAAAAGAAGACTTGAAAAGCGACGAGCAGGAACGGGAGTGGGAAGAAGAGCAGGAAGTTCTTGATCGCCCCAACACGGTTGGCTGTGTGGCTCTAGATGCTAGCGGCACCCTAGTCGGGTGCACCTCAACAGGAGGCACCACAGGTCAGCCACAGGGGCGCGTTGGCGACACAGCCTTGGTTGGCTGTGGCTTATACGCTGACAATCAGCTAGGCGCTTGCTCAACGACGGGTGATGGCGAGTCAATTATTCCGGTGGTTCTTGCCAAGACAGCGATCGATTTTCTAGCTGGCGGCAAGCATCCAGACAAAGCAGCGCAGATGGCAATTAACACTTTGGTATCTAAGGTTTCAGGAGAGGCTGGTTGCATCATCCTAGACCGCCAGGGACGAATAGGGTGGGCGTATAATTCACCGGAGATGGCAGTCGCTTACATGACCGCAAATATGGACGAGCCAGCGATGTTTACGAAGAAAGAAGCAGAAAATGACTTAAAACCAGAATGGCTTCAGTCTGCTTAAGCCAAGCTATTGCCGTCCCTTATTCTGTAGGTTCTGCTCGACGTGCTGCATTTGGTCAAGCGCCTCTCCAGCCACGATTCCATAAATTTCAGTGTAGATTTTTCCGTATTTGACGCCAGACTAAAGTTGGAGAAAATGGAAAGTTGGATTTGGGCGATCGCACCCTTGTTTTCTCTCTCATTCACTGCTGATGGTTCTAAGGCGTTGCTGAATAGATGTATGATTTCCGGGAGCCCCCGACTTCTCGTTCTGGTTCATCTAGTGGCAGTCAGAGTTTTCTTAAAAAAGTCGGGGAGCTTAGCAATAGAGAATCTGTTAATAGAAGCGAAAGGAAAAGATGAGCAAAATAAAACTGATTGAGAAAAGCCAGGTTAGTTCAGAAGTGGCTGATCTCTACACTCAATTAGAACAAACACGGGGTGGCACAGTTCCAAACCTGTTTATGTCAATGGGTTATTCGGCATCTATGCTTGCTCCTGCTTTGGGAGTCGCTGATTTTGTGACGGCTGAGAGCAAAGTCTCGATTAAGCATAAACAGCTAGCATATCTGGCAACTAGCCGTCTCAATAAATGCGAGTATTGTTTAGCACGTCATGCAGTGGCGGGGTTGAAAGCAGGGTTGAATGAAGAGCAGATAAAAGCACTTTATCAAGAAGGCGAGCTTGCCAGCAGTCCTTCTTTTGATAACTATGAGAAAACAATTATTTGCTTTGCTGAGGAACTTACCCGTAACGCTAATGTTCATAATGATACATTTAATCATCTAAGAGAGTTCTTCGGTGATGAGGAAATTGTCGAAATAGCTTACTCAGTTGCTGTTGCTAATATGTTCAATCGTCTGGCTAGTGGGCTTGGGATTGAATTAGAGCCAGAGTTCAAGCAGTTATACTTCGTTATAAATGCCGGATCTTAAATCCCCTGGAATACCCATAACTCCCATTCCGCATACTTCGACAAGACTTCGGCGTGAGCTCAGTTCACCCTGAGCTTGCCGTAGCATTAGCGTGCCGAGGCCACTGAGCTTTGTCGAAGTGCAGGCTTAAGGTCGAAGTATGCGGAATGTAGGCCATAATAAACACCCACACTTCTTGCTGCTAAAGCATGACAGCATGAACGCGCTAACACCCTAAATCACTCTCCCCTTGAGGAAGAGAGACTTTGAGACCATCTGCTGCCCTAGAGATCGCTATGATACTACCTGCCCAAGGCTAAGTCCAGAGAAAAGACAATAACTAAATGATTAGAGAAGTAAGCCTAAAAAGCATTTTTGAAAGTCGTTGTAGATTAGATAAGTATTCGTCCTAAATATTTTCTTATATTTGGCTATCTCTCGGAAAATGGCCTAAGCTGGACGGGAATGCGATCGCTCCTTTCCCTATGGCTAAGAAACCGACCCCTCACCCCTATGATGACTGCCTTGCTTTTGAGCGCCTGATGCTGCTGATTGTAACTTTACTTCGGTATCCAGGGGTAGGCTCTCTAGAACCGAAGGAGTTGCCAAATGCCGAACACCGGGATGCGCTTGATGAAGTGCAATCCTACTTGCAGAACTTGGCTGCTGCCTGTGGCGTGGTGCTACCTGCTGGTTATCCAGCTACCCCAACACTGCGGAAAGACATAGAAACCCTACGTCGCTATGGGATTTTAGACCGCCGGATGTATCGCTGGGGTTATTACCTCGGCACTGGTGCAATGAATTTGGAACAATTGAAAGTGGCGCTGAATGCACTCAGTTCTCAAGCACAGTATCAAGGCGATCCACTGATCCGCCAAACTTACCAAACTCTGGAAAAACGGCTGCGGGGGTTGGATTTGGAAAGGAATGGAGATTTTTTCTACCCAGTCCGTGCTTATCTGAATCGCCCGATCATCTATACCGACCCTTCTGAGATGATGGTTAAAGGGAAGTATAAACATTCTCTGTTTCACTCTCTAGAGAAAGTGGAAGCAGCGATCGCCTCTGGCCAGCTTATTGAGTTGTATCGCGCCTACGACCCTTATGAGCAGCGAGTTGGGTTTATGCGGGGTTACCCGTTGCAGTTGTTATACCACGATATTGCCTGGTATATCTTATATGAGTATGAGGATAGCCTGCCACAGCATTTGGAAGTTGAACGAGTAGACCGCTTCAAAAACCATTGCCAGATTATTCATCCGCAAGGACGAGGACAAAAAGCACAGAGGGAAAGTCTGAAAGTAGCACAAAAGTTGATGAAAGATGGCTGGGGCATTTATTTAGGAAAACCTGAAGAACAACAACTCGAACGGCAGGGAAAATTACAATTTGAGCAGGTGAAGGTGAGGTTTTTCTACCCAGTTACAACCTTTATCCTGGAAGGTGAATGTCGCCATGACAAGCAGAAAATTAACAAGGGGCCAAAAGATAGCAATGGAGAGTATATTTACGTCGATTACCTCATCCAGTTACCCTGTCGTTCTTTCCATGAATTTAGTCGTTGGGTTTATCGCCATATGGGAAGTGCTCTCGTCCTTTCTCCACCTGAATTGGTCGATAAACACCGCCAAGCGGCTCAAGCTTTACTCGCACGCTATAGTTAGATTGCTCACAAGACATTGGTGATTAGTCACTTTCTGATTGGCCCTCCCAGTTCTGGCAAATCCACATTTGCTAAGCAATTGATTAAACTCAACCCCACTGCTAAAATCGTCTCTACAGATGCAATTCGCGCTTTGCTCTTTGGGGATGAAAGCATTCAAGGAGATTGGTCACTGATTGAAGAGAAAGTCTTATCTCAGATGCAAGCAGCATTCCAAGCAAAGCAACCGGTGATCTATGATGCAACTAACGCTAAACGAGAGTGGCGGCAATCTTTGCTCAAGCAGGTAGCAGATGAAAATGTGCAGTGGATTGCATGGTATTTAACAACTCCTCTGTCTGTGTGCAAAGCTTGGAATCAGCAGCGCCACCGTCAGGTTCCTGAAACAGCGATTGAGGAATTCTTTCAAGCGCTACAAGCAAACCCTCCCTTGGCAACGGAGGGATTTGTAACAGTCAATCCAGTGATAGTCACAAAAGCAGGATTTGACCTCAAGCAAGTTGAAGACCAGTTCAA
>CAZZWA010000331.1:0-7027 GCA_964657555.1 uncultured Microcoleus sp.
GGCCAGGATATGTAAAAGGGTTTTGCAGGAACAAGGCAGATGCTGAAACGGATTGCAACAATACTGCTGGTGGTATTGAGCTTGAGCTTGTGGGGTGGCACTACTGCACAGGCTGCTGGTGGCTTCAACAGCTACGCGGATAACACTGACGGCTATCGGTTCTTTTATCCCAATGGTTGGGTTCAGGTCAAGGTGAATGGTGGCCCCGATGTTGTATTCCACGATTTTATTGAACCAACCGAAAATGTAAGTGTTGTGATTAGCCCAGTTGCTGAAGGGAAAACCTTGGCTGATTTGGGAACGCCAGGAGAAGTGGGATACAAGCTGTCTAAAAGTGCGCTAGCTCCCCCTGAATCGGGTCGTCAGGCAGAATTGGTGAACGCCGAAGCCCGTGAGTTGAAAGGAAAGACTTACTACAATCTGGAATATGCTGTCACACTGCCCAACCAAAAACGGCATAACCTCGCCAGTGTTGTGATCAACAGAGGTAAGCTATTCACCTTTAACGTTTCTACAACAGAAAAGCGTTGGCAAAGGGTGAAGCAGACATTCCAGCAACTCATTGATTCTTTCTTTGTTTATTAAATGAGAGGCTACTCGCTTAAAGCGAAACTATTGGGAAATGGGGCATAGGGCATGGGGATGAGCAACACTGATGCTATCGGCCAAAACGCTCGCTGTATAAAGGTATACCCTATGCCCAAAAAAGTGAAATTTTCCAAACTAAGTACGGGAGAGCCTTCCCAATGTCCATTCCCCGCTTTGTCTTAGCCTCTGCTTCTCCCGCCCGCCTGCGCTTGTTGCAAACGGCAGGGATTGAACCAATAGTTTGCCCTAGTGACTTTGATGAGTCCCAAGTCCAGGTGAGCAATCCGCCAGAACTGGTAAAGACTCTAGCAAAAAGCAAAGCCGAAACCGTGGCTAAGCAATTTCCAGATGCCCTTGTTTTGGGGTGTGATTCAGTTTTGGATGTTGCTGGTAGCATTTATGGGAAACCAGAGTCGGCAGAACAAGCGATCGCCCGTTGGCAAAAAATGCGCTCTCAAGTCGGCGATCTGTATACAGGTCATGCTTTAATTGACCCATCTCAGAGAAAAATTTTGGTACGCTCTATAGCTACGCGAGTTTACTTCGCCGATGTGAGCGATCGCCAGATTGAAACCTATGTGGCGACAGGCGAACCCCTCAAGTGTGCAGGCGGTTTTGCCCTTGAAGGTAGAGGGGGACTTTTTGTCGAAAAATTGGTAGGTTGCCACAGCAACGTTATTGGTCTTAGCCTGCCCCTGCTGCGTCAGATGTTTAGTGAAATGGGCTATGACATCACCGACTTCTGGTCGCGATCAGCAGGAAATAACCAGTGCCAATTTCACTGACTCGAAGAAAAGAAACCGGATTTTTCTCCCCCAGTTTGAATAGTGAACCAAAGCTGCACGTAGGGTCAACTGACAAGTATATGTTTTAACATGGCTAGAGATGTATGCAGGTTTGCTATAGTCAAAGCACTTAGCTTCTAATAGTTAGTTAGGTGTAAGGTTCTAGGAGTAGGTACTTTTATGACAGTAAGCGACGACTTCAAAGAACAACTCAAGGCAGGGAAGATAGGTGATGCACTCATCCAGGCACTGGGCGAAGCTGTGGAATTGCAAATCACCACCTGGGTTGCATCTGCCGACTCAGAAGCCAAAGTTTCACCAGATGGGCAACCCTTACCCGGCAACCGGATACGCACCCGCATCAACATTGTAGAGGGTGAAATTGACAACGAGGTGGGCAGCCAGTTTATCGGCAACGGTCCCTACACAGAACTGCGGCAATTCCACCAAGAACAGGTGCAAGAAGGACGCCAAACCATCCAGAACAACCTAGCAACTTTGCAACAGTTATTTACAGTCTTAGCTAGCCTCTCTCAACTGCCACCAGCACGCCGACGTCCAGAAGGCAATCCAGCTCTTTCTCCCTCTGAGCGGAGCAAATTGTCTTGAAAGCCTGTCCTATTCAATCAACAGGAGGAGCGATCGCCCTCCATACACATCTCAAAAACGAGTTTTACATTTCCAGATCTGCTTGTTGCAAGACGTTAGGGGAATATAATTATGGCCTCTAGTGATGACTTTAAAAAACAACTCAAGGCTGGCAACATTGTTGATGCTTTGGCAACGGCTCTCTCGCAAGCCCTTGAGTTGGAGATCACAACTTGGGTGGCATCTTCCTCTGAATCAGATATTGAGGCATCCTCCTCTGGAGCCAAGCTTGCCAAACCAGGTCATCGCCTACAAACCCGCATCAATCTAATCGAAGGCAAAATTGACAACGAGATTGGCAACCAGTTTATCGGCAATGGCCCCTACAGAGAGCTGCGGCAATTTCACCAAGAGCAGGTAGCTGACGGCCACAAAATAATTCAAAATAACCTCAATAGTTTGCAAAAGTTATTCGGGATTTTGGTGAGAATCCGGCAACCAAATCCCGATGCGCTTGTCATTGAGCATGAATCGTCTGATGACATCGGTTCGGTATTACCGCCAGCTGATAAAGTAGCTGAAAGTACGCTTCAGCTTCCAGATGCTGTTCATCCGTCTGCACCAACAACCACTCCGGAACCCTCAAGCTTGGGAACAGATGAAGACTGGGAAGACTGGGGCGTAGAGGCTCCCTCCCAAAGAACGCCAATACCAAGTCAGTCTTCTTTGGACTTGGTAACAGATGAGAATTGGGAGGATTGGAGTGTAGAGGAACCCTCCCCAAGAGACCCACAGACCAGTCTGAACGCCCCAAGCTGGGGACTTGATGAGGATTGGGGGGATATGTTGGCAGCAGAGTCTACCCCAGCCGCCCTGAATCAATCATCCTTAGACTGGTTAACGGATGAGGATTGGGGAGACATGTTGACGGAACCCATCCCAGCCGCAGCGAGTCGAGAAGTCTCAAGCTTGGAAACAGATGAGGACTGGAGAAATGTAGTTGAACAAGCGCCAGAACTCTCCCAACCAGCACCTAGTAATTCTTCCTTTGAGGAATGGCCAGCAGACAGATCCGCGTCCCTGGTAGCAGTACCAGTAGGAAATGGGTTCTCGTTGGCTACAGGAATTGAAGAGCACTGGGAGGAGTTTGAGGTGGAGGCGTTGGAGTCACAACCAGTCCTCTCAGAGGCGGTATCTACAGAGCCAACGCCACCAGCCCAAGAGGATATTGAAGATTTTGATGCTTTGGCCGATCTGATCTCCCTGGAGTCGGAACTGAACCAAGACAGCGATTATGACCTTCTCGTAGAAGACTTTGAGGAAGATTTGTTTGCACAACCAAGCCTGCCGATGGATGAAGGTATAGATAGTCCCACAGCTTCCAGCGACTCGTTAGTAGATTTATTTGGAGAATCTTCATTGGATGTAAAGACTTTTCCGGAAGCGTCTCAACATCCATCTCCAACAACAGCAGAGAACACATCTGCGTCACAAATGCTAGGCTCGGAATCGTACAGTACTGAAGACGTACCGACAAAAGAGTCGAGCTTGCTCTTTCCCCCACCGCCACCACAGAATCAATCCAAAAACCAGAGTAGCGAGAAACAGGGAGGCTAACAGCTTTGGTCAAAGCACAAGATAAAAACCGCAAAGACATTACCCCTCGCCTGCAAAAAAATTTTCACAATTTTTTGAGTTCTCTGAGCGATGTGCTAGTTGACATCACTGCTATAGAAGTCAATACGATGGTTGTGGAGGAAATTACAGCTAACAAGTTCATTCCCTGGGAAGCTTACCGAGACATTTACTTAATATCTGGGCAAGAGCTGGAAAAGAAGCACATCCATTCGTCTTTGCGTCCTCGCTACCTGAATCTGCGCAAAAAGCTGGAAATGGAATACTGTGCATACCTCCTTGAAGAGGAAACTTTACCAAGGGAAGCTTCTGAGTTAAGGAAGTATTACGAGAGCCTCGGTGAGCCATCGGTAGAATTGGATATACAAGTCACAAAATTGCCTAATCCCCTCAACCCAACTGCTAATCTGGCTACGGAAATTGAAAAAATTCAAACCTTGCTGGAAAATGGCCGTTTTTTACGTTGCTTGCGTAAGCTTATGGAACTGAAGGTGGCGCTTGATCATCAAAATATGGCGCTCAAGAGCATCAGGGTAACAAAATCAGGGAATTCAGAAGACGTAGTAGCAACAGATATCATCTATGCTCAAACTATTATCCAAATGGATGGAGATATTATCAACCGATACAATCAAAACCTCTTCGAACATGAACATAAAGACATCATTTTAGATATACATAAACAAGGAGTCACTGCTGGGGGGAAGCAGTGGTACGGACTATTAGAATTTATGGTAAATCTGGTGGAATTGCTGATAGTTCAACGCAGTTCGAGAAAAGAGTCATTTAATCGAAATTAACATCCACGAAACTGGTAAGGATTAACAAACTAGGAGTGCGCAATTATCAGCCTCTGCCCGTAACTAAAGGTTTTACTGTAGACCCCTACATTAAAGTCGAGGAACTAAAAGACGAACAGGGACGGATACTGTTTCGATTTATTCGATTTAACTTAAATAAGCAATCTCTCAAAATAATTCTGCGGGCACGAGCGCGTGGTCAACTACTGTGTATTGATCGCAGCTTGCTGGCTCAATTGCGATATTGCGCCCTATCAGAGGGGGAAAATCAGTATAAAGGCAGTCGCTTGCAGTCTGGTTTGACTTTTTGTACCTACTATGAGTGGATGCAGTCTGAGAGCATCGTCATGCGCAGCGTGATTTCGCCTGATGGAGATATTGTTCACCAAATTCGGCGCGATTGTTTTGATTATCCTAAAAGGTGTAGAGCGATCGCTACAGCTCACCATTGGATTCTAGAGCAGTTGCTCAATCAGTTAGGCATCAAGGCAACTACGTTGTTGTGGTTAATTTGGCTATCTTGGGGGCTCTCGTTTCTGATTGTTGCTGCTATAGTTATCGTCTACGCAGCAAACGTTCATCCCTTCAACCCATTGATGCTGACCGTTGGGGTGGTAATGTGGTGGCTGATGCCAGTGGCTTTAAGACCGTTGTTGCGTTTGTTTTTGCCTCCTGTGAGGGCTTGGGCTTTTCATCAATTGTTGTCTGGACTGCTCTCCCCCAATTCCCTGAAAAAGAAGATTGCTAAAGGGATTTTGGAGAGATTTGTACCCTAGCTTTTACACAGGACTGTCGCCTACCCTCAACATATAACTGGCAACTAAGCTGCTGCCAAATACTAACAGGCATAATGTTGAAGATGGCTCAGGAACAGGGGTGACAGCATTGCCTTGCACAACAAACCGTGTATTCCTAATTTGGCTGTCAGACCAACTACCACTTCCAGATGTGCAATTCGCACAAACGAAGTATGTTACTCCGGGAAAATCTGAATTGCTATTTAGTATGAGCCCAGATCCACTGGCGCCAAATAGACCACTGCCGTAGACCAAACCATAGTCACCTGAAGCCAGCGTGACAGAGAGTGGGATCAGCACATCGCCAGATCCATGATCTAAATCCCAGGTTGTTGAAGCCAAGACCTGTTCGGGTAAAAAAGCTTCTCCTGGCAAAACTGCCATGGGGCCGCTCAAGGCAACTATAGCCCCAAAAATGCTACCAGATCCTATTTTCAGGTTTCCACCAATTGCTGCAACTTGGAAAGTGTTTTCCAGGTGAAACTTCCATCCCAGGAATTGATTAGAATCAACCGTAAAACCAGCACCTGAGTTGGTAGAGCCAAGTGACGCTGATGCCAACAAAGTTACTGCCTGTACCGCATCAACTGCTTCCAAAGCAATCAGAGTTGCTCCCACAGTAGCTGTTAACAGCTTTTGCAAAATATTCATGAAACTGACTCCCCTGGTACCATGCTGCAAGCACGTAGATTAATTATACCAAAGCTGTCTGTATATTAGATAAATTTATCGCGACAAGTACGCCAGAGTTCCGTTATCTCAGATCTTGCACTTGCGCTGTCAGTCCGAGCGCGATTTAAATCGCACAGCTTAGAGGTTGTTTGAAAAGGTGAGGTCTATTATTTTTAGCACCCAGCCCCCCCTAGAGCATCGGTCAAGTCTTCAGATTTCGGTGCTGCTAAGCTGTTCTTGAGCAGGGGGGGCAGGGTCGGTGGAAATTCACGGATTTTCCGTAGACACATAGAATAGTTAATTTGTCAATCTCGATTACTTGACCGACTCCCTAGCCCCTGCGAGTAGAGCGCCGCTGCGCTAGAAAAAAGAGGGGAAACAGGCTCAAAGTCCCCCTTTTAAAGAGGGATTTAGTGGGATCTTTCACGTTTTGCTACAAAGGATAGGACTTTAAAAACATCCTCTTAAGTTAAAGTCCTCTTAAGAGGGCTGAGAGACTTCCAAATAAAAAATCTCCAATCGTTGGGAAAGCTGTTATTGAGCAGAGCCAGAAGAATTTACTCCCCGTGTTAGATGCATGAATTAGATAATTTATTTCTTGTAGTTCCCTGAGAAAAGATTTTAATCCATTGACATGGAGTTAAGCTATTGGCTCGGAACTTGTGTTCCGGGCGGGATATCGAGCTTTTTGAGAATAGTGCAAGATGTCAGTTATTAGACATACTAAGCAATGTGGCTGAGAGAAGATAAGCAATTTGGCTATAGGGATTTGCTTGTTCAGTAAGAAATACTGGAGACATGATTAGTAGATGGACGGAAATCAACGTAACTGGTGGAGGCTGAAGGATAGCTAATTGCCTGATTACCATTAGCCATTAGCTATCCTTGAAAGTGACAAGACGGCTTTCCTGATCACCCACTCTTGGGCTGGGGCTAACCGCCGCTTTTCGTGAAAGAAGCTGTGATTGAAGCGCTCATTTCACTAGAAAGTCAGGCTATGAAATGGAGTGAGGTTCTCAACGTAATAAGCACTCTAGCTTTCCAAGAAGGAGAACCTCAGCTCTGCAACTTAGATGCATAGTAGCTGATGACTTGAGATTATCTATCAAACTTCGGACACTGCGATCGCACAGGTGACTGATCAAGGTGTAATGCCTGTCAG
>CAZZWA010000332.1:0-2033 GCA_964657555.1 uncultured Microcoleus sp.
AACGTCTCTACGATTGGAAAGGAAAAGGGGGTTATAGGAGCGGATTTGGTATGACATCATGGTCAAGGCACATATGCCAGAAATTCAACCCGTAGTCGCCTTTCCCTTAAAAGAGGATATAGAGATAATTTGGGGAGAGGTGGAGAAACCTACTTCTGGATTCTCAAGAGAGAAACATCACGTTATCTGTAGTCAGACTTTAGAGAATTGGTATAAGACAATTGGCTTAAATTTTAATTAGTTGTAGAGACGTGAGATATCGCGTCTCTACAACTAATTCATGACAAATTATGAATTGATATCCGTTCTCCAATAGTCTAAGTTATGTGATTACAGTTGGTGTTTCCCTACCTGTAATTGTGCGGATATCGGCTACTTCATCAGCAATCGAGCTCAAGGTTGCCAGTGCCTCTTGCGGATCGAGGTGCTGTTTAGCAGCATCTGCTTCGTAGCTTTCTAGATAAACTCTCAGAGTTGCTCCTTGGGTGCCAGTTCCAGAAAGCCGGAATACGAGACGGGAGCCATCTGTAAAGCCAATTCGGACACCTTGTTTCTGACTAACGCTACCATCAACGGGATCGGTATAGCTGAAGTCATCGCTACATTCAACCTGATAGTTGCCGAATTGCTTCGCTTTCAAACTTGGAATTGAGGAGCGCAGTTTTTCGATCAGGGTATTTGCTCTATCGGTTTCTACCTCTTCATAATCGTGACGGGAGTAGTAGTTGCGCCCATAGGTTTGCCAGTGTGCCTGCACAATCTGCTCAACAGACTGTTGCCTTACTGCCAGGATATTTAACCAGAACAGGACTGCCCATAGCCCATCTTTCTCGCGGACATGATTAGATCCAGTGCCGAAGCTCTCTTCACCACACAAAGTCGCTTTACCTGCATCTAAGAGATTGCCAAAGAACTTCCAGCCTGTGGGAGTCTCGTAGCAGTCAATACCAAGACGTGCTGCCACCCGGTCAACTGCCTGACTCGTGGGCATGGAACGCGCCACTCCTGCCAACCCAGCACTGTAAGCTGGCACAAGCTCAGCGTTTGCTGCGATCACTGCTAGGCTATCGCTGGGAGTGACAAAAAATTTACGTCCTAGAATCATATTGCGATCGCCATCGCCATCAGAAGCCGCGCCAAAGTCCGGCGCGTTTGTCCCGTAGAGGATATCGACTAGCTCGTGGGCATAAACTAGATTGGGGTCAGGATGGCCGCCGCCAAAGTCTTCCAGTGGTATGCCGTTCCGGACTGTTCCTGCTGGTGCCCCCAAGCGTTGCTCAAAGATGGCATGAGCATAAGGGCCTGTCACCGCATGGAGAGAATCGATACTGAGGCGGAATTGTCCGGAACTTAGGAGTTGATGAATGCGATCAAAATCAAACAGAGACTCCATTAACTGATCGTAATCTGCCACTGAATCAATCACTTCAACATTGGTCTCTCCTAGTTTAAAGGTTCCCAACTTGTCTAAATCGACATCAGGTGCTTCTAGAATTTTGTAGGAGTCAATTGATTTACTGCGAGCGTAGATTGCCTCAGTCACCTTTTCTGGTGCAGGGCCCCCATTGTTGATATTGTACTTAATCCCAAAGTCACCTTCTGGTCCACCAGGATTGTGGCTGGCGGAGAGGATGATGCCACCAAAAGTTTGGTACTTGCGGATGACACAGGAAACCGCAGGCGTAGACAAAATGCCACCTTGCCCGACCAGCACTCGCCCCCAGCCATTAGCAGCTGCTATTTTAAGAATGATCTGGATTGCCTGACGATTGTAGTAACGACCGTCACCACCCAGAACTAAAGTTTGCCCTTGATAGCCTTCCAGAGTGTCAAAGATAGACTGGACGAAATTTTCCAGATAATGAGGCTGTTTAAAGACCTTAACTTGCTTCCGCAGTCCAGAGGTACCGGGCTTTTGGTCAGCAAAAGGTTGTGTAGGTATGGTACGTATGCTCATTAGTTAACGAGAAGAAAGGCTAGTTTTGAGTTTTAACTGTATAATTCATAACCCATTACAGCCTAACTTTGATCGA
>CAZZWA010000332.1:2133-7023 GCA_964657555.1 uncultured Microcoleus sp.
TCTGCTTCTATTGCTTTACTCTGGCTGACGTCCCGGATCATCGTCTGTGGAACGTGCTTGGTAGTCTTCAGAAGATACGGGATCTAACTCCCATCTGCGATTGTCGCGCTGTTCTAAAATATCCTGTGTCCGGAGAAATGCGCGATCATCCATCTCCAGTCCAACGGCTTTTTCCAAATCTTCAGTCACATTCTGATCTGGAGTGGCAACAGTTCCGCCGACAGCCTCATCACCCACATCAGCTGCCTCTTCCCACCTGGCATCTACGTCACCCCCAGTCAGTTCAGGACTGGTAAATGTATATTCTTTCGCCTCATCCTGCATGCTGCGTCCACCGATGTTAAATCCCGGCGCTTCCTTGACGCCAGTTCCGTAAGATTCAGTAATTTCTTGCGGGAGATCCCCGAAGTTCTCTTCACCCAAGTTTTCTTCTGACGGTTCTCTATTTTCTTGTTCCGTATTTCTAGCCATAATTCTCTCTGTTTGAGACTTCTGAATCTCTCTTAATGCAAATTACCCCACTGAGAGATTCATCTGAATCCTCAAATAGGAGGAAAAAAGACGATATTCATTTCATTGAACATATCACTTCTTAGAGATGGAGATTGAATAAGGGATGAGGAGTTAGTTTTCAAGTGATTTCCCTGTTTCCACTAACTAATAGACTCTGCCTGCCATTATCCATGTCTAGGAAGTAATATACCTTTCCAGCGCTAAGTATTTTTTAGAGCTGATTTATCAAGTAAATCTTAAATTCCTAGGCTGCGTTAACGCAGTGTAACGCACCAGTAGAATCGTGCCCTACGATGCTCCAGAGTCATATATGGGGTAATCAAATACATAATCTACGCAAGAATGCACTCTACTTAATGTTTACTTTATAAATGGCCTCTAATGCTTAGCGCTACTGTAAACTAAGTCAACGTTGAATGTATACGACATCACAACTTATTTAAGGCATCACTTTAGAGAGAATTAAAGCTATCACTTTAGAGAGAATTAAGGCTATCTCTCTGGAGCGAGTTAGAGATTTTACAGATATATCACTTAGGAGCGAAGCCAATCTTTAAGCACAATACATAGGCTATTAAGAGTCTCCTACGCAACTGAATTTTAAGCAAAAAAGCAAACGGAGGGTAACATGACACAGACTCAGCACAAAGGCGAGCACATCACAGGCGTAAAGGACAAAAATTACAACTTGCTCAGTACGCTATATCATATGCTTCAAGCTGCTACGAATTACGATACATACATTCAGGATGCAGAAAAGGCTGGAGATCAGGAAGCAGCTCAATTTTTCCGCACGTTGCAAGAACAGACCATCAAGCATTCTCAAGAGGGAGAAAAGCTACTAGCAGCACGTTTAAGCAAATAGGCGCGATCGCGGCATAAACCTTGGGTTGAGTACGCCGAGCAGAGCTACTTACAGGATTTAGAGGGCTCAGGAAGGTAATCGTAAATAACGAAAGCACCAAAAGGTTTGAGTTTTGAATTGCGACTGCAACATATCAGGCAAGGGTGCAAAATCTTTTTACATGAAAAATCAGAGAGGAGAGTAAATGGCAGTCAATAGTCAAACAAGTCGGAAAAAAGTCGCCTTCCTAATTGAAAATGGGGTAGAGGACGCCGAGTTTCAAGTACCTTACCAAGGGCTGAAGTCAGCAGGAATTGAGGTGGTTATTCTCGGTTCTCGCACGAATGAAAAATTTGTGGGCAAACAGGGTCAAGTTGCTGTTCAAGCCGACGCCACAACTACAGAAGCAAATCCCGCAGAGTTCGATGCTGTGATCATTCCTGGTGGTATGGCTCCAGATAGAATGCGTGTCAACCCAAATACGGTGCGCTTTGTACAAGAGATTTTTGGGCAGGGAAAACTAGTTGCGGCTGTTTGCCACGGGCCACAAGTTTTGATAGAAGGCGATTTGCTTAGAGGTAAACAAGCAACTGGTTTCATCGCCATCCGCAAGGATATGATTAATGCTGGAGCCAACTATATAGATGAGCCGTTAGTCATAGATGACAACCTAATTACATCGCGTCAGCCAGGAGATTTGCCGATTTTCACCACAGCTATTCTCAGTCGTCTCGGTTATGGCGGCCAAGAGGCTGCTTTACCTAATGAAAGAGATGCTAATGCAGAATGGTGGAAACTGGCTACGGCATGGGGTGGCTCGACCAAGGGTGACATTGTCAAAGGTTTAAACACAGCACTTGCTGGTGAGCGTTATGCAAGAGAAGCATTTGAGAGTTACGCCCAGAAAACAACAGATGCGGAGTTGCGATCGCTGCTCAACGAGATGATTGGCAATAAAGAAATTCACATTAAGAAGCTGGAAGCTCGTCTTGAGGCACTGGGCGAAAAACCTTCTCTACCAGCACAAGCTGCTGATAAATATGCCAAGTTAAAAGCGGCTCTACAAGGGAGTGATGAAACATTTCTCCTACGCAGTACCTTAGGCGATATCCAGACGGGTGTTGTAGATGCGTACAACCTAAGTACTAAATTTACAGATCCAGCATCCACAGATCTGTTTAAGGAAATAGAAACAGACTTGGCAAAGTACGAACAACGGCTGGCGCAACTATATAAAGCGCGGCTAGGAACACCGACAGAGGCATCGGCAAAACCGACAACGGCCCCAGCTGTAAAAATGTAGTTTTTAGTCTTTGGTCATTAGTCTGTGGTTTGACTATCGACTGTTGATCAATGACTGCTGACCAATGACCAAGAACTCTAGACAAGTGACTAAAAACTATATGACCAGACGCCTAGAAGGTAAGATTGCCATCATCACTGGTGCTGGTACTGGTATTGGCGAAGCGATCGCCCATAAATTTGCCAAGGAAGGAGCTAAGGTTGTTGTCAACGGGTTGCCTGACGACCCAATTAATGACGTGGTGCGTGCGATTAACTACTACGGTGGGGAAGCGATCGCTTATGCAGGAGATGTTTCGCAAGAAACTTACGCTCAGCAATGCATCGAAGCCGCGATAGATAACTACGGACGGCTGGACGTGCTAGTTAACAATGCTGGCGTCTTCTTGGTCACTACTGAGACGGAAGACTATCCGATCCTGGAGTTCGACCAGACCATCCACATGAACATCCGTTCCACTTTTCTGATGACCAAGTTTGCACTGCCGCACTTGCAAAAAACTCTAGGCAACATTATATCTGCCGGTTCTGAAGCAGGCATGATTGGGATAGCGCAGAATACACCTTATGGCGGCACCAAAGCTTGGATTCACGCCTTTATGAGGGGAGTCGCTGTTGAACAAGCCAAGCATGGAGTCAGGGCAAATTGTGTCTGTCCCGGCCCCATTGATACTGCTTGGACTCGTAAGGAGAAGGGGCCAATGGACGCCAAGATGGAAAAGATGCTCATTGAAGGTACACCTATGGCGCGACGCGGCACACCAGAGGAAGTTGCCAATGTTTTTGCCTTCTTAGCATCTGATGAAGCTAGCTATGTAACCGGAGCATTGTACGTAGTTGACGGTGGCATTACTATCGCTAAAGGCCCAGTCGGCAGCGAAACACCTTGGTGGTTGCGATCCGAACCAGAAGGTGAATTACGCTTGGAGCACTCCCAAGAAGGTCTGGAAGGAAAAGGTGCCCATAGTGTTTAGTACAGCAAGCGATTAAAGGAAGTAGAAATGGAAACTTCACAAAAGGATGCATTCAGCATTCAGAATCATCCAACTGAGACTACCAGCATGAGCGATATCGAACGTTTATCATCATTGATTGGTGGCGGCGCAATGGTTCTCTATGGTCTATCAAAGGGGTCTCTAAGAGGTGCCTTGATGGCCATAGCAGGCGGAGGTTTAGTTTACCACGGTGTGGCTGGACAAAAAGGCTTAAAGGAAACGGTGCAGGAAACAACGGGCATGACAGATAGCATCAAGGTTGAAAAAACCGTAACAATTAATAAATCTCCTGAAGAACTTTATCAATTCTGGCACAACTTTGAGAACTTGCCCCACTTCATGAAGCATCTTAACTACGTGCGGGTAATAGATGAAAAGCGCTCTCACTGGATTGCTAGAGCACCTTTAGGCGCTAGTGTTGAATGGGATGCAGACATTATCAATGATCAAGAAAACAAATTAATTGCTTGGGCTTCTGTCGAGGGAGCAGAGGTTGATAACTCTGGTTTTGTGCGCTTTACACCTGCACCCAACGGACATGGAACTGAGGTGAAAGTTGTTATGGAGTATAGCCCTCCTGCTGGTGCCGTTGGAGCAGCGCTTGCCAAACTCTTCGGTGAAGAACCAGAACAGCAAATTGGAGATGACCTGCGCCGCTTTAAAATGATTATGGAAGCTGGTGAAATTGCTACCACCGAAGGTCAGCCTTCCGGCAGAAGATAAGATTCTTTAAATACGAGATTCTGGACAAGGGAGATAACTTAAGAAAAGTTGTTTTCTCAATCATCAAGTTATCAATGGAGGATTAAGATGAATCAAGCAATTAATTTGCTACTTAATAAAGGCTTGCGCCAGCTCGTTACAGTTTTTCTGACAGTAATGATCTTTCTAGTTATCCCTGCTTTTAGCAGCAACACATCTTTACAAGCACAAGCACAAACACTGGCTGCTGTAGAGAGTAAAGACAATTACTTATTAGACAAAAAAACTGCTGAGAAAATTACAGAAAGGGCTGAAGACCATGTTGGTGATCGAGGCAGTATTGGCAACACTGGCTTAAAGAATATCAGGAAATTGGGAGAAAATATTCCTGAAACCGCTAAAGTCATCTACGGTCAACGGTTTGATAACGACCAAACAGCTGATAAGGGCGCTCCTAATGTTGTGAAGGATGTTCAAAGAAGAGAAAGAGATTAGAACTGTGCATTTGAACAAAGTGTCTATATAATAGTCAGT
>CAZZWA010000333.1:0-5765 GCA_964657555.1 uncultured Microcoleus sp.
TCTGCGAATTGTGCGAAAGAGAAGTTGAACGTTTGACCGTTCATCACCTGATTCCGAGACAGAAAACAAAACGGAAAAAGGAAGATCCAGGCCCAACGGTTAACATCTGCTCCCCCTGTCATCGGCAGATTCACAGTCTGTTTGATAATACGTGCTTAGCTAAGGAACTCAACTCACTGGAAATGCTGAAGCAGGAACCCCAAATGCAGAAGTTTCTGTCTTGGCTCAAAAAGCAAGATCCTGGTAAGCGGGTACAAGTGCATGGCAAAAGAGCGTAAGCACTTCATTTAGCGATCCGAAATAGCACCGCACTTCGTGCCTGTGTACTAATTCGATATTTTTTTACTACCTCCTCCAGGGGCTTCACAATTTCTTTGAGTCTTGCTGCTATTTTTTTTAAACTCTTCTACTACTCCTTCTTTTTGTTTCCTATGCACTGGACGTAAGACTTTTAACCTTTCACAAAAATTGGAATTTGTCAAATTATTTTAGATGCGTTTACCCTGACAGCAGATCAATCATTGGCATATACTTTGAGTCCACCCTCTAAATGGCAGACTTCCCATTGAGTTTGCTCCCCCTCGCGCCAGAAGCGCAACCCTACCGTCGCATCTCCCACTCCCAAATTTGTGAGTTCCAAGTCAGGTAACCAGTCTGGTAAATAAGGTTGCACCTTTAACTGACGCTGGGGTGCATCGGCTTCCAGACCGAGGATAGCGCGGAGCAGCAAAAAAATCGAGCCAGCCGCCCATGCTTGGGGAATATTGGCATCTGGATAAGGCACGGGGAAGTTATCGGATTGGCGTTCAATGCCGCCAAAGAGTTCTGGCATCCGTCCTGCTTCAAAGTAACTTGCAGCCGCAAAGATCCCTTCAGCAATGCGATTAGCTTCTTGATGGTAACCGTAGCGTTTCAGTCCCATTGCAATTGAAGAGTTATCATGGGGCCAGACACTACCCCGTTGATAACTCATCGGATTATAGGCTGGGTTTTCCTGAGAGAGGGTGCGCACGCCCCAACCACACCACATATCTTCTTGGAAAAGTCGCTCAACCAGCTTTTGTGCTCGTTCTTCAGGTACAATGCCAGACCAGAGTAGATGGCCGGGATTTGAGGTAATCGATTTGATTTGCTGCTTTTTGTTGTCTAAGCCCAGACAATAAAAGCCTTCATCCTCCATCCAAAAGCGATCATTAAACCGTTGATATAAATCCTCGGCTTTCTGACGTAGCTGTTTAGCGCGATCGCCATTCCCCCACACCTCATAAATATCTGCTGCCCGCAGCCAAGCATCGTAAACGTAGCCTTGCACCTCACAAAGAGCTATAGGAGGATCGACTAAACTGCCATCTGGGTAAACCATTGAGTCACCCGAATCCTTCCACCCTTGATTCCGCAATCCCGCTTTTGAACGAGTTAGGTATTCCACAAACCCGTCGCCATCAAAATCGCCGTATTTGTCAATCCAGGTCAGCGCCATCTCCAGAGGAGTGCAACACTCATCAAGCATAGCGTTGTCGGCGCTCCAAGCGTAAGCTTCAGCTAGGGTGACAATCCAGAGGATGGTGGTATCAACTGTTCCGTAGTAAGGAGTGTACGGCAGTTTATTGATTTTTGTTAACTCGTCACACCGCAACTCGTGCAGCATCTTTCCTGGTTGAGCATCGCGCCAGTCATCTACCTCGGTTGCCTGTAACTGAGCCAGCCTAAGCAGAGTGCCGCGTGCAAACTCGTGATAAACTGCCATTGTCTGCAAGCTGACAGTTACTGAGTCGCGCCCAAAGACTGCAACGAACCATGGGATACCAGCAGCAGGCATCCAAAACTGTTGTCCGTTGTCCTCCACCTTAATCCGCAGCGCTCCCATATCTATAAGTGCTTGCTGATAATATCCGGCGATATTTGCATTGGATGAATGCAACTTTGTTGCTTGAAGCAGAAAGTCATCTCTGACTTTTCCAGCTTCTGTCTCGTGTGGTTTCGTGCAGGTATGTTCGGGTTTGAAAACATCACTATCAGCCAATGCTGTAAAGTTGACGCAGGTATGCCACATCTGGCCTGGATTGAGAGCAATATCGAAGAACAGACGGCCATTGGCATAACGTGCAGGTGAACTGCTATGAATAGGCTCTACAATCAGTCCTCTGCGGAATGTTTCATTGCAGTACTCAGTTTTAAGCACACCATCCTGCCACGTCGTTTCTATCTTGCCTCGCGTCACGATTTGCTTTGCTTTAACTTCAAAGATGTCTGCAAAATCTGAGCGGATTGCCAGCATCAGCTGAAACTCGACTGGTTCGTGTCGATAGTTGGTAATGTCAATATCTTCATGCATCCCACTAACAATGTCCCGCCGGATAGTCACGACTAAACTGCCAGCAGGCAATGTCCCACGTACAGTGAGGAGTTCAGGATTAGTGAATTGATAGAGGGCACTGTGATGAGTGATGTTGCTAGAAGCAAGTAATGAGAGGCGATCGCGATTAAGGGAAATCTCGTAATAGGAAATTAGGCGAGTGTCGTGGACGAAGAAACCTTGAGGCCGATTTTCATCCATCGAACCGTCAGAGGCAGTAACTAGAAAATTAGAGCCATCGTTGATGACGATTTGTCCGGAATTGATAGAAACTTTTGTAGGCATATTTTCAAAAAAGCTAAGTTATCTCGTGTGGCTGGTCATTCAGTTGCTGAATTAGCTTGGCTACAAGTGCCGTCCATCCCGTCTGCTGGCTAGCACCCAAGCCTGCACCGTTATCACCATGAAAATATTCGTGGAATAAAATCAAGTCACGCCAATGAGGGTCTTTCTGGAACTTTTCTATACCCCCGTAAACAGGTCGTTGCTGTTGATCACTTTGCCGGAAAATATTGGTAAGCCGCCGCGATAATTCAGCAGCAACCCCCCAAAGATTGAGCATTATCCCAGAGCCAGTCGGACATTCCACTTTGAAATCATCTCCAAGATAGTGGTAGAATTTTTGCAGAGATTCAATCAATAAAAAATTTAACGGAAACCAGATCGGTCCTCGCCAATTAGAGTTCCCGCCAAATAGGTTCGTCGTGGACTCAGCAGGCTCATAATCTACACGATACTCGTTATTGTCCCAGCGAAAGACAAATGGTTGCTCTAGGTGATAACGGGATAGTGACCGAATACCGTAGGATGAAAGAAATTCATTTTCATCTAGTAATCGCTTGAGCACACGACGTAGATTTTCAGGACTAGTGATCGTCAGCAACCGTCGTTCGCCAACTCCAGAAGTATTGATACTAGCAATATTCTTCGCCAGTTCAGGGCGATCGCTCAAAAACCAATCAAGTTGCTTTTTAAAACGTGGCATAATTTCTAATAAGTCAGGCTCTAGGGTATCAACTGCAAATAGGGGCGTCAGCCCAACCATTGAGTACACTTTCATCAACCTACCTTGTCCATTAGGCAGCGCGAGGGCATCGTAGTAAAAACCGTCTTCTTCATCCCATAAAGCAATATTCTGACGACCGACGTGGTTAATGGCATCGGCTATGTAGAGGAAGTGTTCAAAAAATTTAAGAGCCATGTCAGTATAGACTTTATCTTCGCGGGCTAATTCCAAAGCGATCGCCAGCATATTCAGGGCAAACATGCCCATCCAAGCAGTGCCATCGGCTTGTTCTAGGTAGCCGCCTGTTGGCAGTGGCTTACTTCGGTCAAACACACCAATATTATCTAAACCCAAGAAGCCGCCCTGAAAGAGGTTTTGTCCCTGTGGATCTTTGCGGTTCACCCACCAAGTGAAGTTGAGCAACAGCCTGTGGAACATGCGTTCCAAGAAGTCGCGATCGCCCTTACCTACCCGCTTCTGCTCAATTTTGTAAACGCGCCACGCCGCCCATGCTTGTACGGGTGGATTGACATCACCAAACGCCCACTCATAGGCAGGCAACTGACCGTTGGGGTGCATGTACCACTGGCGCGTCAGCAGTAGGAGTTGCCGCTTAGCAAAGTCGGCATCCATTATTGCTAGAGGAATGCATTGAAACGCCAAATCCCAAGCCGCAAACCAGGGATACTCCCAATTGTCTGGCATGGAAATGACTTCTTGGGCATACAAATTTCGCCAGTCAGCATTGCGACCATTCAGACGTTGGGCAGGTGGGGAAGGTTCTCCAGGGTCGCCCTGTAACCAAGTTCGGACATCGTAGTCATAAAACTGCTTATTCCACAACAATCCAGCGAATGCCTGCCTTTGAACGTTTCTGGCGTCAGCATCAAGATTGGGCGTCAGCGACTCATAGAATTCATCTGCTTCTGCCTGCCGTTGCTTGAATGTGTCTTCATACTCTTGATGAAAAGGAGCATCTATATATTCCCCCTGTCCTGCCCGTGGCGAAGGGGGAGTATCCGTGAATCGGAGTTTAACAACCGCAGTCTCTCCTGCACCAATTTCCAAATGATACCAAGCTGCTGCTTTAGTCCCAACCTGCTGAGGATTTATCGCAGCCCGATTCCTGTGAATGATCAACTCGTGAAATGCGTCTTTCACATAAGGGGAGGCATTGTCGGTGCCATAGAGACGATGTAAGTTGGTCTCATTTTCTGTGAACAGTAATTCTGGTTTACCTTCACAAAATAGCCAGCGATCGCCATACTTTTGATTATTCGCTTTAATGACTCCATCTGCTACCTTAGACACCTGCGCATTTTTTGCACTGCCCGTCCAAGACCAATTGTTACGAAACCATAGTGTTGGCAGGAGGTCAAGAGGAGCAGTTTCTGCGCCACGATTTGTCACACTGATGCGAATACAGATATCTTCAGGTGATGCCTTGGCGTATTCTGCAACCACATCGAAGTAGCGATTGTTCTCAAATACTCCAGTATCAAGCAGCTCAAATTCTGGTTGATGCTTAGATCTCCTACCATTTTCCTCTACTAACTGAGTATAAGGAAATTCCTGCTGCGGATATTTGTATAGCCAGCGCATGTAGGAATGAGTTGGTGTATTGTCGAGGTAGAAGTAGTATTCTTTGACATCCTCGCCGTGATTCCCCTGACTATTAGTAAGACCAAATAGACGTTCTTTGAGAATTGGGTCGCACCCATTCCACATTGCTAAGGCAAAACAGATCTGACCGTGGCGATCGCAAAAGCCGCCTAACCCATCTTCACCCCAACGATAAGCGCGGGAGGGCGCTTGGTCGTGAGTAAAATACTCCCAAGCGTTGCCGTCTGGTGAATAATCTTCACGCACAGTGCCCCATTGACGATTACTTAAATATGATCCCCAGCGATTCCAGTGTGCCTTCAGTTCAGCATTTTTCTGAAGGCGTTGCTGTTCAGCGTTCATTTAGCCTCCTCAAAATCAGTTATGTTCTAATCAGATGAGAAATCGCGCTCGCTAGATGAGTTCCCAATAGTGACGAATAGTATTTTTGGCTAAAAAATAGTGTTATATCAATTATTCAGAAAAAACTTCTAAAAACTTTTCTTTCTGCATAATTTTGTATAGATTTATGTCTATTTCTACTAAACATGCATGACCACTATGGGGTAGTGTTACTACTTGAGCATTGCGTAGATTTCTCGCTAGGTGCTTGACCTCTGATACGGACGGTAAAAGTCGGTCATCTTCACTAGCAATAAGTAAGACAGGTTGAGTTAGCTGATGTAATTTCATCTCGTCAATATCAAACTGCCTCATCAGGGTTAAACGCTGCATAGCCGTTTTCTTAGGTGCCGATTTGACTGCTTTCAACAGCGCTTTACGAGCAACAGGTGAAACTCT
>CAZZWA010000333.1:5865-7021 GCA_964657555.1 uncultured Microcoleus sp.
AAGGCTAAAAAACCCGATTTTTTGAGTTGAGTCGGCTATGTTCTCGCTCTTGACCACTTCAGAAACCGGGTCTTTGTAATGACTGGACTAACTCTCAACCTCCCGTAGCAAAACCTGGATACAGGGTCATCCCACCGTCCACAAATAACGTTGTGCCGTTGATATAATCAGAGTCGTCAGAAGCAAGCCAAACAGCAGCTTTAGCGATGTCTTCTACATCTCCCACTCGATTTGCTGGAATGAGTTTGAGTAACTTTGCCTCTGCTGCTGGTGTGCCCCAAGCAGCTTTATTGATCGGAGTTTTGATTGCTCCAGGCGCAATGCTATTAACGCGAATATTGTGGGGAGCAAGTTCTTGGGCAATACTTTGCATCATCATATGGATGCCGCCTTTGCTAGTTGCATAGTTAACGTGTCCTGCCCAAGGAATCACCTGATGTACCGAACTCATACAAATGATTTTGCCTGCGGCAGACGAAATATGAGGTTGCACACCCCGACGTAGGAACTCTTTTGCCGCTTCACGGGCACACAAAAACTGTCCGGTTAAGTTGACATCGATCACTAGGTTCCAGTGTTCGAGTGTCATATCCACAAAAGGCGAATCTTTTTGCAGCCCCGCATTATTCACCAATATATCAATCGTGCCAAACTTGTTGAACATCTTGGCGAACATGTCTTTGACTTCATCTTCTTTGGCAACGTTGGCTTTGATAGCGATCGCCTCACCACCACCAGATGTAATGTCGTCCACAATTTTATTAGCAGATTCTGACTCAGAATGGTAATTGACTACAACTGATGCCCCCGCCTTTGATAAATAGCGAGCTACAGCTTCACCAATACCGGAACTAGCTCCTGTGACAAGAGCTTTTTGACCTTTGAGAAGATCAGGAGAGAAACTCATACAAATGCCTTAACAATTAGAGATGATGGATTGGCAACTTGAAGAAGTAAATAAATCAAGTCTTCTGTTTATTTAAACTGATTATTTTTTCTTTTACTTACTCTATAAAGTTGAAAATATATCAACTTCTATCTGATGGAGTAACACTTATTTGTAGCTAAATGAACATGCCAATTTCATTTTATTTTCATTAATGTCTGCACTGAAGAGCTATTTACTAGCAATTTCGTTAGAGCCTCAGATGGGTGA
>CAZZWA010000334.1:0-1665 GCA_964657555.1 uncultured Microcoleus sp.
GGGTTTCGCTTACGCTCTACCCATCCTACAAATAATCAGATCGACGCTACTTACAAAGCCAAAAGGCTACCTCTCTCCCCTTGCCCATCAAGGGAGAGGGAGAAAAAGAAGAAGTGGTAGGATTTTTCTCCTCTCTCCGATCAAGGGAGAGGGGCTGTTCTTGTGAGGGTGTTTTATTATGAGTATTCAAGCAGACTTGATATTAAAAGAGGATTTGCTATGTCTAGGATTAGAGAAGAGATGCCTGTACTTGCCAGACACGAGGGTGACTGGGTGGGTAAGTACACACTAATTGATACTGAGGGAACTATCCTTGACAAGCATGACTCGCACCTAACTTGCCAGTTTCCCGAAGACGGTGACTATCCTTATTATCAAACCAATCGCTATCAGTGGCCTGACGGTAAGCATGAGGAGCATCACTTTCCAGGTACATACCGGAACAAAAAGCTTTGGTTTGACGTGGAGCGTATCCTTGGATACGCATGGGAAGTGGATGATTCAACCGTTATCCTGCGTTTCACTTACAAGACCATACCAGATGCGCATTTATATGAAATGATCCAGATTAGTCCCTGCAATAACTATCGCTCCCGCACTTGGCACTGGTTTAAGAACAATCAAATCTTTAGACGCACCCTGATCCAAGAGGAGCGATCGCGCTAAGAGTTTTTGAGGGGAAGAATTAATGGTTGAATATGACCGATGGGCTCGCTGGTTGATTGAGACCCGCTTTGGTGGGGATGCAGAAGTGGCGGCAGTGGCAATGGGCAAGTTATATGCAGTTCGAGACCAAGTCCTTGATCGTGCCCACCTCGCTGATGACTCTGTAGTCCTTGATGTTGGCGCTGGCGACGGGCTGATCGCGTTTGGGGCTTTGGAGCGTATTGGTTCAGCTGGACACGTCATTTTGAGTGACATCTCTCAGCCGTTGCTTGAGCGTAGTCGGACATTGGCTGAGCAAATGGGCTATGCCAATCGCTGTACTTTTGTGCAAGCTTCCGCAAGTGATTTGCATCCCATCGCCGATCAGTCAGTTGATGTGGTAACGACTCGTTCCGTACTCATCTATGTGTCAGATAAAGCCGCAGCTCTGCGAGAGTTTTATCGCGTCCTCAGGTCTGGTGGTCGCATGTCACTGTTTGAACCAATCAATAACTATAAGCTTAGTAAGCAGTCTGACACCGTTTTTGGATATGATCAGACACCAGTTGTTGATTTAGAGCAGCGGTTGTGGGAGTTCTATCGGCAATTGCAGCCCGATACCGATCCGATGCTCGATTTCGACGAGCGAGACTTAGTTCGTTACTGCGAGGCGGCAGGCTTTGCTGAGATTCACTTGGAGTTGCGGGTTGATGTACAGCCACCACCACCCGCCAAGTGGGAGGCGATCATCAGCATGCCCCCTAATCCATGTGTTCCTGCTCTTAAAGAAGTGATGGCACAACTTTTCACCTCAGAAGAGGCAGCCCGCTATGAGGCTTATGCACGACCACGAGTTGAAATGGGACAAGGCAAGCAGTATTCGGCAGTCGCCTACTTGTGGGCTACTAAGGATTAACTTAACAAGATAAAAACATGACTAAAGCTGACAAGATCAATGTGTCCACTCCCAGCGGTTTTCCAGAATTTCTTCCTGGAGAAAAGCGCTTGGAATTATACTTA
>CAZZWA010000334.1:1765-3827 GCA_964657555.1 uncultured Microcoleus sp.
TTCCGGGGAGAACGGGCAAAAGATGGACGCTATCGTCAGTTCCGCCAGTGTGATATTGACGTTGTTGGCCGTCGCGAACTGAGTCTGCTGTACGATGCTCAGATGCCTGCCATTATTGCTGAAATATTTGCAGCGATCAATATTGGCGATTTTTTAATCAGAATTAATAATCGCAAAGTTCTGACTGGGTTCTTCAAATCAATCGGTGTTACAGAAAGTCAAATCAAGTTATGCCTTAGTACTATTGATACCTTGGAGAAAGTTGGGGGCGATCGGGTTAAGCAGGACTTAGAAAAAGCTGGAATTTCTGAATCTAAGGCGAAGAGCATTATAGATTTTACTAAAATAAATGGTTCTGTTGATGAGGTTATCGATCAGCTCAAGCATCTCCTTAATAATATGCAAGATTCTCAGCAGTTTAGTCTAGGGATTGCAGAATTAGAAACAGTGATTTCAGGAGTTCGTGACCTGGGCGTATCTGAGAAAGTTTACTGTATCGACTTATCAATTGCTCGTGGACTAGATTACTACACTGGCACAGTTTATGAGACAAAGTTAGTAGGTCACGAAGCTCTAGGAAGTATCTGCTCAGGCGGAAGGTATGAAGAATTAGTGGGGATGTTTCTCGGTGAGCAAATGCCTGGTGTGGGCATTTCCATTGGCTTGACGCGCTTAATGAGTCGGCTATTAAAAGCTGGTATTCTGAGTTCCTTCGCCGCCAGTCCAGCCCAAGTGATGGTCATTAATATGCAAAATGACCTCATACCTGTTTATCTGAAAGTGTCTCAAAAGTTGCGTAGAGCTGGATTTAATGTGATCACAGGTTTTGAAAAGCGAGCTGTGGGTAAACAACTACAGCTAGCTGATAAGCTGGGTATTCTTTTATGCGTGATTATTGGGCCAGATGAAGCAGCGGCTCAAAAGTGTAGTCTCAAGAACCTGAAAACAGGTGAGCAAATGGAAGTCCCACTTGAGAGTCTAGCTGAGGAGATTAAAAGAATTTTCCCATGATAGGGGGTTTTAACCTGTTACAATGCAGACCATGAACAACGAGAGAAGCAGGCTAAATAAAAGATTTCTGTGTTCCTCAGAAAGTTTACCTCTGTTTAATCTCATTGCCTTCTACCCTTGTAGCTTCAGTGGATCTCGATCCACTGTGACCCAATATAATACTAACGTGTTACACAAATAGCTGATTCATATTACAGCATATTTGTAAATAGAGAATGTCACTAATCTCAAATTGGCAATATGGCCGATTCTCAATTGCCACTGATCCATATATGCTACTAGGTGTAGCACGTAAGACGCTGTAAAACAGCGTTATATAAACCAGGGACATCAAGGATACGGCTACAGCGTCAGCCCATCTATTAGCATTGGCATCAATGGCATATGTGTGTTCATCAAGGATTCGCTGGGAGCGAATTTCTCGGGAAACTCTTCGTGGTGATCACCCAAATTTTTATTCGCGAATGCTTCGTCCACACAGCGTAGACACTTTGCCCGTTTTGTCAAAAGCTTCTAGCTAACCCACTTTTGAGGAAGAAGTACTTCCTGAACGGCACAATTTGAGTACATTTCCAGTAGTTCTTTCTCACCTCGAAAACTCATATGGATTCCCAGAAACTTCTTTCACTTTATGCAGCAGGTAAAAAGGATTTTCCTGAAGCTGACCTTTGTGCAATCAACCTGTGCGCTGCCGACATGCCTGAGATAAACTTGCATAGAGCTGACTTGTGTGGAGCAAATCTCTATCACACCAATTTCAGCAAAGCTAACTTCAGTAAAGCTAATTTAAGTCGGACTGATCTACGACAAGCCTACTTGATTGAGGCAAATCTTAGTGATGCTGACCTTAGTGATGTTAACCTGTCTTATGCTAGCCTGCGTGAAGCCGACTTGCGTCTTGCCAACTTACAGAGAAGCAGCTTGTTTTCTGCCAACCTAACTTACTGCAACCTGCGTAAAGCTAACCTCAGTGACACGACACTGGTTAGTGCTAACCTGTTTGAGGCAGATTTGCGCGAAGCTTGCCTATGTGGCGCTGATCTACGAAGAG
>CAZZWA010000334.1:3927-5376 GCA_964657555.1 uncultured Microcoleus sp.
ATTAGCTATTAGCAACCTTCACCAGTTACGTTTGTTTCCGCTCATCTAGTGAGCTTATTCTCCGGTAATTGACAACTCATCAACCCAGATTCTGGGACACACTCCTCCTGGAGTCAGCGTTGCCTCTTTTTCCACAAAGATAATAGAGTTTAGGAGTTCTAGAAAATCTCCAGCAATGGTTGCTGACTCAATACTAGTCAACTTCCCGTTTTTGACTATCCACCCGTCAAAAGGTAGGGAGAAAGAGCCCTGCAAAGCTTTTACACCCGCGTGGAGAGCTTGAATGTCATCTATCAAAATGACATTCTCAGCGTTGGCAAGGCTGTATTCCTGTTCATCTGAGGTTCCCGGCAAGACATGATAAAAGTGGGAACTGACTGTCACTTTTGCTCCAGTATTAGCATGACCTGTGGGTTGAGCATTCAACCTTTTAGCCGTCCCAGCGCTATGCAGGAAGCCTGTCAAAAGGCCATTATCAATCAGCGCAACTCGGCGCGTGGGAGTTCCTTCTCCATCAAAAGTTTCTGCTGCCACATTATCTGAATGCAGCGCATCATCATAGACAGAAAGCAGGGGAGAAGCAATTTGCTTGCCCAGAGATTCAGGGGTAGATAAGCTTTGCTTATCTAGAATATTCTGGGCGTTAAAGATGTTAGAAAAAGCACCCAGCAGGCTGAGGAAAGCTTCTGGAGAAAAAACCACTCGATATTTGCCAGACTTGACTTTTTCGTAATTCAAGTGACTGATGGTTTTCTCAGCAGCCTCTTTCAAGCACCCTTCAATATCCAGTTTCTCTAGGCTGCGGCTAATTCTAAAAGCTCCTGCACTGCGCGGTTTTTTCCCCTCTTCTTCCGTTTTGCTGTAAAGATAAATTGAGGCAATTGAGTGGCTTTCAGTCCTGAGGGCATCATTGCTATTGATATAGAACCTCTCTATATCTCTTTGCGCCAAACCGTTGTAAGGCACTCCTTTGATAGCAGGGTGAGCAGCAAGCAGCTCTTTTTCCGCATTAATTAGCTGAGCGATCAGTTGTGAAACCGGAGCTTGTGGTGCTTGTGGAGTAAGTGTCTCGTCTGCTGAATGGTTAGTGATGGGAGTTGCAGCCTCAGGACTAAAATCTGGGACGTGTTCCTTGACTCCGAAGAAACTTGCCTCGTAGGCAGTTTTTAAGGCCAATTCCAACCCGCGCAGATCGACATCGGTCGTGGAAGTCACCCCCATTATATTGTCTTCATTCCACACGCGAACGGTCACGCCAGAACGATTGGAGGCTTTGACTTGTTTCGGCTCTCCTTGATCCACCTGAACGCTAGTTTCATCTACAGTTGAGCCACAGATGTCGAATTTTTGGATGCCAAGCTGATGGGCACTTGCTTGGGCATAATTTGCAATATCGTTGATATTCGCCACAGTCCTAATCCGTAAGTAGTTTGAATCTTTGAATTTTAA
>CAZZWA010000334.1:5476-7003 GCA_964657555.1 uncultured Microcoleus sp.
AACGGCCCCCCACAGTAATAGAATCCACCTTAATGTGAGGCTGTCCTACCGTGGTGTAGATACTGCCACTAACGGAACCACAGAATCCGGCGGCAAGTTCTAAGTCTTGGGAACACATGGAAATCTTGTTCATGATTTCCTCGGCTTCACCAATCAGGATGGCTCCTTTTAGGGGTTTGGTAATTTTGCCATTCTCAATTAGGTAAGCTTCTTCAACACCAAAGTTGAATTGCCCTGTAGCGCCAACACTGCCGCCACCCATCTTTTTGCAGTAAATGCCTTTGTCAATGGATGCAAATAGGTCTTCGTTGGAATAATCTCCGGTAGCGATATAGGTATTGCGCATCCGGCTAGCAGCAGCAAAAGTAAAGTTCTGGCGGCGTCCACTTCCAGTTCTGGGGTGTCCGGTGCGCAGGGAACCAGCTCTATCTGCTAAAAAGTTCTTGAGTACCCCTTTTTCAATCAACAGAGTTCTTTGCGCAGGCATACCCTCATCGTCCATGTCAATGGTTCCGAAGGCATTTTCAGCGCGTCCTTCATCCCATGCGGTCAGGCTTTCATGGGCAATCTTTTGACCTTTTTTGTCAGCAAAAGGAGAAGTGTTCTTTTCAATCTGTGTGGTTTCTAGTAGGTGTCCACAGGCTTCATGGAAGATCACCCCACCAAACTCATTGGCCATCACAATTGGGTAAGTGCCTGATTCAACGTAATCAGCGTAGAGCATTCGCCCTGCTGATTCGGCCACTTCCTCAGCAGCAGATTCATAGTCCCAAGTTCTCAAGAAGCTTGGGTCGCTGGTGTTGCCAGCGCGTTTACCAATGGATGAGCGATTAACACCATCGGCACACAGAAGATTATATCCCACTGACTGGGTGAGCCGAATGTCACGGGCAAAGGTACCGTCACTTGCTGCCACCAAAACTTCTTGCCAGTCCCGGAAATACACAGCTCGTCTAGATTGGACATGGTTGGCTTTGCTATTCAGCTTGGCATTAGCATCTAGGAGCACTTCTCCCATTTCTTTCATGGAGCTAGATTGAGAGAGCCAAGTATCTTTCCCTTTTTTGACAGCGTAGTCTCTTAGTAGCTCTAGGTTGATTTCCGGGATGAAAGCGTTGGGAGTGGGAAGTTGCAACCCCAGGATTGAGAGTCCTTTTTCCAGAGCCGATTTTAGCCCAGAAAAGGTCAAATCGTTGGTGCTGACATAGCAATCGGCTTTTCCGAGAAAAACTCTGACGCCAGCGCCAGTTGAAAGACGCGGTGCGATGCTGGTGATGGTATCATCTTCCGCCAGACAGCTAATATAGTTAACACGCTCCAAGAAGAATTCGATGAAGTCAGCACCAGCTGCGCGTCCCAATCCCAGAAGGGTGGCAAGCGGGGCTTCCCAGGTTTCATCGAAGCGATTTGGTGTAGAAGTGTATTGCAGCGTGGGCAGTTCTTTAGAGAGAAGTAGGGTACTTTGATGCATGGGTAGCCTCATTTGCTGACATCTTTCAGATGGTTGACGGATAAGTTCTGGGTTTT
>CAZZWA010000335.1:0-2177 GCA_964657555.1 uncultured Microcoleus sp.
GGAGCAAAGCAGGATGTAAAGCGTGTCTATAAACGAACAGTCGATTAAAGTTGGTTCGCTGGAATGGTTCTATCGAGAAGCAAATCCGATAGGTAGAACCGATAAACCACCTGTCATACTGCTTCACGGTTTACCATCCCAAAGTTATAGCTGGGGTGCGGTTTTGCCAGTGTTAGCAGAAAAGGGGTTTAGAGCGATCGCACCAGACTGGATTGGCTTTGGTTTTTCGGCAAAACCAGATCGTCGAGACTTTGCTTATACTCCTGATGCTTATATTAAAGCTTTTGCAGAATTCATCCAAGCTATAGAGCTAGATCGATTTTCCCTAGTTGTCCAAGGCTTTTTAGGTTCTGTCGGTATCCAATATGCCTTGCGTTATCCGACGCAGATCGAGCGCTTAGCCATCCTCAACGCCCCTGTGTCTGCGACAGCTAAGTTACCTTGGCAGCTCCAACAAATGAGTCTGCCTCTGATCGGTGATATGATGACCCAAGATCCCCTGTTGGTTGACAGAACTCTAGAAGGAGGCAGCCGGTATCGTATAGAAGATCAGGATCTAGACGTATACCGCCGTCCCTTTCTCCAAAGTTCTGATGCGGGACGCAGCCTCCTAGCGACGTTGCAGAATCTTCAGCTGAAACAGTCAATGGCAGAAATTGAATCAGGCTGGCAACAGTGGACGCAGCCAACTCAAATTATTTGGGGCTTACGCGACCCCTGGCTACCTTTCATCCAAGCGCAAAGCTTGGCTGGCACTCTTCAGAAGGCAGAAATCGTGCAACTGGAAGAAGCGGGACATTACCCTCAAGAACATTTTCCTGCCCAAGTGAGCGATGCACTCCAAGACTTTCTCCGCACCCAAGTTATCTTGTGATTAACTGCTGGCAACAGGAGCAGTATCGTAGTATATCAATCAAAAGCCTCCAGGGAGAAATTAGAGGGTGACTCAGATTCAGAAGAAGAAAATCTCGTCTAAAGCAGACCAGTTTACAGAATCTGTCATTCGAGAGATGACGCGAGTGGCAGTGCAATACAAAGCGGTGAATCTGGCTCAGGGTTTTCCAGATTTTCCCTGTCCTCCCGAGCTGAAAAGTGCTGCATTTCAGGCTATTCAAGAAGATATTAACCAATATGCCATAACTTGGGGCGATCGCCTATTTCGGGAAGCGATCACCAAGAAGGTTCGTTGGTATTTAGACTTGGATGTTGACCCAGAAACACAAATCACTGTCACCTGTGGGTCAACCGAGGCAATGGCTGCTACCATGCTAGCGACGGTCGATCCTGGTGAAGAAATCATCGTTTTTGAGCCTTATTACGAAAATTATGGCCCGGATGCTATTTTAGCTGGTGCTTCTCCCCGTTATGTACAGCTTCATCCCCCTGACTGGAATTTTGATGAAGCCGAGTTAAGGCAAGCTTTTAACGAAAAGACTAAGGCCATCATTATCAATACTCCCCATAACCCAACAGGTAAAGTGTTTACTCATAATGAACTGGCCTTAATTGCTGAACTCTGCCAAAAATGGGACGTGTTAGCTTTCACTGATGAAATCTATGAGCACATTCTTTATGACAATGTTAAGCATGTGGCAATGGCTACACTTCCCGGTATGGCAGAACGGACTGTTACGATTAACGGCCTTTCCAAGACATACAGCGTGACGGGATGGCGAGTCGGCTACATAATAGCCAACCCAGAATTGACCGGAGCCATTCGCAAAGTTCATGATTTCCTTACTGTTGGCTCTCCAGCACCGTTACAGCGAGCAGGGGTTGCTGCCATGCAGATGTCAGTATCTTACTATGAGGAGCTAGCCAAGCTTTACCACGAAAAACGAGATATGATCATTCAGACTTTGAATGAAGCTAATATTCAATATTTCGTTCCCAAAGGGGCTTACTATGTGTTAGCGGATATCTCCAGCTTTGGTTACAAAAGTGATATCGAATTCGCCCATTATCTAATTAAAGAGATTGGTGTCGCTGTCGTTCCTGGCTCCAGTTTTTTCTCTAGAAAGGAAGATGGTCGGCGGTTTATTCGTTTCTGTTTTAGTAAAACAAGAGAAACTCTTCAAAGTGCAAGAGAGCGGCTGCTTAAGCTAGAAGCAAAACAAGCCTAGAAACCGATAGATCATCTTCGACCCTCTAAACATGACAAGTCGAGACGAAGGAAC
>CAZZWA010000335.1:2277-4656 GCA_964657555.1 uncultured Microcoleus sp.
TCCACCAGTTTGATTAAACCTTAAGAAGGTAGGTGTGCCGTTTTTCTCATCCTCTAGAAAGATGAAGCAGCTCTTCGGGATTTTTAGCCTGTGAAGTACACAGATTAAATCTTGAGCGGGCATTGCTAGGTTTACACTAGTGAGACCTACGACTCCAAGCGAAATCCATCTTTATACGAGTGAGTGTTTAGGAGTATTACGTCTTTCAATTGGCTCAAAAACGATTAATAGCAATGCTTTAGTAGCGAATAAAAACCTGAGTAGAGATGTGCTGAAATATTCTATTCCAGCAGTCTTTTCAGTAGTGAAAAAAATAGTTTCCCAATAGAGATAACTATGGTTACGCCCGAGCAACTACAAAAATGGCATGAACTAGCACAGCAGCTGCGAGTTGATAGTATTCGCGCCACAACTGCTGCTGGTTCAGGACACCCCACTTCATCAATGTCCGCTGCTGACTTAGTAGCGGTGCTGTTGGCTAAATATCTCCGCTACGACTTCGACAATCCACATCATCCTAATAATGATCGCTTCATTCTCTCCAAGGGGCACGCTTCACCGCTTCTCTATGCCATGTATAAGGCTGCGGGTGCTATTTCTGACTCTGAGTTAATGACGCTGCGCAAGTTCGGTAGTCGCTTGCAAGGCCATCCCGTGCCAGTGCTACCTTGGGTTGATGTCGCCACTGGTTCCTTGGGTCAGGGATTGCCTATGGGTGTAGGTGTTGCCCTAGCTGGGGAGTATTTAGATAAGCTGCCCTACCATGTCTGGGCATTGTTGGGCGATAGTGAGACGGCTGAGGGGTCAGTCTGGGAGGCTTTCGAGCTGGCATCCCACTATAAACTAGCGAACCTGATTGCCATTATTGATGTGAATCGGTTGGGGCAACGGGGTGAAACGATGTTAGCCTGGAAGACTGGGGTTTACAGTGAACGGGCGAAGGCATTTGGCTGGCACGCTATTGAAATTGATGGGCACAACCTAGATGAGATTAATCAAGCCTATGAGCAGGCGGTAGATAATGTTGACAGTCCGACTGTGATTGTGGCTCGGACTGTGAAAGGCAAGGGTGTTGCTTCACTGGAGGATATTGGGGGTTGGCACGGTAAGGCGCTCAAAGAAGACCAAGCAAAGGAGGCGATCGCCGAATTAGGTGGGGAACGCCAGATTGTCATTCAGATAAATAAACCTGATCTGGAAGCCAAACCCGCCGCCACTGGCAACCCCCAACCACTCCAACTCCCCACCTACGAAGAAGGCTCAGCAGTGGCTACCCGTAAGGCTTACGGCGATGCTTTGAAAGCTCTGGGAGCAGCTCGACCTGATGTTGTTGCACTCGACGGCGAAGTTAGCAATTCCACCTATGCTGAAGAGTTTGCTAAAGCTTATCCCGAACGCTACTTTGAGATGTACATTGCCGAGCAGCAGATGGTGGCAGCTGCGGTTGGCTTACAGGTGCGGCAATATAAACCTTTTGCTTCTACCTTCGCCGCCTTCTTGAGTCGAGCCTATGACTTTGTCCGCATGGCTGCCATCTCCCGTGCCAACATTAAGTTGGTTGGTTCCCACGCTGGGATATCGATTGGTCAGGATGGCCCTTCCCAGATGGCGTTAGAGGACTTAGCCTCCTTTCAAGCTGTTTGGAACAGCACTGTCCTGTATCCTAGTGACGCCAACCAGACGGCCAAGCTAGTCTCAGAAATGGTGGATCGAGATGGGATTGTCTATCTGCGGACTACTCGTGAAAGTACGCCTGTAATCTACGCACCTGATGAAGACTTTCCTATTGGTGGCAGTAAAGTAGTCCGCAGTTCTGATCGCGATCAAGTCACGATTATTGGTGCAGGTGTTACCTTGCACGAAGCGCTCAAGGCTTATGATCAGCTCAAAAAGGAAGGCATCACTGCCCGCGTAATCGACCTCTATTCTGTCAAACCCATTGATGTAGAAACGCTGCATCAGGCTGCACACGACACGGACGGCAACTTGGTAGTCGTTGAAGACCACTGGATTGAAGGTGGATTAGGCGCAGCAGTACTTGATGCCTTTGCTGGTGCTGGCAGTGCGCCTACCTATGGTGAAGTGAGACTGTCTCTGGTGAAGCTAGCTGTGCGTGATTTGCCTGGATCGGGCACACCAGAGGAATTGCTCCATACAGCCAAGATCGATGCAGATGGCATCGTTGAGGCAGTGCGATCGCTTCTCAAGCAGTCAGCATGGGTGCCGACAGAGTAATAAGCTGTCCGCATTTAAATTGTCACATCTCACGTCCGAGGCTGTCCGTTGTCCTTATTCAGTGGTTAGCTGTTAAGCTTTATCCCACAAAGATTTCCACAACGGACAACCAACATACATATCCCTAAAACGATTCTGGGAAGC
>CAZZWA010000335.1:4756-6970 GCA_964657555.1 uncultured Microcoleus sp.
AATAAAAAATATCCAATCGTTGCGGGAGCTGTTCTTGAGCAGGGGAAGAATTTGAGCCCCATGTTTAGATGCAGGAATTGGATAATTTATTTTTTGTAGTTCCCTTAAATTGCCAATATCATGGCTGATCGGAAGTCACTCGTCCTTTTGGTGGTTTGTTTTCTTTTCCCATACCCAAGTTGGATTGGCATCTACTGTGAAATCATCTACTGCAAGTCCCAGGCGTTTCAAATCAAATAACTCATTTTCAAGTACTGGGTAAGATAGTCCCGTTTCATCGGAAAGAGTCGAAAGAGCTGTTTGACCTTTGTTTAGGATTTCGAGAATCTGTTGTTGAGTCGGTGAGAGTGTCAGTGGCTCATCTTTCCCAACAGTAGAGAGTAATGGGCGCAGCCAATCTTTCATAAACTACTCCGGATTAAGAGGAACTTATTAGTATAGCAGGATTTATTGAGAATTGGTAAGGATTCAGGTTATGCCAAAATCTTTACAATCGTTTCCTGGTAACGGTTTCCGGAGATTAGCCACACAAATTTAGATTCTCAATAAGAATTGCGTAACGCCTACCCACAATGTTGTGGGGCAACCACTGAGGGGATTGCCCTTACGAACCAACCATTAGTTCCATGGAAGATAGGGTCGGGATAATAAAAGCATCCTAAAGATAGATTTAGAATTAATTTTCTTTTTGTATTGTTAACTACAGATTGATTTTACATGGCTCTAACTCTTTAACTAGAAGTTTAGATAAGCGGTAGCAGCTAGTAAGGTAAGCCAAGAGAGCAAATCTGACTTCATATCCATCTCCCAGGGAGTTGCTACACCCCTTGGGAGTTTCTACGTGCTTTTATAACCCCTGGAGATTAATGGAATGGAAAGCGGAGATAATACACCAAGTAATGCTCGCGGACAATTAGTGATTATTGGTGGCGCAGAAGACAAGGAGGGGGATTCTAAGATCCTGCGGGAGTTTGTGCGCCGCGCTGGCGGTACCCAAGCCCGAATTGTCGTGATGACAGTGGCGACAGAACTGCCAAGGGAAGTAGGCGAGAACTACATCAGAGTGTTTGAGCGGTTGGGTGTCGAGGATGTTCGCATAGTTGATACTGTAACCCGTGAAGATGCCAGTTCATCTAGTGCGTTGGAAGCAATTGAGAAAGCCACTGGGGTATTTTTTACTGGGGGAGACCAAGCTAGGATCACAAGCATATTGAAGGGCACTGATCTGGATGCGGCGATTCACAAACGTTACTCTGAAGGAATTGTGGTAGGAGGCACAAGTGCGGGAGCCGCTATGATGCCAGATATTATGATTGTTGAAGGAGACTCGGAGACCCACCCTCGGGTTGATGTTGTAGAAATGGGTCCTGGGATGGGATTTCTTCCGGGGATAGTGATTGATCAGCATTTCTTACAGCGCGGTCGTCTGGGACGCTTGCTTTCAGCGCTATCACAGCAACCTGCTGTCTTGGGGTTCGGCATTGACGAGAATACTGCTGTGATAGTGCAGGGCAACGAGTTTGAAGTTTTTGGGGAAGGCGCTATTACCGTTGTCGATGTGGCAGAAGTGACCCATACTAACGTAGGCCAAATTTTAAAGGATGAGCCTATTGCAATTTGTGGAGCCAAGCTTCATATTCTTCCAGAAGGATACAAGTTTAATCTGAAAACTCGAAAGCCGGTTGTTTAGGTGCTCTGTGCAAGAGCAAACAGAACAAGTAGCTGAGCTTAAACATATTGCAAGATGCAACTCGCCTGGTATCAACCAGGCTTTTTGTTGATGCGAATCGCTAAACATACAGAATCTAACTAGGGAGAGAGCCAAATTATACCGTTAATTGGGATGATTAGTTAGGAACACTATATTGTCAGAAGGGTCCGAATATGAGTATTGAAAAAAGAGCGGAAGCTGTTGCCAAAAATATTGAAGGCAAGGTTCAAGAAGCTGTTTCTGAATTGACAGGCAACACGAAAGACAAAATAGAAGGACAAGCAAAGCAAAACGAAGCGTCTGCAATCCATACTGTAGAAGATCTTAAAGATCATGCAAAAGATTTCATAGACAAAGCTTAGATTGTTATTTATTCACGATTCACTGTGTTCACAGTGAATCGTGAACAAAATGATACGTAAGCAGAAGAATCCGCAGGTTTATCAACTGCAACTCAAGAAATTGGCATCAGCCGTTATCAAAAAACAGAAGGCTGAATTCTA
>CAZZWA010000336.1:0-4568 GCA_964657555.1 uncultured Microcoleus sp.
TTGAAGTTGCCCGCTACCATCAATGTCAAGCAGGTACAGAGGTTGAGTTAGTGAAGTTGAAAGGTGGTGGGCATATTTGGCCTGGTGGTTCTGGGCCTTCCCAGTTTCTGAATGCTAGCCTGGAAATTTGGAATTTTTTCTCTCGCCACACTCTGAAGAGTTAGTCACCCAAATTGAGTATTTGTAGTATTATGTACTATAAAAGGAGCGGCATCTGGATACCAAGTGCTGCCTGGGAACTCTAGAGCATTGGTCCAGTAATCAAAATTAGGGGTAGGGGCGAAGCATACCCTGCGGGAAGGCTAACGCCTACGGACAAAAAAACTAGGGTTTGAGCCATAAACTATCGCCTGAATGCTTCGCCCGTTCAGGGTAAAAACGGTAAATTAGCGGAAGCTATTTTTAAGTTTTTTCGTCAAAATAATGACGAAGTTTGACGTTTGAGCAATCCCTAATTTCTCGGTTGTTGCTGTTCTTTGGGGCTGAGGTGATCTAATGGAAGCAATTGAGTTGAAGTTCTTGTTGAAGTTGTTGGACTTGTCTGATTATCGGGCACCCTTAGCGAAAATTACCCCCAATTCCAAAACGACAGCTGTAGAACGAGAACGAATTTGTCGCAAACTGCGCGATCGCGAGTTGGTGGACTGTTCTTATGAAGTGAAAAAACTCAAGATTACTCACTCAGGTAAAGCCTTGCTCAAGTTAGACTCCACTGAGTTGCCGTTGACAGCTTTGCAAATCAAGGTGCTACGGACGTGTGAAAAGGGCGCAATTACTCCGGGAAATACAAATGTCTCAGTTGCAGATAGACAAGCAATCATTCAGGGTTTGGCAGACAAAGGTCTGATTGAGCTAGAGACCAAAATTAAGGAAGTCTGGCTTTCTGAGCGAGGGCAGAAGTATTTGCGGGAAGAGTACACCGCCAAAGGCACTCAACCTGTTCTCAGCTTGGATATGCTAACCAATTACCTACGCTTTATGCGAAAACCCCTGCGCTTAGAGACAAGCGCCAGCAAGCCTAGTGACGAAGAAATTTTACAGACGATTCGGAATTTAGACCAAGAACTAGGTACGGAAAATTATTTACCAATTTTTCATCTGCGGCAAAAGTTACAAATAACCTTGTCAAGGGAAGACTTAGATCAGACTCTCTATCGCCTGCAACGGAATGACCGGATTGAGCTGAGTTCCTTGCAAGAAGTAACTGCATACACCCCAGAACAGATTGATGCTGGAATTCCACAAGATATCGGCGGGCCATTGTTCTTCATCATCGTAAATTAGCGCAACTAGGTTTAGTCATGACTTCCATTGAGGATATTATTAAACTAGAGGTTAATCCTTTTGACTCCGTAACTTGGAGATTTGGTAACTTTTGGCAGGAAGAGGAGAAACCAGGTCTTACTGTTGATTCCATTCATCAACAGGAAATTACTCAAATCAAAGAGATTCTGGCTCAGGTTGCTAAAGATCATTGCACCCGGACTATAATGCTTTATGGAGACTCTGGTTCTGGCAAAAGTTATCTACTGGGGAGGCTCAAACGCACCCTCAACGCAACAGCATTTTTTGTCTACATTGAGCCATTTACTACGAGCGATCGCATCTGGCAGCATATCCTACGCTATACCGTTGATAGCCTCGTAAAAATTCCTGATGGAGAACAAGAGTCTCAGTTACTACTCTGGAGCAAAAGCCTATCTGAATTCAAACAACCCAGTAGTGTCAAGCAAATAGCAGATGCGCGGAGAGCGTTTATCACGAATCTCAGGGATACTTATCCTACAGATATAGAGAATGCTAACGAATTTTTTGGTGTGTTGTATGACCTGCTTTTGCCGGATTTACACCGTTTGGCCTGTGACTGGTTGCGCGGAGATGATCTAGATAGAGATGATCTGAAAAAACTAGGTGTTAACAGCTCTGTTAATAATGAAGATGCAGCGCGAAATATATTGTCTAATTTTGGCAGACTTTTCCACCATGCCAAACCGATTGTGCTGTGCTTTGACCAACTCGATAATATCGCCCGCTTACCAGACGGCAATATCGATTTACAATCTTTGTTCAATGTTAACTCCATTATTCATAATCTGAAGCTAAAAAACTTTTTCGTTATTATTAGTATTATGAGGAGTACCTGGCAACAGAATGCAAATCGTATTCAACCAGCCGATAGAGCAAGGATTGATGTAGGTATTTCTCTAAAAAGCATTACTCTAGAGCAAGCAGAAGCTCTTTGGGAAAGCCGACTCCATCAGCTTCATCAGCAAGCAGACGAAAAGCCTACATCGCTTATTTATCCCTTAACCAGGAAAGAACTAGAGGAAAAATTTCCAGGTGGCAGAACTTATCCCCGCAATGTACTTCAGATGGGTAGCCACCTGTTTAAAGCCTACAAAGCAAAATTAGTAAACGGTGATGGTGTTGTCGTCATAAAGCCTGAAAAACCAGACTTTATGGCAGCTTTTCAACTGGTTTGGCAAAAGGAGTTCCAAAAAACTCAAACAAAATTTTCTCGAATTCGTCAATTCTCCTCTACAGACTTGATTGGAATGTTGCAAGAGAGCTTGGCTGCCTTGCAAGTGGGAAAAATTCGTACTAAATTCTTGCCAAGCCCAACTTATGCTAGTTATTCTCTTACCTATCAACAGCCAGGTCAGTCTAAACCTCTGGGGATTGTGTGGACAGAAGATCCTAATTTGACAAGCTTTTTCCATGTGATCAAGGCTTGCCAGACAGCAATTAATCAAAAGCAGTGCCAAATTTTGTATCTGATTCGTGCTGAAAAATTAGGTGATATAAATAATCAGGGTTACAGACGCTATGTGGAAATATTTAAAAATTCTCATCACTCTCACATTATCCCAGATTTAACTTCTATTCACTATCTAGCGACTTACCATAATATGGTAAATTCCGCTACTTCTGGAGAGTTAGTAATTGCTGATAAGACGCCTAAATTGATCGATTTACAAACTTTAATTCGGCAGTCAGAGATTTTACATGATTGTCGCTTATTAAAACATTTAGGGATTGTTCCTAAAGGTAAAAATAACGGCAAGAATGGTGATGAAATTAAACACCAGCAGGCAAAACAATTTTTGCTCAATTTAGTTATTAGAGAGCAATTCATGGGGCGACAAATTTTAATTGCCAATACTTGTGATCAGTTTCCTGAAGTCGATGAATCAGAAATGCAAAAACTGATTCAGCAGTTATGTCAGGAAAAAAGAATTGAAATAATTAATCCTAAAGAAAAAATAGAAGCACAATCAGTCTGTCTTGTCTTAAACAACTTATAGTTTATATTGTTTACTTAACTTCATTTCATAAGCATAAGTTATACTAACCGATGCAGTACCTTACTGAAGTTGCCGAAATCCGCTTAACGATATTTAAACTTGCCTTAGCCAAAAACCTCTGGCTAGATACAGAAACCGCTGACTGGCAAACTTCTAACCCCAGAATATCTTTAATTCAGGTGTTAGCTGATCCTAAAGACTTAACTGGCGATCGCACTTATATTCTAGATGTCTTAGATAAGCCTGATTTGGTGGCAGACTTTGTTAATCAAATTATGGTAAATCCCCAGATTGAAAAGGTATTTCACAATGCCGCTTATGATCTAAGTTTCCTAGGTAAAGAGCAAGCTCAGAATGTCACCTGTACCTGGAAAATTGCCAAGATAGCAAAAAAAATATCCGACCATATCCGAAAATTGCCCAATTTAAAACTCAAAACCTTAGCAGAAGAACTTTGCCACTTCCCTAATGTAGATAAAACAGAGCAGTCAAGCAACTGGGGACAACGACCGCTCACCGAACGGCAGCTACAGTATGCCAAAATGGATACAGTCTATCTAGCTCAGGTACATCGCAGTTTACTAGAAATAATTAATCCTGATAGTATTAATAATATTTTTGATGTGGAAGTTAATGGCTCAGAGCAGCCAAAGCCTAAATCTGAGAACTCGTCTTTCAGCGTTACTAAAATCAGAGTTGCTTTCGAGTGTTCTCGTCTGTTTTATTTAAACCATCGTTTTGGCGGAAATACTCTATTTTTACCACCAAATACTACCATTGGGATTGGTAACGCCTTTCATCAATTAGCCGATAAATTTGTTAGTGTTACTCAAAAAGAACCCCGATTTCAAGATTTGTTTGAGCCAGCAGCAGAACAGCTAAAAGTAGAGAGAGTCGCCTCTCAAATGCAGCAGCTATTATACGAACTGGCATTCTACCCTTACCTACAAACTGCCAGTCAACAAAATCCTAGCCAAGCACCAGCACTGCTTCAACTCTGGCAGGGATTAAAAGGACTCATCCAGCGGTGGGCAGAATTACTGGTGGTAAATCGGCGTTATTGTCGTGCAGAGGAAGTTATTCATAAAACCTTTGTCCTACAGGAACGCAGAGTTGAGCATAACTTCAATCTCCCAGATGGTACGCAGCAACGAGTCGTGGGGGAATTTGATAGCTTAATCTTCAACTTTGAACTCCAGCGCCTCTGTATGGTGGAGTTCAAAACCTATCAGCCTGTAGATCCATCAGCCCAATTAGCCCAGG
>CAZZWA010000336.1:4668-6959 GCA_964657555.1 uncultured Microcoleus sp.
ATGGTGGAGTTCAAAACCTATCAGCCTGTAGATCCATCAGCCCAATTAGCCCAGGTGGCTCTCTACAGTTATATGCTCTCTTGCAAGAGCAAGGTGCCAGTTGACTCAGCTGTTTACTGCGTTTTGCCAGAGTTCAAGGAATATCATTATTCCTGGGAACAGTTAGAAAGCACGGTGCATCAGCTGATTCCTTATAAATTACAGCAAATGCAGCAATGGCTGACATGGGAACCACCTCACCCAAATCCGCCACCGTCCACCACTCAGCCTGATCTATGCGAGATTTGCCCTCAGCAACAGAAGTGTCAGACTTTCTTTGTCGCTGACGGTGATTCAACTCGTATACAAGCAGACAAACCTGAACTTGTGAAACCCTCAGTTATCTCCCTACCGCCAGCAGTGGTGACGCCGCTTCTTAACGCCGATGCGACTGGTGAAGCATTGGTTGCCACACTGCAATCCTTTAAAATCGGTGTTGATTACCAAGGGGCTGCCATTGGCCCAGCTTTTATCCGAGTTAAGCTTAAACCCCATCGTGGCGTTAGAATAAGTTCTCTACTGAGATTATCTGCTGATTTACAGGTGCAGCTAGGGTTAGCCAATCCGCCGCTGATTGCACCTCAAGCTGGATATGTGAGTGTAGATTTACCCCGTTCTGACAGGCAAGTTGCCAGGTTTGAAGATTATATTCAGTCTCAATCTCTACCACCAACAGCAAAAGTGAAAATTGCGATTGGAGTGGACTTAGAGGGGCAATTGGTGGAAGCAGACTTATCCGATCCAAATACCTGCCATTTCTTAGTAGGTGGCACAACGGGTAGTGGCAAAAGTGAATTTCTGCGATCGCTCCTCCTCAGTCTTCTCGTTCGTCATTCTCCAAACCATCTGAAAATTGCCCTAGTCGATCCTAAGCAGGTGACATTTCCAGAGTTTGAAAACATGCCCTGGTTGTATTCGCCAGTGGTTAAAGACAGCGATCGCGCTATCGAACTCATGGATGAGTTAGTGGCAGAAATGGAAAAGCGTTACCAACGGTTTGAGGCGGCTGGGTGTGCTGATTTAGCTACTTACAATCAAAAGGCGACTCAGCCTTTGCCCCGCATTGTCTGCATTTTCGACGAATACGCTGACTTCATGGCAGAAAAGGAAATTCGCAATGGGCTAGAATTAAGCATCAAGCGGCTAGGTGCTATGGCAAGAGCAGCGGGAATTCATCTCGTCATCGCTACCCAACGTCCTGAAGCCAAGGTTGTTACTCCAATAATCCGCTCTAATTTACCAGGAAGAGTTGCGCTCCGGACAGCGAGTGAAGCAGATTCAGTGATTGTGCTGGGAAGTCAACAAACAGCAGCTGCCTACTTGTTGGGGAAAGGAGATCTACTCTACCAAGTGGGCAGCCAGCTGAATCGGTTGCAGAGCTTATTGGCAACCAATATTGAGCTGTTTTGAAGGATTCAACCACGCTTCAGCAGCGTAGAGAAGCTATTCTGTACCTTAGCGATCGCCGATTGGAAAAAGTTAGGGACAGATGGCTTGGGGCGAACGGCAACCTGGATCGGCTCATCAGCAAATTCAGACCCCTTGAGCTTATGGCCATATTCCAACTGGTTTTGGTTCTTACGCAGCATTGGATACAAGCGGAAAGCTCCTTGACGCAAGTTTTCTTCTTCTTGAAAGATTGCTTGATCTATTAGGCTGGTGCGATTCACCGCTAAGGAACCGGCTGGATACCAGTTCTTTTTACCCTGGATACGAATATAAATATTAAACTCTGGCACCCCATCCGCTTTCATCTTGTCGTACTGCTTAGCAGCTTTGACTCGTTTGGCGGTGGACTTAGTTGGTTTTTTGCTGGGCTTAACTTTGCCGAATCCAGGATTAGTCGTCACAGATGTTGCTCCTTATACTTCTTTACAAAATTTTACATTATTTTAAGCTACATATAACCTTTCAGGTATTAGACGCCTATTTCTGGCGTACCAAATTGCTTTTAAACTTGGTAATAAATCCTTCAAGACTTTCTCAAATAAAAGAAGCCGCTGATGTGGAGGTTATCCCGACACTAGCAGCATTGGACAATCCGGCATTCGTACATGCAGACTTTATGTTGGACAAAGTATTAGAACAAGATTTGCCACTTATTGTGGGACAAGAAGCAGAAATTGAGCGGTTGGGACAAAGCCTAAAAGAGGTGTATTTCCCACTTAAAACATCTGACACGTTTGTCATTGAGTACCTGAGATCTTGCACCTACCCGATGACCCGCCAGGGAATTAATTCCCTGGCTAATA
>CAZZWA010000337.1:0-1935 GCA_964657555.1 uncultured Microcoleus sp.
CTGCATCTTTTTCTCCCGCCATCACCTTCAACAACACCTCCTGCTGTCTTTGGGTCAATCCTGTAAATGCTTTTGTGAACTCTGCTTGATTCATGCTGACTGGGTTACTATACAGGCTGCGGAAATTTCCTCAGTGGCAATGGGTTTTACCCACTATTTGTAATCTGTAAACTGATAAAACGTCATATTTGTGTAAGCGCATTCACAGATGTGTACAGGTCGGTATTGAGCCGAGATGCTTTTACACTCATCGCTCGCCTAAAGGCTACTCAGCATCAATCACAACTCCAAATCTTGATGGTTTCGTCCCAACTACCACTGACAAGTGTGTGTCTATCAGTACTGATGGCAACTGACCAAACCCCAGCCCTATGGCCTTCTAAGGTATGAAGCAATTGTCCGGTCTCCAGACGCCAAATCTTGATAGTCTTGTCTTGACTGCTACTGATGAGCAACTGCCCATCTGTACTGATCGCGAGCCCATTAACCGCATCTAAATGTCCGCAGAGAGTGTATAGTAGTTTCCCCGTGACTATCTGCCATAGCTTGATGGTCTGATCTTGACTACCGCTGACCAGCATCTGCCCATCCGGGCTAACGGCTACAGCATTAACCGCGTCTAAATGTCCTACTAGGGTGTACAGCAGTTTTCCTGTAGCCCCATGCCAAATCTTAATGGTCTTGTCTCGACTGCCACTGACTATAGTTTGCCCATCTGGACTAATAGCCACGGAAATGACCCAATGAGAATGTCCAGATAGGGTGCAGATTAATCATACTTTAGATATATTAGTAAATGAAGCTATATGTACTTAAATTGAATATAAATTAAATACATTGAAATTTAATGAAAAAAATTTTGCTAATTGAAGATAATGAAGCTTTTTCTTCAGTTTTAGTCGATATCCTCAGCTTAAATAACTTTAATGTGATTAGTACTGACAATGGTAAAATTGGTGTAAAGTTAGCCAAGGAACTACAGCCAGATTTGATAATTAGTGATATGAATATAACCGGAATTGATGGGTTAATGGTTCTCAATAAATTGCGTAATAATTTAGCCACAGCCAAAATACCAGTCATTTTTCTTACGGCTGAAGCCGATCCGGATAAGCACCGACAAGCCTTACAAATGGGTGCTAATGAATACCTAGAAAAAACAGTGCAGCTTAACGAGTTATTGAAGGCGATCGCTGCCCAATTAAAATCTAACTTTTCTCCTTAGCTAAAGAAGTCTTTAATTTTGCTGAGTGTTTCTGTCATGGCACCATTTAATCTGGTAGCTGCGCTTTGATAGAGCAAGCACACCGTCGTCGAAAACTCAGTTGCTTCTACGTAACCATATGTTAAATCAGAGTGAGTTTCCAGTTTCCATAAACCTGGTTTTTCCACCCTTTCAAGACGCGATCGCTCAAGTTTGTATGCAGTTTAATTTCTAGCAAAGAAACTTTCCGCAATTTGGGCAGTTATCGCCCGTACTCCAGCCATTAGAACAATCTTTCCACCATTCTTTCTGTTCAGACTGCTTTGCATCCCGGTTGAGATTGAGCCCCTTAATCTCCTGCATTCGATTGAGACAACTCAACCTAGCGTTAGTGAAGGTTCGCGCCAGCTCTTGCAGCTCACTAAAATTATTTTCAGCCTGCTTAATAGCTCTGATTAAGAGCTGAGCTAAAGCTGGCGCCAGCAGGTTTTCGTCGGGTTGGTTAGGCATTAGTTGGCTCCTTGTTGGTTGAGCGGGTGCTAACTTTTGACTCCCATTTGCTGGGCAGTATTCACCCTGTCAGAAAGCATTTTTTGGGGCTTAGGAGAATGTCCCGATTCAACTTCGTAGACATAATCATGAATCCTATCATCATTTGGCAGTCAAAAGGCGATCGCGCAGAAGCTGCACCTGTTTTTACAGGTTTCATTCACATTGTTGAACATCTTGAA
>CAZZWA010000337.1:2035-6955 GCA_964657555.1 uncultured Microcoleus sp.
AAAAACCAATTACCGCGAAATCCCACTCCCTTTAGGGGTTGGATGAGCTTAAACCAGCAAATTTCTTCTTCGCTAGGTGCCAGACATGATTCTCAAAACACTGCCCTGTGCTCAAATATCTTCGGCGATGGCGATCGCCCTCGGTGCGGCAACTCTGATCAGTCAGCCCAGTCAAGCTGAAACCACAACTTTCTTCTGCGGTACCAGCAACGGTGCCCCAGCAACCATGGCCCGCACCCCAAAAGGAGAAGTGCCGCTGATTCTCTGGAATTCCTCAAATTTAAGCGATTCCGGCGATCCCCCTCAAAAGCTCTGTGAGGAGGTTTCGGAAAGATTCCAGACTTATCACAACAGCGGTATGCTCAGATATATCACCACTGAAAGAAAGAACGGTCAACTGGTAGCGTGCGTCGCCCAAAAAGAGAATCAGCCTTGTAGCGGCGTGTTACTCACTCTTAAATCTGATGATGAAAGTAATCCCAGAGCAACTCTGCAAAGGATATTCCGCATCCGTGTTGCTTCTAGTGCTCCCATCAGTGAAACAGATACCCGCGTCTACATCAGCCTGGATAAATATTTAAACGGTGAGTATCCCACTCTAATTCCCAGTAGAGTTCGGGCGATCCGTTTTCACGATTGAAAATTCTTCTCGGACTAAAGTTGTGCTCAAAGGCAAGAATGTTGCCTTGAGTCCAGATGGTCAGATTCTGATAGCGGTAATCATGACGGCATCATTGAGATTTGGCAGGTGAGAGAACGATGAATTTTTCCTCTAGACTATCGGCGGTGCTGATTGGTGCGGCGATCGTAGTGATGCAGCCGCAAGTCGCCCACCCTCAAACAGTTGATGAACAAGCGATCGCCAGCATGGCTAGAGACGTGACGGTGGTGATCAACGGGCAAAATCCCGGATCGGGTGCGATCATTGCCAAGCAAGGCAACACTTACTACGTCCTGACTGCTAAGCACGTTGTTGCCACCCAAGATGAATATGAAATTCTCACCTCTGATGCCACAAAACACACCGTAGACTACCGCACGGTGAAAAAACTGCCAGGAGTAGACTTGGCGGTTGTGCAATTTACTAGTAATAAAAACTACCGCGTTGCCCTGTTAGGCGATTCTGATCAAGCGACCGAGGGGGCTACTGTTTTTACCTCTGGTTGGCCCCACCCCGGACGCGCTATTAAACAGCGCATCTACCAGATGACCAAAGGCACCGTTTCCGGTCGCCCACTCCAGGCTTTAGAAGATGGCTATGGCTTGGTTTACACCAATATCACCCGTTCTGGCATGAGTGGTGGCCCCGTGTTAGATGCCCAAGGTCATGTGGTTGGCATTCACGGACGGGCAGAGGGAGAACCAATTTACAATCCGGACACTGGGACAACAATTGATGTCAAATCTGGGTTTAACTTGGGCATTCCCATCAATACCTTTGTGAAACTTGCTGCCCAAAACGGTCTGAATTTGTCTTATTTGGGAGACAACTTTGCTCTAGCAAACAAGCTGACGGGGCATACAAAATGGGTGGGTTGCGTAGCCATCAGTCCAGATAGCCAGACTGTTGCTAGCGGGAGTTCCGATCAGACCATCAAGATTTGGAACAAAAGCACTGGCAAAGAGTTGCGCACCCTCACAGGGCATTCAAAAGCTGTGAATTCTGTCGCCTTTACTCCCGATGGTCAGATCCTTGCCAGTGGCAGTGAAGATGGAACTATTAAAATTTGGCACCTAAGTACGGGACAGCTGCTGCATACCCTGACTGGAGATACATACTCTGTCAGATCTGTCGCCATTAGCCCAGATGGTCAGACTCTTGCTAGTGGCAGTGCGGAAGATGCCAATATCAAGATTTGGAACTTGCGAACGGGTGAATTGCTGCATACCCTTAAGGGTCACTCAGACTATGTAAATTCTGTCGCCTTTAGTCCGGATGGTCAGACTCTCGCCAGTGGCAGTACAGACAAAACCATCAAGCTTTGGAACTTGGATACTGGTAAGTTGCTACGCACCATGACAGGACATGCCAACATTGTGAATTCTGTCGCCTTTAGTCCATATGGACAAACGCTCGTCAGTGGCAGTTACAGTCACAAGGAAAGCGGCGATCGCGAAAACAGTAGCAATGATGATGACGCTACCATCAAAATTTGGCATCCCAGTACTGGTGAGTTGCTGCATACTCTAAAAGGACATTCCCAGACGGTGACTTTGGTTGCTATTGACCCGTATGGGCATATCCTCGCCAGTAGCAGCTATGACAGTACGATCAAGCTTTGGAATCTGTACACTGGGCAACTGCTGCATACCCTGGAAGTGCGCAGTTCTAAAGGGCAAAGCATATACGTAACCTCTGTTGCCTTTAGTGCAGATGGACAGACCCTCGTCAGCGGTGGAAATGACGGGATAGTTAAGATTTGGCAGTTGGCACGTTGACTTTTGTGTTTGGTTGAGAGTGTAAGATGTCTCAAAATTTTTCCTCTAGACTACCGGCAGCGCTGATTGGTGCAGCGATCGTAGTGATACAATCGCCAGTTGCCTGTCCTCAAACAGCAAGTGAGCAGGCGATCGCTACCCAAGCAAAAGAGGTGACTGTTGTCATTAACGGGCAGAATCCTGGGTCGGGCGTGATTATTGCCAAGCAAGGCAACACTTACTACGTCCTCACAGCTAAGCATGTTGTAGCGACTCAAGATGAATATGAAATTTTCACTGCCGATGGCACAAAACATGCCCTCGACTATCGTCAGGTGAAAAAACTGCCAGGGGTGGATTTAGCTGTTGTGCAGTTTACCAGCAATCAAAGTTACCGGGTTGCCCAACTAGGCGATTCTGAGGCAGCAAAGGAGGGCACAACGATTTATATCGCGGGTTGGCCTCACCCTGGACGTGCCATTACTGAACGCATATATCAAATGACCCCAGGCAGCATTTCCGGTCGAGCCCTGAAACCATTAGAAGGTGGCTATGCCTTGGTATATACCAATATTACCCGTTCCGGGATGAGTGGTGGCCCTATATTAGATGCCCAAGGTCGCGTTATCGGCATTCACGGACGGGCAGAGGGAGAACCTGTTTACAATCCAGATACTGGCAGTACAGTTGATGTCAAATCGGGGTTTAACTTGGGCATCCCCATCAAAACCTTTCTTGACCTCACCTCAGCAACAGACATTCCCGCCACGTCTACGTTTGCCTTTGCCCTTACTGCTTTAGGCGATCGCTCCCTCCAAGTCAATCAGTTCCCTGAAGCAATTGCCTATTATCAAAGAGCGATCACCCAAGATGCTAACTACTTGCCTGCTGTGTTTAACTTGGGGCAACTCAAATACGAACAGGGAGATTTAGCAGGGGCAATCCGTCTGTGGCAAACCGCTATGGGAATTGATAGCAAAGCCGTGACACCCCAACTAGCGCTAGCAGCAGCACTCTATACAAAGGGCGATCGCGACAGGGGACTAGCAATGGTATTTGCTCTGTTAAAGACTAATGAAAATCGTGTTTTGGAGTCTCTAACGAAAAATCTTTTGAGTCAACGGCTGCTTGCAGATCTTAAGGGACTCTTAGCCTATTCGCAAAAAGCGAGCACAGTAGGTTCCCAGAACTTTCCAGTTGAGTTCAACCAGGGGCTAGTCAAATACGAACAGGGAGATGTGGAAGGAGCAATCCGCCAGTTGCAAACTGCTGTTGAAATTGACCAAAAGGAAGCCCCACCCCAACTGGCACTGGCAACAGCCCTCTATGCCAAGGGCGATCGCGAACGAGGCGTGAAGATCGCATCGGCTATCCTGAGTTCGGCAGGTCTGTATACTGATTCCAAAGTCCCAGATTTGCAGAGAATTCAGGAACATCTGTGGGGCGATCGCCTGCTAACAAGCTTGCAGCAACTCCTAGCCTACTTTAGTCCTACAAAGACTTTTAAAGCACATTTACACAACGTTGGTTACCTCGCTTTTAGTCCAGATGGCCAGACTCTAGTCAGTAGTGCTTGGGATGACGAAGTTGAGGGACGCTCGCGCAGTACAATCAAATTATGGAACCCGCGTACCGGCGAACTGAGAAGCACTTACACGATCACAGCTGCTGCAAATGAGTTCGCTATTAGCCCAGATGGCCAAACCATTGCTGCTGCTGATGCTGATGGCGTCATCACTCTATGGAACCTGCGCGTTGGCAAATTGCTTGGCACAATCAAAGACGACCGTCATACCCTTTACTGCATCACCTTTAGTCCAGATGGTCAACTCCTTGCTGGTGGCACTATTTTTGATATAGCAATTTGGAATGTGCGTACCAGTAAACTGCTAGGCAGTATTAAAATCAATGAGCCAAACCCAGAATTTACGCGTTCCGTCGTCTTTAGTCCAGACGGTCAGATTGTAGCTGGTGGCTATCAGGATGGGAAGATTAGGTTGTGGAACGTTCGCACTGGTCAGCTAAAAAGTACTCTTACGGGGCATTCAAACGCTGTTCTTCATATCGCCTTCAGTCCAGACGGTCAGACTTTAGCCAGTAGCGCTGAGCGTGACGAGACAACCAAGCTGTGGAACATCAGCACTGGTCAGATGAAAAACACCCTAGCATCTAGTGGTGCGATCGCCTTTAGTCCAGATGGTCAGACTTTAGCCAGTGGTGATACACTGTGGAACCTGGCCACTGGCGAAAAGAAAAGCGTCTTGCGGAGTTATGACTTTATCTTTAGTCCAGATGGTCAGATTATGGCCAGTAGCGGTGATGATGGCACGATTAAGATTTGGCGGGTTAAGCCTTGACAATTTTTGAATTCAAAATTGAAAGTTAAATAACTTTACATACTCCCCTATGCCTTGGCCACATTTTAAATTAAATCTTGAGCAGGGGAGGCAGGGGGGGCAGGGTCGGTGGAAATTCACGGATTTTCCGTAGACACATAGAATA
>CAZZWA010000338.1:0-1097 GCA_964657555.1 uncultured Microcoleus sp.
AAAGGTATTGAGGCAGATCCAGACTGTGTTATGGCAAATGCTCAGGCGGCAACTTATTACCTGTCCCTGGAAAGTGACTTATCTTTTAGGCAAGCTGTGCCCTATCTGCAAGCGGCTAAAAAATATTTGCCAGAGGCGAATGAGCGCGAGCAACTTTATGTCAGGGCCATTGATGCTTGGGCAACAGGCGATACAGAATTAGCGATCGCCTACCATGAAGAGATTGCCGAGAAGTTTCCCCGTGACCTGCTCTCCATCCAAATGGGGCAATATCACTACTTCTACCAAGGAAATAAAGAAGGTCTGCTGCACATTGCCGAAAGAGTTTTACCTGATAATCGCGAAAACCACTACTTACAGGGCATGATTGCCTTCGGTTTAGAACAGTGTCATCGCCTCCAAGAAGCTGAAGAATGGGGGCGACGGGCGACAGCAATAAACCGTCACAATCCTTGGGCTCATCATGCTGTAGCTCATGTGATGGAAACGCAAGGTCGGCTTGATGAAGGCATTGCCTGGATGGAAAGCCTAAAAGATACGTGGGAGAATTGCAACTCTATGCTATACACCCATAACTGGTGGCACATAGCCCTTTACTACTTAGAAAAAGAAGATATTCAAAAAGTTCTGTCACTGTATGATCAGTACATTTGGGGTCGCGCTTGGCAAGAGTCTTCTAAAGACCAAGTAGGTGCTATTTCACTACTGTTACGCTTGGAATTAAGAGGGGTAGAAGTAGGCAACCGCTGGCCAGAAATTGCTGCTTACCTGATCTCACGAATTCACGAACACGCTTTGCCCTTTCAAGATTTGCATTATGTTTATGCCCTCTCTAGGGCAGGTCAAGATGAATTAGTGACTGAGATGCTTTTAAGCATGCAAGCCTACGCGAAAACAGTCAAATCTTACATTCAGCAGGTATGGATTGAAGTGGCAGTGCCAGCTGCTAAAGGCATGGTTGCCCATGCCAGAGGAGATTGGCAAAGAGCGATCGCCCAACTCAGGCCAACTCTGCCTCGCCTGCATGAGATTGGTGGTAGCCATGCTCAACGTGACTTATTTGAACAAGTCTATCTTGATGCATGGCTGCGTGCTGA
>CAZZWA010000338.1:1197-6841 GCA_964657555.1 uncultured Microcoleus sp.
AGGGCTGAAAGTGTCAATTAGTAGATATCAGTTCCACAAGCGTTAGCATTAGTTATCTCAAAGCTAGAGTGTAGATGGGTAGAGGGACTCCTGGAACACAGCCAAGTGTGGCTCTACCATGTCTGATCACCACGCTCCAATCTTTGAGGGGGATGTTGGCAGCCGGAAGGGATATTTAGGTTCAAGTGTAGATGTTACTTTCCTATTCGTGCAGATCCCATTTGCAGTACAGCTATGCCATCTCATAAACCAGTCCCAGCATCTATTCGTTATGTCAAAGCCCGCTTAAAGTCTCTGATGCGGCCAGCCGTTTGGGGTTCATCAGCCGTACTGTTGCTGATGATACTTTTTGGCTGGGAGTACTTTACTCATCCTGAGTGGCTTAAAGCCATCACTAATGACCAAGAATCTGGAAATGAGCAAGCGGCTGACTCAACGACTCCTGACGGCACCACCCCTTCTCAGAAAGACATCGCTGCTATCGGTGCTGATATTGATAGCTCACCCGTTCTACAGAAAGAATTAGAACAATCGCATCCTGTACCCCCGATAACAATGGGGAACTCCCAATCTCAAGCTGGACGACCTGAGAGTTTATTTGATCAGTCTACTCGGGAACAATTATCACAGTCTCAGACTAGTAGTATTCCTCCTTTAGGAATGCCAGTTTCCGGGACTTCCGACACATCAACATATAAGCAAAACTTTTATAATCCTTTTGTCTCCTCAGCACAAGACCTTTTAAATTCAGGCCCTTTCACCACTAGCGATCGCTCTACGCCTGTGATTGGCTCTGATTCAGGTGTTCAAAACCAAAGCTCAACATCATATCCTAGTGCAGCAACAAATAGCCCATTTATCGGTGTCAACAGCTTTAATTCAGCTAACCGCAACCAAAGCACAACAGCTGTAAGCCCCTTAGAGGCAGCTTTAAACCAAACACCACAGACTACAAATTCTACTGCCTCATCTGCCGCGACTCAGACACCTGCCTATCCATCAGGGCAAACCCTTTCTGCCCCGACTTATACTGGTCAGACAGGTATACAGCCAGCAGCACCTGTAATCCCCAGTACGACAGGTTATAGTCTCCCTCCAAATACGAGTTCTATCAGTCCTTCAACTTCCTACCCCGATCCAACCCAGCCCCAGTCAGTGCCAGGAGTGCCCCCAATCCCAACAACACCATCGGTAGCGCCAGTGACACCTAGTTACACGCCTAGTTATAACTCTCCCTATCAACCACAGTCTGGCACTCAGCCTAGTGGGTTTAGCAACTCTCCCTATCAACCACAGTCTGGCATTCAGCCTAGTGGAGTTAGTAACTACTCCCCATATACTTATTCCTCTCCCAACCAGGGAGTACCATACTCCCCATATACTTATTCCTCCCCCAACCAGGGGGTAACATCCAATGTGCCACCACTCTATTCGTACCCCAGTCAGAATCAAGGACAATACAATCGGTGAAACAAGCTCCTCAACATCATGCCAGTTAATCACCTACAGCGTAGTTCTTAGTTTTTTACATGGCTATTAGATGAGAAATGTGCTGAGGTTGAGTGTTCAAATACTGTAGCTCTCACATTCTCTGTCTCTGTTTTTAAACTTTGCCATCTGCTAAATATCCTGCACTCGGTGATCATCTGAGCTTTTAGTCGCTCAGGAGATGGGGAAAGCAATGCCGAATCCCCGTGTTCCCCCATCATCCGTAAAAGCTCCCTCCGTGCCCGTGCCAAGTATAGCGATTGACCGCTCAGAGCAGTTAAACCGTAGGATACGCGGTGGAGTTGCTCAAACCGTTACTACAATCTTGCCGTTCTGTTGGTTAGATTCCATATAGCGATGAGCCTCAACGATGTTGTCGAGCGGGAAAGTGCGATCAATGACAGGTTTAAGTGCCCCAGATTGCAGACTGTCATAGATATAGCGTTTGCCCCGAGCAAGCTTTTCAGGATCGGAGGCAATCTCGAAAAGCGTGTACCCTCGCACGAGCAAACCCTTTTGTAGGGCAGTTATCAGTGGGAAGGGCGTTGCCGCACTGCTAAGAGCACCATACTCAAAGATAGTTGCTCCATGAGCAGCTGCTTGAGCTAATGTTTCCAGAAATGGCCCAGCGACTGGGTCGAAAATTAGGTCAGCCCCATGACCTGAGGTAATTTCCTGCACCCTGGACGGCAAATCCTCCTCGTCTGTGACAATGACGTGAGCGGCTCCACCGTCGAGGAGTAACTGTTTTTTGGCACTCGTGCGGGTAGTGGCGATCGCTACTGCGCCAGCTGCCTTGGTCAGCTGAATGGCGGCATATCCCACGCTACTGCTGGCGGCAGTAATTAGCACATAGTCCTGCTGTTTCATCTGGCCATACTCAATGAGCGCACCGTAGGCTGTGAGGTACTGCATCCAGATGGCAGCACCTTCTACAGTCGATAAATTGGGGGGATAGGTGGCGATCGCATGGGCTGGAACCACAGCACTCTCTCCATAAACACCGTAGTTCCTCATGGAGAAGGCGGGAATAGTGCTGACGCGATCGCCCACTTGAATGCCGTTGACTCCTGGCCCTATAGCATCGACAACACCCGCAGCCTCGTAGCCAAGAAGTGAAGGGAAACTCGGTGCTTCTAAGTACTGTCCTTCACGGAACATAATCTCGGCACGGTTAAGGCCGATAGTCTCGACCTTCAACCGAACCTCTCCTTCCCCAGGTTCAGGAGTAGGAAGGTCTTCAATCTTGAGCACATCAGCGCTCCCTGTCGTGTGAAAGCGGACAATTTTCGCCATGGTGAAACTCCTGTCTTGTTCAGCAATTCACTGCGTTATGCTAATCTGCTACACTCACAAATTGTACTGCTTGAAAGGCATGTCACTGGTTAAGGAAACCCTCTTCCCACACCCTCTCCTCGCCTTCTGTAGATAATTTCTCCCACCGCGGGCTACGGATTTGGCTTTGATTCCTGCGGCACAATCTCGATCACCAGTTTTTCAGTGCGGCGGATGATCGTTAATGGCGATCGCACTCCCACCCGTTCTTGTGTCAATACCTTATGCAAGTCATCAATGCTACCAATTGGTTGCTGCTCAAAACCGACGATGACATCTCCTGCCAGCAAACCTGCCTTCTGCGCAGGGCTGTCGTTCTCGCATGAGACAACTAAGATACCGCTTTCTTTTTGCAAGTCATAGAAGCGCACAAGGCGGCGAGGTAGTTCCACGGTTTGCCCAGCTACACCGATGTAGCTGCGCCGGATTGCACCATCTTTGATCAGTTGACCAGCGACATACTTTGCCGTATTAATGGCGGTTGCGAAGCAAATGCCTTGGGCTGGCAGAATGACAGCAGTATTCACACCAATAACATCGCCACGGGATGTAACTAAAGGCCCACCTGAATTACCTGGGTTAAGGGCGGCATCCGTTTGGATCACATTATCAATCAGCCGACCGGACTTAGCTCTGAGCGATCGTCCCAAGGCACTTACGACTCCAGCCGTTACTGTGCATTGAAAGCCGTAAGGATTGCCGATCGCGATCACCAGCTGACCCACTCTTACCGATTGTGAGTCCCCCAAACGTGCAGCAATCATCAGATTGGGCGCATGGATTCTGATGACTGCCAAATCTGTATCTGGATCATCTCCTACCAAATCTGCCTGAAAACGGCGACCATCGGAGAGAGTGACATCAATGTTTGTGGCATTACTGACCACATGGCTGTTGGTCAGGATGTAACCATCTGAGGTAAAGATGAAGCCAGAGCCATTGCCTCCCACCTCTTGTGATGAGCGTGGATTATTTCCCCTGCCACCTCTTAGGCGTTGCCGAACTTCTATGTTGACAACCGATGGGCTGACCTTTTCGGCTGCACGAATAACTGCCTGTGAGTAAGCATCTAGCAACTCGTCATCAGAAGGGACAGTTTCAGGAATTGGTATCCTAGAAGCTGCAAAGCCATCATTTGATACCAGTTGTATAACTCTTCCCATGACTATTGCTCCTATTGTCAGAGAGGGTAGATATTTCACCTCTCTATAGCCATATGATGTCAAGCGAACAAAGGTTTCAGCAACCAGACACCTACAAGTACGGTAATTACTCCAAAGCGGATATTATCCCTTATTTTGAATACTGAACTGAGGCTCTACTCCACCCAGATGATTTTACTCGGCTGCGGAAACTTCCAGCGATCGCTTGACTTTTAAGACAGTCGCTACAATTTTCTTAACTGAATGATTTCAATCACTGGCAAGCTTTCACCATGTGTCTATTGATTTAAAATCTTGGCAAACTAGTGCAATTCCCCCTCTCACGCTCTCCCGTTTTCTGGTCAATCACGCATGGTTCCTTGCTCAAGCTGAAAAAGTCCACTCTTGATTACCAATTCTCATCACATGACCAGAACTCAGCCAGAAGGGTTGGTTGTGAGTAAGTCGCTGATTGCTGACAAAGGTGCCATTGGAACTCCCAACATCCACCAGTTGATAGCGGGGTTGACCCTGTACTTCAGAAACTTGACGGATCTGAGCGTGGTAGCGAGAACACAGAGGATCTTCGAGTACCAGACTATTACTTGGTTCTCGTCCAATCGTGAAGGGATTGGTTGACAACACGATGACATTACCAGATGAGCGATGGACAAGAGTTGCTAAAGTGCGATCGCCCTCATCCTGATGCAGAACCGTGGGGGCAAGCACTGGCTGATCCTTGACGTTTGGCAAACTCGCTCTTTCTAGTTTCCCTTGCAGTTCCCTAAGTGTGGCATCTGGTTCCATCGTCCATGCAGCAGTGTTTGATGGGGTTGCTTGAGCAGAAATTACGTTAACCTGCTGTATGGGAGCTGTAGGTGGGCTGGGGGGTTGCACAATTGGCCTACCCGCTTCAGCTATTTGTGCTTGCAGTGCTGCTAAGTGTTCAGCTTCCTGCCTAGCACTCATGCCCTCAACTTGGCGAATCACGCCGGAACTCTGAGGAAAGCTAATATCGCTAATTCGCACATCTTCTAGGGAAAAGCCCAAAGAATAGGTAGCTGCTGCATGGTCAAGCAGGTACTGCCGCAACTGCACTCGTCCCTGAGTAACCAGCTGTTGCATTGAAAATTGACTAATCGCCACTCCCATACTATCGGTAACGGCGCTAGTGAAAGCGGCAAGCGGGTCAGACAATTCCAACGCCACTCGTTTCGGATCTACCACTTGATACATGACGCTGAGCGACAAGTTAATCAAGAACTGATCCTTAGATAGAAAATCCCCTTGAGACACGATCTCTAGGTTACGGACTTTAGTATCTACCAGAATCAGTTGGCATTGTTCTAGTAATGGTAGTGCAAAGCTGAAATGTCGCCCAGGCACCAGAGTGCGCACAACTCGACCATTTTTGACCAACAGTCCTGTATAGCCAGCTCCGATGAAGTCCATGCTCCACCCGACAAAGCGCTCTGGACTCAGGGTTTGAATCAAAGGAGAATTGTTTGACATGAGGGGGAGCGAGAGTGAGGAGTGCGGATGTTCCTATTTAACGCTAGCAAATCTGCAATGGTCAATATTTGCCAGGAGCGGTTAGGGCGAGCACTTGTCAGGTGCGGCTTTCTGGCAGTCAACTAGTTTTTTACGGGTTGTAGGGATAGTGCCCCGTACCTACCCCC
>CAZZWA010000339.1:0-6835 GCA_964657555.1 uncultured Microcoleus sp.
CTTGCTATGCTCATAAAAGTGAGCTATTCCAAGGGAAGATGTGGAAAAAGCAGATTAGGAGGACAACTGTATGACTAACCCCAACCAGCGAGACGCCGTGGAATGGACACCCGAAGCTGAAACTAAACTTAAAGAGATTCCCTTTTTTGTCCGTCCCGCTGCTAGGCGAAAAATCGAACAGTTTGCACGAGAGGCAGGGCAAAAAACGATTACTGTAGAAATTTATCAACAAGCCAAACAAAAGTTTGGTCAATAGTGACGAACATGCATAAGGAGGCTAAATAACCCAACAATGCTTAGACAGAGCAGAAACTATTTATCCAAACAAAAGAGTAAAGAGTGGAGGGTTTAAAGTGCAGAGTGAATCGTAAGTATAAATACTTATCACTTTTGACTTTTTGCCCACTATTTACTCTTCACGTCCCTCAACGACTAGGGATTGACGACATGGAAATAGATGGCGGCAATCAAGATGTTGCCACCTAAGAGGATCAGTGAAATGATGGTGCGAAATGGGTATGGAGGTTTACCCGTTTCTGGTACAGAACCAGTCGGCTTCTTAGCTTGAGCAGTAGCCATAAAGTTAGTCTCCTAATTTTAGAATTTAATGAACAAACCTGACGCTGACTTTTGGTACATCGCAGGCTTCTTATTTCCTCCGGAAGTGCGGAAGCTGTTTTGAGTCAGGTAGTTCCACCCCGACTTCTTTAAAAAATACCAAATAGTGCCCCCCCATGGCGCAATTCATTAGGGAGAATTTTTAAGGCTAGTCAATCCTAGGCATTCTCTCCAGCGTGGTAGGAACTACGCACTAGAGGGCCAGAGCGGACGTGGGCAAAGCCCATATCCTTGGCGATCGCGCCCAGCCAGTCAAACTCCTCTGGCGTCCAATACTTTTGCACAGGCAAGTGTTCTAATGAGGGGCGCATATACTGACCGAGAGTGAGGCGATCGCAACCAGCTGTCCGCAAATCCGTCATTGTCTCAATCACTTCGGCTGCTGTTTCCCCGTGTCCCAGCATTAACCCAGATTTAGTGGGAATAGAGGAGTCAAGCTGCTTAACAAAACGTAGGACATCAAGCGATCTCTCATACTGAGCACCCCGCCGCACCCGTCTCTGTAAGCGTTGTACTGTCTCGATATTGTGGTTATAACAGACTGGTTTAGCATTCACTACGGTGGCAATCCGTTGGCGTTGTTTCCGTACTGCCGTCATTTCCCCATCGTCTCTGCCGCCCCAGAAATCTGGCGTCAACACCTCAATTTGAGCATCTGGGTTCAGTCGTAGTACCGATATGATCGTGGCGGCAAACCACTCCGCCCCGCCATCTGGCAGATCATCTCTGGCTACGGATGTTAGCACCACATAGCGCAAGCCCAGCAGCTGCACTGCTTCTGCTACCTTTTGCGGTTCCTCTGGATCTAATGGCATGGGCGCGTGACCCTTGTCAACTTGACAAAAAGCACAGGCACGGGTGCAAGTTGGCCCCATTAACAGAAATGTTGTTGTCTTCTGGGCATAGCACTCTCCCCGATTGGGACAGCGTCCTTCTTCGCAAATCGTGTGGATTTGACGTTGCTTAATAATTCGCTGTACAGTGGAGATTTCGCTAGCTTTCCCAATAGAAAGGCGCAACCACTCGGGCAGCGCCTCAATTTGCGATCGCCACTGGACTCGCTCTGACTGAGTTGTGGAAGGCTGATCCATGAGAGTGGCAGTGAGTTATCAGCTAGAGTTAAGGATCTGTATGATACAAATGTTAATACATTTAACCGGAAGTCTGATCCTGCCTTGATTTTTTGCCCTTTCTTACTAGAGCAGATTAATCTAGAATCATACCTTGAGTTTTGATGAGCGGATTTATGTCAGGATTGCCGAGGGATGAGAATGTCTAACAATAAATTGTGTTGGCCTTAACACGGGCTTGGCAATGCCGAGCTACGGTGGCTCTGCTTTATCGTGGTCTAGTATAGAACTCGTAGGTTACTTGCTCAACATGCTTGGGATATAAATTGCTAGTTATCATTGAGGTTTTTCCTTAAGTCAAGTTTTTCTGCTTAAGCTATTGTTCTCAGTCTGGAGCAAATAGCAGTCGTTTTAACAGATAGTAGTCTTTCTTTGAATTACCACCGAAGGAGTCAGTCGTGCCAAGTCACAAGATTCTAGTTATTGATGACAGCAAAGTCATTCGCAGGACAGTACGAGATATGTTACCCCAGGGGAACTTTGAAGTTCTGGAAGCACAAGACGGTGTAGAAGGAATGAATCTGATCCATCAGGAACACCCAAACCTGATCATGCTGGATTTCTTGCTACCTAAAAAGAGTGGTTGGGAAGTTTTTCAGGAGATTGAAAGTCACCCTCTGATCCGGAAGATTCCTTTAGTTTTGATGTCGGGTCGTAAGGAAGAAGTCACCGAAAAAATTCCCGAACCCTTCAAATATTTTGAATTTGTTCCCAAGCCTTTCGACCAAAAGCAACTGATTGCAGCCATCAAATCAGCGATGGCTAAGAGGAAATTAATGCCACCACTGGCGGCAACTCCAGCAGCCCCCGCAGCCCCCGCAGCCGTACCTGAAGCAGCGGGAGCGGCAGTCGTCGGAGCCCACGAAATTCAGGAACTCAATCAGAAGCTTGCCCAAATGCGCGTTGAGATCGATCAACTGAAGAGACAATTGGCTCAACTTGAAACAGTGCCAGCCGAAGTTGACGGGTTGAAGAAAAAGCTAGCTCAGGTTATGGCTTTTATTCAACAAAAATTGAAGTAGCTCACAGCAGGGTGGGCAGTGCCCACCAAGAGCAATATCTCCAAGTAAAAATCTTTCACTATTTCTGCTAACAAAAGCAAGAGTTTAAAAGGATGGCTAATGGTAGTCAGGCAATTAGCAATCCTTCAGCCCCCACCAGTTATGTTTATTTCCGTCCATCTACCTAATTTTGACTTAAGTTGATTGCCCTGCACCTATTCATCTCTTCAGTCCAATTGTTCCCTCTATCTTGGCTTCCTGTAACTTGGCAGCATCTAGTTTGGCACCTGTGAAATCAGATTCGCTCAAGTTGGCACGGCTCAGGTTAGCGTTATTTAAATTAGCATCCCTCAGAATGGCTCTTTGCATAGAAGCCTCAGTTAAGTTAGCACCTTGCAGGTCAGCACCTGCCAGATTAGCGTCTCTAAAACCAGTCAGATGTAAGTCAGCAGCTGCTAATTTGGCAAGTCTCAAATCAGCATCGCTGGCGTTAGCAAGGCTCAAGTTCGCCTTTCTCAGGTCGGCTCTACCTAAATTGGCCCCGCTCAAGTCAGCTCCAGCCAGCTTTGCCCCTCTCAGGTTAGCACCGCTCAAGTTAGCCTCCCTCAGTTTGGCATTCCACAGCGCCGCATTGCTTAGGTCTGCCCCGCTCAAGTCTTTGCCACTCAGATCGGCCTCTCTCAAATCGCAGTTTGGACACTTTTTTGTGGTTAGCAATTGTTGGAGTTGATCGGGATTGGCAGCTTGAGTGGGTGTAACTAGGCTAATAATGGCTAGCAGTACCGTGGTTGCTAAAATTTCAAGTTTCATCATGTTAGAGATTATGGGAAATGGGAAATCAAATCCGTAAATGGGGATCGGGGTTGCTGTTAGGAGGACTAATTCTGTGCCTCTACCTTATGGTAGATAATTCTAAACCTGCTATGGCTTCTGTCCACACATACCCAGAAGCCCCCGGACAAGTTATGTATCGATCGCTTCAGAGCTTGCGGGATGCCTCAGACAACGCATGGCAAGCTATACTTTTTAAGCGGATTAAGTTAGGACAGGTAGAGTCTCTGCATTTGCGACTAGTGGGGTTTCCTGGCGTCACGGAGTTAGCACACCCAAATCCGCTGCAAATTACAGCGGGGACAGGGAAAGCTTGGACGGCGGCAGATGTTTTTGCTGAGTCGTCCCTGCCAGCTAATGTGGGGGAATATGACTTACTAGAAGTGATGGCTGAGTTGGATAAAAACACCCCCCTACGCTTGTCTTTGCCGCTAAAAGGCGAGCGTGTAGTGGATTTACTCGTACCTCCCTTTGCAGTACGGGAATGGAGGCGGGTTTTTGACACGAAATGACCAATCATGCATGACTTCGTGATCAGCGTTAGCCTTCCTGAAGGGGAGGTTTTCTGCTTGTTCATTTAGTAAGGGAGAGCCTGCACTCTCGTATTCTTAAGTAGGGAGATTGGCAAGTGGTGGCTTTTCACCCCATCCACTTTCACCCTTCGGGTATGGGTTTTTCAGATTTGGTAGAGGAAGAGCTGCTGGCGGAAAGGAAGGGTAAACTGTTGTAACAAGCCCGTAACGTCCAGCAAAGGTAGAGACGCGCTTCGGGCAAATATTGCATGAAATTAGGAATGATGCGTTATGTCTAACTTTTTATTAGAAGTCGGTACGGAAGAACTCCCTGCAAGTTTTGTGGATGAAGCCATAGAACAGTGGCGCAAGCTGATTCCTGCTAGTCTCTCAGAAAATAGCTTAGCCACTGAGGGGATTGAGGTTTATGGCACCCCTCGCCGCTTAGCCGTGTTGATCGCCGATCTACCAACCCAGCAACCAGATCGGGAAGAAGAAATTAAAGGCCCACCAGAACAGGCAGCCTTCAAAGATGGCAAACCGACACCAGCAGCAGTAGGATTTGCTAAAAAGCAAGGTGTGGAACTAGACGACCTGGAAGTTCGAGCCACTGATAAAGGAAATTTTGTCTTTATTCGCAAAACCATCTCCGGACGCCCAACTGGTGAAATTTTAAGCAAACTGCCTATCCAGTGGATTTCTAAGTTAGAAGGTAAGCGGTTTATGCATTGGGCCGATGGGGACTTCAAGTTTCCCCGACCGATCCGTTGGCTGGTGGCTTTGTTGGATGACACTGTGCTGTCAGTTGAGCTGGTTAATGGTTCTCAAACCTGCAAGAGCGATCGCGTTTCCCAAGGTCATCGAGTATTGCATACCCCCCCTTACCAAGAAGAGGAGCGAGGAGGGGTAACAATTTCCCAGGCGGCAGATTATGCCAAAGCCATGCGTGCTGCTTATGTAGAAGTTGACCGAGAGCAGCGTCAAACTAAAATTAAACAGCAGGTTCAGGCTGCTGCTCAACAGCTAGAGGGCTGGGCTGAGATCTCGGAGGGTCTGTTGCAAGAAGTTACCAATTTGGTGGAATGGCCTACAGCTGTTGTGGGAAAATTTGACGCAGAATTCCTAAGTCTGCCACCAGAAGTGATTACCACTGTGATGGTCACTCAGCAACGCTATTTTCCTATTTTTAAAAGTGAAAATGCCACTGAATTATTACCCTATTTCATCACGGTTTCTAACGGCGACCCAGCCAAATCAGATATCATTGCCGCAGGTAATGGGCGGGTGATTCGTGCCCGCTTAGCTGATGGTCAGTATTTCTACAAAGCTGACTTGGCTCAGCCATTGGAAAGCTATTTGCCTCAATTAGAAAAAGTGACTTTTCAAGAAGATTTGGGGTCAGTGCGAGCCAAGGTAGAGCGGCTGAGCAAAATTGCTGGACAAATTGCCGCTCAGCTGCAACTAGGTGAAGAAGCTCGGACTGCTATCCAACGAGCTGCTCTACTATGTAAAGCCGATCTCGTCACTCAGATGGTGGGAGAATTCCCAGAATTGCAAGGGGCAATGGGGCAAAATTATGCTTTGGCAAGTGGCGAATCGGAGGCAGTGGCAACAGCAATTGTTGAGCATTATCTGCCTAGAGGAGCAGGCGATCGCTTACCCCAAACTATCATTGGTCAGGTTGTCGGTTTGGCTGACAAGCTCGACACTATAGTGAGTATCTTCGGTCTGGGGATGCTGCCTACAGGTTCATCTGACCCCTTTGCCCTGCGCCGTGCGGCTAATGCTGTGATTAACATCACTTGGGCAGCAAATTTATCTCTGAATCTGGAGCGGTTACTGGAGCAAATTGCCGCAGATTTTGTGGCTGCCTATCCTAAAACGCAATCCCAGCAGCTATTACCAGAACTGCGGGAATTCTTCTTACAACGCATCCGCAACCTACTGCAAGATGAGCGGAGCATTGACTACGATTTAGTGAATGCGGTTCTAGGAGAAAATGATCCGGAGTATACCGAACGGGCATTGCAGAATTTGTTGGATGTGCGCGATCGCGCTTTGTTCCTCCAAGACATCCGCAATAACAGTAAGTTGGATGAAATTTACGAAACTGTCAACCGCTCAACCCGTCTCGCAGGGCAAGGTGATTTAGATAAGCAACAGCTAAACCCTGTTGCCTTAGTGCAGCCAGAATTATTTCAAAAGCAGTGCGAGCAAGCTTTCTATGATGCCTTAGTAGAACTTGTCCCACAAACACAAGCAGCTCAAAAGGAGCGCAATTACCAAAAGTTAGTAGATGCCTTGGCAGCGATCGCCCCGACAGTTAGCAACTTTTTTGATGGCCCTGACAGTGTTTTGGTAATGGATGAGAATCCAGAAATTAAGCGCAACCGTTTAAATTTACTAGGATTGCTCCGCAATCATGCGCGGGTGTTGGCAGATTTTGGGGCGGTTGTTAAAAGCTGACCCTGAAAATCAACTACCAAGGGCTACCAATCATGTTGAAGGCTGCCCAATAATAGGGATGGGAAAAATTTGTATTACCTGTCTTTGCCAGTTCTGGTGGCAGGAGGACTTCTCCTTGAGGCCAGTGCAGCTTGCCATTGTGTAAGTACACCTTCCCTGTTAACATATCTATCTGCGCTTGCCTGAGGGCTTCCGCTTTGATTGCAGAGGTTTTCAGATGCTGATAAAACTCCCCGATCAGTCCCAACGTTCCCACATCATTGACATACCACAAACT
>CAZZWA010000340.1:0-6768 GCA_964657555.1 uncultured Microcoleus sp.
TACTTAATATATTAGGTTTAATATCATTAACTTAAGAGCCTGGAAATAAATTTCCGGATCAAAACTTACGGTTGAGAAGAAATTTCCCGCAATTGATCAATCGTACAGTAAAGACGCGGATGATCGGGGTCAGTCAAATCCAACTTATCCCAAGGTATCCTATACTCATTGCTAATCTTGAACACTCCACTCTTGCGTAAACCCAGTGCAATTCTCCAAGCTGATAGCCTTTCCACTAAAGCGGTAGCTCCTAAGAGATACTCCTGAACAACCCATTCATTACCCTGTTGTTCGGCTCGTACTTCCTGAATGTGTCCGACTGGTTTGCCTGTTGAGTCCAATACTTTTTTACCTAGTAGCAGTTCCAGATGAATTTCACTGTTTGCCATGATTCTGCCCTCCTGGAATGCGTCCAATAACATGTTCGCTCAGCCATTGTTCGTAGGCTAGCACTGGAGTTTCTTCAGCTTTGAGATCGACTTCTACATCAACACCACGGATCTTGAAGTCGCGCACCTGAGACCAAGGAATCCGAAACGACTCACCGTGCTTAGCACCCCAATTACGCAGCAGTGCTATTACCCAACGTTCTAATCGAGGATGCAAGCGTCGTGCTATGGTCGGCATACCTGTCTCAATGTAAGCCAACCGAGGCGGTTGTCCGTCGCGCCACTCCATTACAATGCCATCAACTCTACCCATCTTGTAGTTATTGCGGTCAACTAGCTGATGGTCGAGGACATCTCGGATTACGTTCATCTCAACCCCCAATTAATTCAAGCGGGATAGCCACGATCGCCAAGACAAAAGCTAGGGCGATTGTAAAGATAACAACGGTGTTACTAAGCCAACCGTTACAATACTTGCCTAGGTAGCGCTGATCATTCATCAAAATCAAAAAAGGTAAGACAACAAGAGGCAAGATTGCTGCGGTGAGTGCCATTGAGAAGAGAGTCAGCTGTAAGGGATCGATCCCAATAACCATCAGCAGTGAAGCCAGAAAAACAAACACAGTGTAAACAAGGCTAAAGCGTGCGGCTTTCTTCGGTTGCAAGCTTGCACCCCAATTCCACCCAAAAGCTTGAGCCACATAGTAAGCAGTATTAAGGCAGATTTCCAGCGCTGCGCCAAGGCAGGTGATGCCTAGGGATACCGCAAACAGCACGAAACCCCAGTATCCTAAGGGCTGTGTTAGCATTAGTGCTGCTTGTTCGTAGCTATCCACCTGAATGCCTTTGGGATTGAGGACAAGCGCCGCTACAATCAGTACGCTTATTGAGACAACGCTGCCAAATCCCATACCCAAAACCGAAACGGCGCGATTGATGCCGACATATCCTTCGTCCCACTCGTCTTCCCTGGCACCCGATGAGTAGAAATAAAAGAGGTAAGGACTGAGAATCGCACCGAGAATGCTCACAGTCATGAACCAGTAATGTGCCGCGTCCTGCTGCGGCAGGGTGGGTAGCAGTCCAGCAGCAAGCATTGTCATAGATGGATGCAGCTTGAAGGTGGCAACGACAAAGACGAGTGTAATCAGTCCCAACAGGGCAACACCATTTTCAAGAATCTCAAACGTACCTAGCCAAATTAATAACCAAATAGCGATCGCCACGGGTATGGCCCACCACTGAAAGCTAATTCCCGTTACCAACTGTAAGGCGATGCAGACGCCACCAATTTCCGAGGCTAGCACCAAAAAATCGATGAGCAGCTCAGCGCAAAGCAAGATGATTTGAAATCTGACTCCAAAATGCTCTCGCACTGCATCTATAATCGTATGTTTGCTGACTGCTGCTAGTCGCCCCGACATTTCGACCAGAAAGATTACACAGATGGTGCCCAGAACGATCACCCACAGCAATTGGAAGCCAAAATTAGCCCCTGCTTCTGCGGCTGTAGCGATCGCTCCTACATCCAAAAAGCCACCGATACTTGTAAGGATGCCAAGAGCAATTTTGAGGATTTTATTCATGACTGCCTACTTGCCATGTTCGCCAGTTTGCTCATTGTTTGCTTTTGCCTTGCTAATTGCTGCATCTGCTGAGTCATTACCTGAGAGTCTTGCTTTTTAGCCGCTTCTGACATCCTCCCCACCGTGTCTTCAAGGCGCTTTAGCTGCTCTTCCATATCAGTGCTAGCTTGAGCTTTTCTCAACTTATCGGCTTCTTTGTGGAGTTCTTCTTGAGTCTTTTTCAGCGTTTGTTCGGCGTAAGCGGTGGGAACATGACCGCGTGTCCAGGCATCTCCTACTGTTTCGGCTGTAGCTGCCCATGACTCCACAGTTTTTAACTCTTTTGCTAGTTCATCTTTGGTGGATTGACTGCTGCACGCGGCCAATTGTATCAGCAACAGTAAAGGAAAAAATAGACTTATTAATGAAAAGGCGTTCCGCAAGTACAATATTTTTAGCCTACCTACACTACGTCTCTCAAATTCAACTACTTTTTGACCACCCACGAGGGTACAGCAATTCCGCTAATTGAAGGATAGCTAATTGTTTAAAGCTATTAGCTATCCTTCAAAGTGTTGATGCGGCTTGACTCACCGCCCACAAAGGCATGGATATTCCTGCCGTTTTTTGTAAAAATTGATAGCATCTGCAATAAAATTTAACAAATTTTCGAAAGTTGATCTCTACTTCCTCAGAGGTATTTTCAATAACCTTCATTTTAAAACTATTAATTAACCTATTTTTTATCTAACAAGTTTAATTTCAATGTATGGCTGTAATTTTTAGAAAGCGATTTGATTAATAACTGGTTAGACTTTATAAAATTGGCATCGCTTTAATCAGATCTTCAAACCTTCAAGCTTCACCGCATTTGAAGAGCCCAGTAGTTATTCTGACTCCTAGCTCCTGCTTCGTGAAATTTCAACCTTCAACCTTCAACCTTTGATGATGGGGATGGCAGGGAGTGCCCCAGCAAACCTGTCCAGATGGCATATGACTAAAAACACTGCTGCGAGCACCAATCACCGCATTCGCACCAATTGCCACACCAGGCCCAATAAAGCAATCTGTAGCAATCCAAACCCCATTGCCGACAGTTACTGCTGCTGTCTTCAGACCAAAAGCTGGATCTTGAATATCATGAGTGCCAGTACAGAGATAACTTTTTTGGGAAATCACGCAATGCTGACCGATGTAAATCCAATCAAGGCTGTAGAAAACAACATTATCTCCTACCCAGCTGTAATCACCAATTTCTACTTTCCAGGGATAGGTAAAACGTGCGGTGGGTCGAATCACTACTCCTCTACCGATTTTGGCACCAAACAGCCTCAGTAGCCAACAGCGAAAGCTGCTGAAATTGTGGAAACTTAAGGGAAACGCGATCGCTTGTACCAACCACCAAATCAAGATCAACCAACCAGGACGACCTCGGTCAAAGTTTGACTGGTCATAGTGGCGTAAATCAACAAAGGGTTCCGCCTCTAGGGCTAGCTGCTGTTCGCCTGGATTGGTCAACACCCTACACTTTTCCTCTCTTTTTTGGACATATTTTCAACAATTGAGTGCGACTAAAGTCGCCGCGTCGCGTTTCATCCCACGATTGAAAACTTGTGGGCTTTTACGCTCCCGTTCTTTTTTGTAAACTTAGATTGGCTGGCCCCGTTTGGGAAGATTTAGCTGGGGCAGTCGCTACGTTCAAACAGCCGCCAAATTTCTGCAACTCGTAGAGCTTAACGCCAATTTGATATTCGTACTGACTCAACAGCCGCCCGTAAATATAGCCAGCTTTCCCGTCTAAAAAGCCTAGCTGGATAAAGTAGAATAAAACAAACCGTAGTAGTGGTTTGAAAGGTAACCAGACCCACACTTTTTTGAGAAAGCGCTTGCGCTGCACTGCATCTCCAAAGAAATTAGCGCCAATTGTGCCAGTGTCGTCATTGCCTTTTAGTAGATTTAGATAGACACGGGCTTCCCAGTTGGAGTAACGGTTATGTCGCTCTAGCCAGTGATAGATGTCCCGAAAGTCTTCGTGCAGCATATCATTTTTCAAATACCCTACTTGACCTGGCAAGATAACGTGTTCGTGAACTTCGTTGTCGCCAGTGTTGCGAATTTCTTCGGTGCTTAAATTTTCGTAGCGGCCTTTTTGGTGTTTAAAGAGACGGAGATTCCAATCGGGATATTTACCGCCGTGGCGAATCCAAGTGTTTAGGAAAAACACTCGACGGTTGAGGTAATAGCCATCGAAGTCAGAATTTTGGATAGCAATAGCAATCTCGTCCCAAAGTTCCAAGGGAATGCGCTCGTCACAATCTACAATTAGCACCCACTCGTTTCTGAAAGGCAGATTGTCTAAAGCCCAGTTTTTCTTTTTCGGCCAGCGACCATTAAAATAAAATTGCCATACCTTCACACCATAACTTTCAGCAATTTCTCCTGAGCGATCGCTACTTTGCGAATCTACAATAAATACTTCATCAGCAGGGGCAACGCTTTCCAAGCAAGCAGGTAGATTGACTTCTTCGTTCTTAGCGGGAATTAGAACCGAAACTGGGATTTTAGACGCTGTGGATTTCATGAGATTAATAAAAAATTAAGAATTACGAATTATCAATTCAGCAGTCATCATAAATTATAATTTAACTTCACTTCTCCTTAGGAGCAAAAATTATCCCTTGGATAGCTGCACCCAGATAACCAATTTGTCCGTATGCATACACTAAATTATCAAAGCGCAGGGCTGGATCTTTAAAGTTTTTTATAGATTTATAAAGCCCGCGCACAAACCGTTCGCTGCCCAAACTTAGTTGACCGAGTCCCGCCCTACCAGCAAGTTGTTCCCGGTAACACTCACTGATGCCCTGCCACCAGCCTCTACTCAAAAACCAGCTTCGTTGCAGGCGTTCTATGGCGACGTTGTGAGCCACTAAAGCCTCTGGCAAGTAAGCGACTTGCCAGCCCAGTTGCAGGGCAAGTTCCGTGGTATGCAATTCTTCATTAGATAACAAAATTTTGCCAATCCGACCCAAATTTACATTAAATCCGCCAATTTGCTCCAAAAATGTCCGACGCACAGAGTAATTCAATCCTCTGGGCGTCATACCGGGCTGGTGAATATAGACAATACTATCCCCTAAATCGTAGGCTCCTAGATTGGCAGCTAGGTTTACAGAAAGCCAAAGAGGAGGCTGAGTATCGGCAGGCCATAGCAAAGTGACTTTACCACCAGCCACAGCCAGTTTTTCATTGCTTTGATATGCCTCCTCCAATATCCTCAGCCAGCTAGGGCTGGCAACGGCATCGTCATCAAGATAGGCTAGAATCTCACCAACAGCAGCTTTCGCGCCCGTGTTGCGAGCTACGGATAGACCGATAACGGGTTCAAAAACATACTTGACTCCTTGGCGTGTAGCGACAATATCTCTGGTGCGATCGCTCGACGCATTATCTACCACCACTACTTCAAAAGCCGAGCAGTCTTGCTGCAACAAGCTATCGATAGCGGCACCTAAATACTGCTCTCGATTGTGGGTACAGATAATTGCAGAAATTTTAGGGTTGGTCATTGGTCATTTGTCAGTAGTTAGTTGTCAGCGTTCAGTACTCAGTAATCAGTAATCAGTCCTAAAAAACAACGGACACCGACAACGAACAAATGACTATTCATTCAGATGACCGTGCAAAACCACAAGAGTTTCAGCCAACTGAGTTAGACGGGTTTCCAGATGTTGTTTGCGGTCTAGCAAAAGGCGCAGCTTGTGATAACGAGCGATCGCCATACTCACGCTAGCCACCTGCTCTGGTGGACAAGGACGGTGCCAAAACTGACCATCCTCGTTCAGTCCACAGAGGCGGTAGCCAGTCCGAGGAGATTGACAAGTCACGCTAGCATCTGGTCGATTATCTCCAGAAGCCGAATTTCGCGTCTCTACTTCCTCATAGTCCATGAGTCGGTCAACTGCTGTGGGGCGAGGTGTCCCATCTCCTGCTTCTGGTTCGCGGGAATGAGACTCTAACCAGCCATCGACAATCGGCCCTTCCAGATAAACGTCTTGAATTTGTCGCACGACTTGCTTCAGTTCGTTTTGCCAACCCGCAACAACCTCTTCAATTTCTTTCAACAGGGTCATCGCCAAAGCTGGATTAGGCGAGTTGCGGTGAGTGCTGAAGCTAGGAGGTTTTAGTTGGGGTAGTACTGGGGTCTTAACCTCTTGCTTTCTCGCTGAAAAAGCCTGTATATCCAGCGAGAAAAAAGGAGATCGATCTGGCACCACCGATGTCTGGGGTTGCTCTAAGAGTGAATCGGTTTGATTTTCCCGTGATTTTGGGACTGGCTCACTTTTGAGTGGACTTTTCTTGGCCATCTGGTGCAATGTTGTTTCAATCCGTTTTAAATCTGGTTTCATAGTTGCTACTTTCCATGCACTCAACCTCTCAAAGTTGAGTTTTTTTACTGGGGGTCTCGCCCTAGTCGCCCATTTTTATATTTTTGTAGTCATTTTAACTGGCTCAACTGGCTAAAGGGAAACTTTAATAGAAGTCTTACAAAAAATAACGGGAGCGTGAAAGCCTACTGGTTACTTTAAGCTAACGCACGCTGCGCTACAGGAAGGCGAAGCTTACAGATGTAGGGCATATGGTCAAGATGTTTAATGAGGGCAAAGTCATTAGACTCCTTTTAACAAAAGCGCCGTAATTCCCCATCCTTCTACAAGGTGGGGATATAAGGCGAGGGATGACGAAAGCATCCTTGAACAATAATGACCGCAGGTCGTTTAGTGATGGGATGGTTGAGGAATCCCCATTTTTCT
>CAZZWA010000341.1:0-2885 GCA_964657555.1 uncultured Microcoleus sp.
GAAAAAGTCTATAGTGAATGGAAAGTTAGCTTGACGCTCAGATGCAGTCAGTCTCACAACCGATTCTCAAAGACTTAGTGCTAGTTGGTGGTGGTCATAGCCATTGTATAGCGCTGAGAATGTTTGGCATGAAACAATTACCCGGAGTGCGCCTTACCCTAATTACCGAGACGTCACACACTCCCTACTCGGGAATGCTACCTGGTCACGTTGCTGGCTTCTATAGTTTTGATGAAAGTCATATCGACTTGCGACCCTTAGCCCAATTTGCCCAAGCCCAACTCTACATAGATCGGGTGATTGGTTTGGATCTGGAGAACAATAAAGTCATCTGCGCTAACCATCCAAACGTGGCTTTCGATCTCTTATCAATTGATATTGGCAGCACTCCCGCCACTATATCTGTACCGGGTGCAGAAGAATATGCCATACGAGTTAAGCCAGTAAGCAAGTTTTTAGCACGCTGGGAACAGATAGTTGAGTGTGTCGCCCAAAAGCCTGAAAAACCTATAACTCTTGGGATCGTGGGCGGAGGCGCTGGCGGGGTAGAACTGGCACTGGCAATGCAATCTCGCCTGCATCAAGTCTTAGGAAGGACAAGGAGAGTGGGAATACATGTATTTCACAGCGGCGCTGAACTGATGCCCACTTATAGCCCCTGGGTACGCCATCGCTTTGAGAGAATTCTGACTCAGCGCGGGATTCTTCTGCATCTTCAGGAAACAGTGTGCGAGGTGCAACCCCATAAAATTATATGTGAATCTGGTCTTACGGTTGAGTCCCCACAGGAATTGCCAATTTTCTGGGTGACTCAGGCATCAGCACCCGATTGGTTAAAAGCATCTGGACTGGCAACAGACTCAAAAGGCTTTATTCAGGTAAGGGATACTTTGCAATCTTTGTCTCATCCCCAGGTATTTGCTGCTGGCGATATTGCGACGATGGTCAATCATCCCCGCCCCAAGGCTGGAGTATTTGCCGTGCGTCAGGGAAAGCCCCTATTTAAGAATCTGCGGCAATCTTTATTAGGAAAAAACCTCAAGCCTTACAAACCACAAAAACAGTATCTCAGCTTAATTGGTACGGGCAACGGCAGGGCGATCGCTGCTTGGGGAGCTTTCGGCGGGGAATCTCCCCTCCTGTGGCGCTGGAAAGACTACATCGACCACCAGTTTATGCGCCGCTTTAGCAACTTGCCAGAAATGTCGGACAGACAAGGGGACAAGAGGGCAGCATTTGCTCAATCCCCAATCCCCAATTCCATGCACTGTGCTGGTTGCGGTTCTAAAGTCGGCAGTTCCACCTTAGAAAGAGTGCTGCACCGTCTGCAACTAGAACACTCCATTTGGACTGATAACCCAGATATTCTCATCGGACTCAGCACCCCCGACGATGCTGCTGTGGTGCAGGTACCACCAGGTAAGCTGATGGTTCATACTCTCGACTATTTCCGTGCCTTAATTAATGACCCATTTACTTGCGGTCAAATCAGCACTAATCACTGCTTGAGCGATATCTTTGCCATGGGGGCTACACCCCAGAGTGCGCTAGCAATTGTCACCATCCCCTACGGCATTGAAGAGAAGCAAGAGGAAATCTTGTATCAACTGCTATCCGGTGCCACCAAAGTTTTAAACCGGGCGCAAACACACCTTGTAGGAGGACATACAACTGAGGGAGCAGAACTGGTATTCGGATTATCCTGCAATGGTCTAGCCGATCCCAGTCATCTCCTGCGAAAAAGTGGCATGAAACCGGGTCAGGTACTCATTTTAACTAAGGCGCTAGGCACAGGCACTCTATTTGCTGCTGATATGCGTCGAAAGGCTAAGGGTAGATGGATTGATGGTGCTGTTGAGTCTATGTTACTGTCCAATCAGGATGCTGCTGCTTGTTTGTGGCAACATCAAGCATCAGCCTGCACTGATGTCACTGGGTTTGGGTTACTGGGACATTTGCTGGAGATGGTTCAAGCTTCTCGTGTGGCAGTGGAGTTAGATATAGCAGCAATTCCGGTTTTAGATGGTGCATTAGAGACGGTGCAAATGGGAATTGTGAGCTCTCTTCAGCCGCAGAACCTACGTGTCTCCCGCCAGATTAGCAACCTATCCGAACTGAGCGATGCCTGCGGTTCGGACTTTTTCCTACACCCCAACTATCCCCTGCTGTTCGACCCCCAAACTGCTGGTGGTTTACTTGCAGCTATCCCAGCCGACCAAGCAACTGCTTGTTTAGCTCAGCTCAAAGCTCTAGGTTATCATCGCAGCGTCGTTATTGGTTGCGCTACACCTTTGGAGTCGGGTGTTAAGCCAGTAAGTCTTCGCGGTTGAGCAGTCGCATCATGCGGTCAAATCCCAACATTTATCTTCACTTATATATATCTTCGTGTTTCCATTCAATTAGTTTTCCCAGCGAGTGGGCAGCACCACATATCAAGAGGACAAAGAGATGCATAACCCACAATTAAATACTTTTGTCAATACGTAATTACTAGGAATTTATCGTAGAAGGCTCAATAATTTCTCGATTAGCCTGAATCCCTTGTGTGGACGAGGGCCAGATTCGTCTTTACATATCTCTATACCGTTTGAGCGATATTTGAGAACTGGGAATGCGAGTTCAACCTATGTCTGACCTGCGTAAAATCACGGTCAAACGTCATTATGGGTTCTATGTAGAAATACGCTTCATTATTAAAATGAAGGTTGTAAGATGATATTCATAAGCAACTAGTGGTTGAAAAACCACTGTTTGTAAACAAATGTTAAAATCTACTCTTAGAATTTAACAAAAATTGTTAGCTCCCGATAGCCGCTTTCCTTTGCTCTAGTCTTGATGCCTTCCCTGACTGCGTAAGTTAACTCCAGTTCATCCTCAAACAGAGG
>CAZZWA010000341.1:2985-6757 GCA_964657555.1 uncultured Microcoleus sp.
GTTGGATTCAAGCCAGACAGAGGGATTCGCTCAAGTAATCGAGATTGAAAAATCAACTATTCTATGGGTCTACTGAAAATCCGTGAATTACACCTCTCCTGCGCCCCTGCCCAGCACCACCGCAATATGAATACTTGACCGATGCTCTTTATTACTGGCTGAATTGGAGGTTTATGTTGAAGAAAGTTCCCTACAGAATCTGTCATTTGGCTAAATATTATCCACCAATGCCAGGAGGAATAGAAACACATGTTCAGTCTCTGGCTCATACTCAAGAGAATTTAGGCGCTGAAGTTAGTGTTCTCTGTGTTAATGGATTGAATAATAACAAATGTGAATCTTTGAGGACGAACACTATCAAGGAATTGGATAATAATGTGCAGGTTACAAGTCTCGGTCGGCTTGGGTCGTTTGCCAAGCTCGATTTATGCCCTGATATTATTAAAAACCTTTTACAAGTAGTAAATGAATCTTACAGCATTGTTCATCTTCACACTCCCAACCCTACAATGTTAATAGCTTGGTTAATAGCGGCGCTAATTGTTGAGGTGACAGGGCGTCCTCGAACACCTTTGGTGATTACTCACCATAGTGATATTATCAAGCAAAGATTCTTAAAGTACGCATTAAGACCCATCGAATACTTAGTATACAGACAAGCCTCATGCATTTTGACTGATAGCCCTGATTACCCAAAGGGATCAAAATTTTTGCGAAATTTTAAGGAAAAAATTAAGGCTTTACCACTTGGCTTAGAATTTTCCAAGTACATTCACCCTAATCAAGCATCTCTTTCTTACTCTCGCAGCTTAAAGGAAAAATATGGAACGCCTATATGGCTGATAGTCGGAAGACTTGTCTACTACAAAGCAATACATCTAGCAATTGAAGCCCTGGCGTTAGTGCCAGGAACTTTAGTGATCATCGGCACAGGACCACTGGAACAAGACCTGAAAAGCAAAGCCAAACAGCTTGGAGTAGCTGAAAGAATTGTCTGGCATGGTTACGCGAGTGCAGATGAGCTTAGAGGTGCCTATTATGCTGCGACTGCTCTTTGGTTTCCTTCTAATATGCGTAGTGAAGGATTTGGGTTGGTTCAGTTGGAAGCAATGGCCAGCGGTTGTCCTGTGATTAATGCTGATATTCCTTGTAGTGGTGTACCCTGGGTCAGCCGACATGAGCAGGAAGGTTTGACTGTGCCAATTAACAACTCAGTTGCTTTAGCTCAAGCCGCTAAACGCCTGCTTGACTACCCCGATCTGCGTAACCGTCTATCGACTGCAAGTCGCGAACGAGTTTGTAAAGAGTTTAATCACGTTACTATGGCTCAAAGAAGCTTTGAAATATACAAACAGGCTTTGTGCTACTCAGCAAGACAATCTTCTTGGCTCACTGATAGTTTATCGTGAAAAATTAGAAGAGCAGATGTACCATAAGGCATACGCAGATTATGATTTCAAATGGAAACTCTCAACAGTTAAAGCATAACTCGAACGGTCACCAGCTACCGACACAACTGCCACTGAGCCCTGATTGGTTACAAAAGCCTGAGGAAGACTGGTTAAATTTTAGTCAGATGCTAGCTGGGGTGCGTCGTCGATGGTGGTTGCTAGCAGCAGTCAGCCTTACTGTCAGCTCAGTCGTTTGGGCTGAAGTCCTGAGTCAAAACCCCAGCTATGAAGGCAAGTTTCGGCTATTAGTAGAGACCATTGCGGCTGACCAGAAGTTTGAGCAACTCGGGATAACGCCAGCAAGAAATGGCAATGCGCAAGACTTGGGTCTAGATCCCGAAACACAGATTCAGGTTATGGAGAGCTTTGAAGTCATGTCTCCTATCCTCAATAAAATTCAAGCTGAGTATCCAAACGTTAACTATAGTTCACTAGTCAACAATTTTAAAATTTCCCATCAGGAAGGAACCAAAATTTTTGAGGTTCGCTATCATGACTCTAGCCCACAAAAAGTTAAGTTTATCTTAGATAGAGTTGCTCATGGTTATATTCATTACTCTCAGATCAAGCAGCAGACTAGCCAGCAGCAAGGATTGCAATTCGTCGGAGAACAGTTGCCTAAATTGCAAAATCGAGTAGACAGACTTCAAGAAAAACTTCAAATATTTCGGCAGCAGTACAACCTCGTTAACCCCGAATCTCAGGGGCAACTCTTGTCAAATAACCTCAGCACTTTAGTGCAGCAACGGCAAGCAACAAAAGCCCAAATAGATGAAAATCTCTCTCTCTCTAAAAGACTCCAAAGCCATTTAGGACTAGAGCAAGATCGGGCGATCGCTGCCTCTGAGCTAAGTGAAGCTCCGCGCTACCAAGAGTTACTCAAAAAATTGCAAGAGATAGACACCAAAATAGCTGCTGAGTCAGCACGGTTCACCGAAAGTAGCCCTAGCATTTTAGCGTTACGCGAGCAGCGAAATCAATTGCTACCTTTATTACATCAGCAAGCTGCGGCGGTTCTAGAATCTAAATTTGATCGATTTAAGGACGATCATCAAGCACTTGGTTCTAAGGATTCAATTCACATTGATGTAACTCGAAAGCTGATGGAAATAAATGACCAAATGCAGGTTCTGGAGAAGCGCTACTCAGCAATTGCTCTATTTGAAAATCAGACGCGCTCCTCACTGCAACAGCTGGCAGTTCTTACCCACAAGTATACAGATTTACAGCGGGAACTCCAGGTAGCAACTGAGAGTTTGAACCGCTTTCTCACTGTCCGGGAGACTCTCCAGATTGAATCTGCACAAAAAGCTATTCCGTGGCAGATGATCACACCTGCTCAAACATCCTCAGTTCCGATCTCGCCTAATGTGCCGCGTGGTCTGCTTCAAGGTGCGCTGGCGGGGTTACTAGCGGGAGTAGGAGCCGTGCTAATTGCTGAAAAACTGGACAATAGGTTTCACTCTCCTAATCAAGTGAAAGATAGTACAGGACTAACGCTGTTAGGAACAATTCCATTCCAAAAAGAACTAGAGCGACAGCAGGAGAGCAGGAGCTTACACCCGTTACATAGTGCCTTTGATCAATACCAAGCTTTTCCTTTTTTAGAGGCTTTCCGCTCTCTTTGTGCAAATCTCCGCTTTCTCAGTCCAGATAAACCTGTACACTCTCTAGTCATTACTTCATCTGTCACAAGAGAAGGAAAGTCAACCACTTCTGTATACCTAGCACAGGCAGCAGCAGCCATGGGTCAAAGGGTACTGCTAGTGGATGCAGATTTACGCCGTCCTCGGATTCATACACTGATGAATTTGTCAAATGAGTGGGGACTGTCTCATGTAATTGCCACTGACCTAAATATTAAGAAGGTTATCCAGCGATCGCCCCTGCAAGACAACCTATATGTGTTGACTGCTGGTAAAGTGCCGCCAGATCCTACCCAACTGCTCTGTTCTATAAAGATGAAGAACTTAGTTGAACAACTTCAAGAATCTTTTGATTTAATCATTTTTGATACTCCTCCTGTGTTAGCAGGGCTGGCAGATGCGAAACTCTTAGCAGCTCATACAAATGGAATTGTCTTGTTAGCAAGGTTGGGTCAGACTGAAAAGTCAGGTTTGAGGCAAGTTTTAGAGGATTTGAAAATGTCTCATGGATCAGTGCTGGGCCTGATTGTCAATGGTGTTAAGAACTACCCCTATAGAGCTTATAGCCATTACTATCAATCCCACTATCCGGCTGAGGAAAGTCTCCATCATCTGAGTGACTCTTCCAAATATAACGGCTCTGAGTGAGAAACGGGGTTTGAGTAGATGCTGTAT
>CAZZWA010000342.1:0-3409 GCA_964657555.1 uncultured Microcoleus sp.
ACTCCGGGCGGGTGTGGCAACTTACCGAGAATGGTGCAAGATGTCAGTCTACCTAAATATGGTCTGGCCTATAGCAGCGCCAGATGGAATCACCGCTAGTCTGGAAATTATTATAGTTGGATAACTGTTGGTTGGCACTAACCACCAATTTACATTTGCTGGCTAGTGTCATCCTGGTAATCAGGCGCTCTTCGTCTAATTACTTGACCGATTCACAATGTGCTACCTTCATTCAGCTATGGTAAAAAATCGGTTGCTTCTGGTTTCAGTTGCCTTTGGTGTAAGCTTTGTCCTGAGCTTATTTGTGAACCGAGATATTAAGATAGCTCTGATTACAGGTCTGATCACTGTAGCTGCTACCACCTGTGGGGTAGTGGTTGCCAACCGCAAACAACTCATTCAACAAAAGCTGACCTTAACCGGCCTAGAGTATCAAATTCGCCAGCTTGAAAAATGGGAGATAGAGCTAAATGAGTCCCTTGCAGCTATTGCAGCCGAAGAAGAGGGAACAGAGAATCATCTAGATTATTTGCAAAAAGAGTTAAATCAACTTTACATTCAAACCGATGCTCAAAGAAGATATAAGCAGCAGCTGAGTCAAGATTTAATAGCTCTGACTGAACAAAACCAGCAAATGGCAACAGAGACGCAGCAGCAGCTTTCCTCAATCCACACTCTTGAGCAGCGTAGAGAAGAGCTAGATGTGGCAGTGCGTTCATTAAAGGCCCAGAAGCACACTGTAGAAACTGGCTTAAAATCCGTGCAAGTCCAACTCCAGCAATTCCAAGAACAAATCACAGTTCAGGAGAACCAAAAGAAAGATCTGGAACAAGATTTAAGCCTTTTAAAAAGAATCAAACCGCAGTTAGAGACAGAATTGTACAATTTGAGAACTCATGTTCAGGAACTTGAGACACGTAAAAGTCAGTTAAATGAGTCTTTAGCAGCGATCGCCGCCGAGAGACAGACAACAGAATCTCACTTGAATTTGCTGCAAGCACAACTGAGCGAACTGCAAGCTCAAGTTTTAGAACAACACAACTTGAGCCAACAGGAATTCATCACTTCCCAGCACCAAACACCCCAGATAGAGGAGGAAGAGCAGCGACAATCTGAAAACATTAACAATAAGTGGAAAGAGTTTGTGGCAAGGCTATCGAATGCTGAAATTCAAGTACTTGAAGCAATAGCACAGCAAGACAATCCTCATCTAGCTATCAAAAAGATTGCCGAGGAAAATATTACAATGCCTGAAGTATTAATTGCAGCTATAAATGAACATGCTCTAGCTACCATCGGAGACATAATTATCGAATCGGAGTCAGTTTCTCCTATAATTGCAGAAGCAGAGTATTTGACAAACGTGCATAAAATACTCAAAATTAATAAAACAAATTGAGACAGGCTAGCTTCTCCTTCTAAATGGCAAAACTCCAAATTCCTAAAAGGGTTTCTCAGGCCCTCATAAATTCCCTAGGTGCGGGAGTCGTGCCCAGAGTTGGTCTGGAATATATTGCTGTGGGTCGAGAACAGGAAATTGCCACCCTCTTACAGGATTTGGAAAACATAGCCGCAGGCGGTGCAGCATTCCGGTTTGTTGTGGGACGCTACGGTGCGGGCAAAAGTTTTATACTGCAATTGCTTCGCAACCACGCGATGGAAAGGGGTTTCGTTGTCGCTGATGTTGATATGTCTCCCGAACGCCGATTGGCAGGGACAGACGGTCAGGGAGTGGCAACCTATCGCGAGTTAATGCGGAACATCGCCACAAAAACTCATCCTAATGGTGGTGCTTTAGCGCTAATTCTGGAACGCTGGATTAGTAGCATTCAGACTCAAGTTGCCGAGGAGATGGGGATGCGTCCTGGTAATGAGGGCTTTGACGAGCAAGTGGAAGCCAGAATTCTGGCAGCAGTTAAGGATATTGAAGGCTTAGTTCATGGGTTTGACTTTGCCACTGTGGTAACTACTTATTGGCGTGGCTACCGCTTGGACGAAGGGGAGAAGAAAGATGCAGCACTGCGTTGGCTGCGTGGCGAATTTGCCAACAAAACTCAAGCAAAATCAGCCCTGGGAGTGCGGGTGATTATTGAAGATGATAGTTGGTATGACTACATCAAGCTATTTGCTAAGTTTGCCACTGACATTGGCTATAAAGGACTTTTGGTTCTCCTTGATGAAGCCATCCATTTGTGGAAGATTACTCATACGCTTTCTCGTCAGAACAACTACGACAAGTTGCTGACAATGTTTAACGACACGATGCAGGGCAAAGCGGAAAACCTAGGTATTATTGTTGGTGGAACACCAAAGTTTTTGGAAGATCCAAAACGGGGACTTTTTAACGACCAAGCTTGGCAGCGACGCACGGCCAAAAGCCGTTTTGTCAAAGCGGGTTTTCAGGATACTTCTGGCCCCGTTATTCAGCTAGAGAGTTTGACTCAGCAAGAGATTTTGACGCTCCTGCAACGGTTGGCTGATGTGCATGCAGCTCATTATGATGGTGGGAAAGCACTTACAAAACGTGAATTTCAAGAGTTTTTAGAAGAAATTGTTAACCGCTTAGGTGCAGATGCTTTGCTCACACCAGGAGAGATTGTGCGGGATTTTGTCAGTGTGTTAAATATCTTGCAACAAAATCCAGAAGTTTCTTTAAGTCAACTCATTCACGATACTAGTTCGCCACTTACCTCAACCAGGAAAAAAAACAAAGTAGATGAAGACGGCGAAGTTGCTGAATTTACTCTTTGATAGTCGCCTTCGGCAAGGATCAGGGATTGGAGACTTGGGAAGATATTGTGAATATTGAACTTAAATACCAGCACCCTTGCGGCTAAGGGCTGATTTCACGCTGCCGTTCGACATTGAGGCTGGATGGTCAGGTTGGGCGATCGCTAACTTAAGCTCGTCCTGATTTCCATTATGCCTCTTCTCCTAAAAGGCCAGCCGCCCGAATACAGAGCATTTGGATGGATTGAAAATGCTGCCGCAGTTGCTCTGTAGCTTGTGGGCTAACATCTTCCTGAGCGGCCAAAAAAAGCCGAAGCTGTTCGTGTTCTGCTGAAATTTCAGCGCAATACTTCCAAATTGCCGCGTAGGCCCAAGATGGATCGGGGATTGGGCAAAGGTTAGTCAGTAAACTTGGAGTGCAGACTGGGCAAGGTTCGGTAAGATATCTGTCTGTGCACTGGCAAAAGTAAGTACGATCTGCCTGTTTACGGTCTAGTTCGTCATCCATTCATTCACCCTCAAATTCATCCTCGATTCTGTCCAGGGACTCGCGTATAAATAGAATACCAGCCAGATTCTTCAAACTCAAAGATATGTGAAAAACTGGGTTGGTATATGATTAACCCGCGAGTCCCCAAGCGTTGTTAGGTTATTTCTTGAGCGCCCTCCCTTCGTTCCT
>CAZZWA010000342.1:3509-6757 GCA_964657555.1 uncultured Microcoleus sp.
ACGGGTTAGCTTTCCGCATTTGCAGGCTCCTACTCAAAGCTTGGTGATCTACACTATGGCGGGATTACGAGACATTATTAACTATTTCCGTCCCTACTGGGGTCGCGTTGTGTTCTCTGTCACAGCAGGTAGTATGCTGGAACTTGTAGACCTGATATTACCCTATGTGATGGGACAGGTCTTGAATGTCTTCTCCAAACAGCCAATTGACCAACCCGTGCAAAGGTTGGTTAACTGGACTGCTCAGCATACTGGCTTGCCAGCAGGGGCTCCCCTGACTTTGGGTCTGCTGGTAATGCTCATCTTTGCGATCTCGGTAGGCCGTGCACCAATTCAGCCCTGGGTGGGCCACTGGTTGTACTGGGATGTGGTACTCCGAGCCAAACGGGACTACTATCGCAAAGCCCATGAAAAGCTGTTTTCCCTGCCTCTAGATTTCTACGACGAAAATAATCCGGGTGGGCTTAGTGCCCGCATTGGCCGAGGCGTTGCTAACCACACTTGGACTTATCCAGAAATCGTTGGCGTATTTATACCTAAATGTCTGCGGGTAGTAGGCGTATTCTTGGTGATTCTGGTTTTAGAGTGGCACATTGCCTTGGTCTTTGGCTGCTTCTTTGTCGTGATCTTGTGGTTTAACCTCCGTCAGCTTCGAGAGTTGACGCATCGGCACAAGCGGCTTGACAAATACGTTGAGCATACCGATAGCAAAACTTCAGAGATCATCACCAACATGAAAACCGTGAAGGCTTTCGCGGCAGAAAAGCGGGAAATGAAGCGGCAAAATACTCGCTTTGAACGTGAATTTCAGGTTTTTAACTATAAGATCCACCGGGGCTATGTGAAGCTGAACATGCTGCGCACTTCGATGGTTCAGATTTGTACGTTTGCGGTGCTGTTGTTCACACTGACTGCTACGGCACAGGGACACATTTCTGTAGGGCATTTTGTCACAATTCTGACCCTCAGTAATATGGCCTTTGCTGAGGTGAATCCTCTGGGGCATCTGGTAGAGACGTTTGCCCGACGCTACCCAGCAATGGCACACTTCCACGAATTCTTACAATACCAAGAGGGTATTGATGCTACAACCCTTAAGTCTCAGCACAGCCAATCCTACCAGTTCACAGGCAAGCTAGAACTGCGCCATATTAGCTTCGGTTATGATACCAACCGTTTGGTGCTCAAAGACCTCAACCTGCTGATCCAGCCATGCCAAACCGTTGCCTTGGTGGGTCGTTCTGGTTCTGGCAAGTCCACTTTGGTCAAGCTACTGTTTCGCTACTTTGACCCCACCAGTGGTCACATTCTCATAGATGGTGAAGATATCTGCAATCTGGATGTCGCCAACTACCGTCAGCGTCTAGCGATCGTACATCAGGAAGTGGATGTCTTCAACGGCACCCTGCTATCTAATCTCATCTATGGTCGTCCCGATGTCAGCTTTGAGGAAGTCAGGGAAGCCTGCCGTATTGCTTGTTTAAACGAGGTTGTGGCAGATTTGCCCCAAGGCTACCAGACTGTGGTAGGGGAACGAGGAATGCGCTTGTCTGGCGGTCAACGGCAACGCTTGGGTATCGCCCGCGCCCTAATCTGCAACCCAGATGTTTTAGTCTTTGATGAGGCGACATCCAGCCTGGACTATGAGTCAGAACGTGCTATCCAAGTGGCGATGCGGGAAATTCAAGGCTCTCGCACCACGATAATCGTTGCCCACCGTCTGAGCACAGTGCGGGAGGCAGATTTGATTGTGGTTATGGAGCAAGGGCAGATTGTGGAAACGGGTACCCATAACCAACTGTTACAACATGGTGGCATCTACCACCGTCTGCACGCCCTCCAGGAATCTGGGGAACTGTTGACTTAGTATATGGCAATCCTAAATGACTTGTGATAATTCTGTAGAGACGTTACATGCAACATCTCTAACAGAGAAAAACAACTTGCTCTTACAAATCAACTAGGATTGCTAAGTAGGTCGCCTTAATTATTCTTAGGAGGGGTAGTGCTGATGCTCTACCCCTCCTACCTCTGCAAATGTTGAGTTTCGTGCCTCAAACAAACTTACGCCAGATATTCAGTTTAACCAGTTAAAATTTCTCTATCCCCGATCTTCCAACATCATAGTCGGCTGGGAAATTAATTGCTTAAAAATGGCTCTAAAGGAATCACCGTATGAACCAGATCAATCGGGTGGCGCTCATTGGCGGAACCCACGGAAATGAATTTATAGGGGCATACCTAATCAAAAAGTTTGACCAGTTTCCCTACCTGATTAGGCGACCCAGCTTTGAAACTCTGACATTATTAGGTAATCCCAAAGCCTTTGATGCAGGCAGGCGTTATATTGACAAGGACTTGAATCGTTGCTTCCTAAGTCAAGATCTGCAAGATCTGACACTTTCTAGTTATGAAGAGATCCGGGCAAAAGCCATCTGCCAACTGCTAGGACCAAAAGACAAATCCCAGGTAGATGTCATTGTGGATTTGCACACCACAACTGCAAACATGGGGTTGAGCATTATGTTGGGTAACTTGCATCCATCCAGTCTTCGATTAGCTGCTTATCTAAGTTCGATTAATCCCCTAGTCAAGGTTTGTTGGACACGACCTGATCAAGACAGTGCCTTCCTTAGATCTCTGTGTGAATTGGGATTTGTCATTGAAGTGGGTCCTGTAGCTCAAGGTGTTCTGAATGCAGATTGGTTTCAGAAAACGGAGTCACTCATTTATGCTGTTTTAGACTATTTAGAAGGATGCAATAAAGGTTTAATTCCACAAAGCAACAGTACACTCACCCTCTATCAACATATAGGAATTATCGACTACCCTAGAAATGAAAGCGGAGAGATTCAGGCAATGATTCACCCTCAGCTTCAGTTTAGAGACTATGAACCTCTTAATCCAGGCGAGCCGATGTTCTTGGCCTTTGATGGTAAGGAGATTGCCTATGCAGGAGAATCAACAGTTTATCCAGTCTTTATCAATGAAGCAGCTTACTATGAGAAAGGCGTTGCTATGTGTTTAACCGAGAAGCAACAGGTTTCCATTGAGGGATAGAGGCTTAAGTGGTAGATTGTCGTACCACAGGCGATCGCTCATCTAAAATCGGCAGATGGGGAGACAGCAAACTGAGGCAATCTAAGAAACAATCTAATTAGGTAATTTATGAGATGGCTATGAAAAAGATATGTTTCTCATGCGCCTGGAGATTAACAAATTAGGATGGCGGCAAGAGCTAATAACGG
>CAZZWA010000343.1:0-6753 GCA_964657555.1 uncultured Microcoleus sp.
GTGGAGAATGTTTATCTTAAATTTAGTTAAAGCTTCTGAGGGATTTTTCACGCTATAAGCCTCTTGCAACGCATCTACCCACATCTGACGCTCAGCAAAATAATCTGCATTTGCATAAGCAATCTGTTCCGAAGTTGCGTTTTCTCGCTCCCGCTGTACCTGCAAACTAATTAAATCAGCCGCAATGCGATCGCGTTTCTCCCTGGGCATCACTTGAAACGTGGCTATGAACAGCAGGTGCTCGCGTCGGTCAAATATCACCTCATCGTAACTCTGCTCCGGTTGCAACGCCTTACCTCCATAAATCGTGCTGCCATCAGGTTCACTAAATGTTTGACTCCACAACACCTCCTCGCTATCGTGAGGATGCACTTCAATTTTCCCTATGTTTCCTTGCCATAGAAATAACGGGTGATCGCTCCAAATCACCCTTGTTTTCCCTGGCACTGCTGGGGCGATGGGACAGATCTGATCACCACCACGCGAACCTCCTGGCTTGAAATTTCGAGAAGGGTATTTCTCATACAACTCCTGCCAAGGTGGTAACTGAGCACGCGAACCTGCTGGATCGTCATTTCTAGGAGGTTTTTTCTCATCCAAATCTCCCCTAGCTAACTGCTGACTTTCAGATCGAGTTTCGTCAGGTAAACTTCCCCTGGCATAGGTTTCCCAAGGAAAAATTCCTGCCAACATCAGCAGCGAAGTAGACAGTACAAAGTTGAGTTTACGCATGATTTGTTCTCCTCAAAAGCATCGGTAGAGCATAAGTCCAAAACGTTGCTGATGGTAACAACCAAGGCAGGAGTACCCCCACTGAAATATAAGCCTGCAAGCTAACTACTCCATAAACAGCAGTCCCCCCAAGCAACATTCCCCACTCCCACTGCCTGAGGTTGCGTCGCTTGAGAGTGCTTGACATGCCTTTTCCCAACAATATTGCTAACCCAACCATCCACAGATCGGGAATTGGTACTACCAGTCTTCGATGCAGGAAATGGTGGACTGCATAGGCATGAGCTTCTCCACCCGTAAAATGGTTATGTGGCTTTGCATGGTGTTGAGCGATCCAGTAACTTACAGCTGCTGGCAACGGATAATTGTCTTGCCCGTCCCTGAATACCCCAGCCTCGCCATATTCTCCCGGTACGATAATCACAACCTGTTGCTGTAGATGGCTTAACTGAGAGGAATCAGCTTCACCACTAAGCAGTTGCCAAGCAGGGATGTGGTCATAGACTTGGTCAGGAGGGATGGAAAAGTCGATAATTGGGTGCAACCACATTTGACCTAAATCGTAGGAAACGCTGGTTATTGGCTGAAGTTGAGATGAGGGAGAAAATAAAGTTCTGTAGTCCTGTCCTTTCTCGCTTTCGAGAAAGGTGGTGACTTGGGAGATAAAATCTGTTTGGCTGCGCAGTTGTGGTTGCGGTGGGTATGGTGTCAGGGAGGAGCTTGCTAAATTCTGGCCTTTTGTGGCAGGCAATATCTCTACATTCAACCGATAAGCCAGTGCCAGTAAGTAATCGAAGGGCAACTCAAACACAGTAGAAGGCTTTTGGGGTAATAATCCTACATACCAGTGACTCAACTGGATGTGACCTTGCAGACTCCAATTAGGGCTAGCAATTTCAGGCCGCGTAGTTAGCCATCCTTTGTCAGCATAATTTCGGACAGATGGGAAGATAAACCAACTAGGGTGGAGTGGATCTTGTACAGCAGTTTGCAGAGATTGGGCAAGGGTGCGATCATTCTCCCCCTGTGAGCGATCCAGTAAATAATCAATCCCGATTACCCTAGCATCCAATGTCTTAAGCTTATCTACCAATCTACCTAGATACTCGCGATCCATCGGATTGGGCTTAGAAATTTGCGCTTTTTCAATTGATTGCTCATCAATTTGCACTAGTAGAATATCCAGTGGTGCCGTTGGGATTTGAGCAGTCAGCTGACGGTAGACTGCCTGCATCAAGACGCGTCGCTCTAACAACCAGTCTTGCACGTCCAGCGACCAACTCAGCCCTAGCAGTAACACGAGGGCGATCGCCTGCTGACGGGTTGGTGAGATGCGTTTGAGCCACTGCTCCCATAGAGGCGGGATACGAAAAAGTGGTGCATTGGGACGACGAAACAGCGAGGGAATCAGGTAAGCAGAGGGATAGATATATTTCTTTTTATCCAGATATTGGCAGGCTGTCAGCAGCGATTCATGAACATCTTTATGCGCAGCTAGACTTCGTAAAAACTGTACCAGAAATTCCTGCGCCACCTGATTGTGAATAGGATGTCGCATCACAGCGACTTGACTCAACCCAATTTGGCCGATCAGCCATTCTGCGATGCTTAAGCCACTGCAAGAGTTGAAAATCGCAAACTGCAATCCTCGCGCTTTAGCAGTTCGCAGGCAGCTTTCAATGTTTTTCAGCAACAGAGACACGCCAGGAGCGAGTCCCAATTTTCCTCCATCCAGCTCAGTTTCATCGCTATGCCCTGCAAAAAACAAGACATCCCACCCATCTTCATCAGCAAGTGCCCTACAGATTTCGTCTTTCAGTTCGGCAACTGTCTGTTCTGGCTTTTGGCTGATCGACTCGATTTCTGCAATGTGAGAAAGCGACTGTACCGCATCACGGTCACCTTGAAAGTTTAGTCCTGGATCGTCTCCCCAAATGGCCAAAACTCTGGGTCGCCAGCGACGAGTCCTCTCGGCAACAGAGACTAGTTCTGCCTCAAGATCAGCAGAGACACGAGCAATCCGAATCACTCCCGGCGCGGCAAACAGATCGCCAATGTCCCAGGCTTCCCAAGGCAAGCGTGCTAACTCAAGGTCGCAAGCGAGCAGCACGTCAACATGGTTTGGCTCCGAGCGTTCTGATGCCACCCTTGCTGCACTAGCAATCTTAGCCCAAATCCTCCGCAACTCGTCGGGGCTATGCAACCAATTGTTGAATTCCCTCAACAGTCTGGCTTCTAGATTCCCCAACTGCTCATGCCAATCAGTTGATGGAGTCATGCTACCACTTGCTTCTGCTCGTCCGCGCAGTGCTTGCTGAGCTATGCGGTACGGCAACCATGTGTTTGGTACGGCTGTATTAGTGGAATCCCAATTGATTTGGTCTGATTGATAAAAGCTGAGATAGGCTCGTTCCCAATCTTGATACAAAGCCATCAAAGACTCTGGATAGGGCAATGTTACAGGACGAAGCCGCTGCTCTTTGCCCCAAGACAACTGAAATCGACATTTATTGGGATCGATAAGCTGGACGTCTAGCCGGAAAGTAGGCATAGGAGTTAAACAGGATGAAAGGCAAAAGAAGGCAAAGTCAGCATGACACCATTCGTCAGGGCGATGGTGACTAAAAATGTTTCATTCCATGCTCCTGCCACACGAGCGTAAAGATAGGTATCAGCTGTCTTTTGATCGAACGTCCGTTCTACCAAAACCTGCATCTGGTCGCTGACTTGCAGTTTGATGCCGTGAGGCAACCTATTGTTGGGTTGCGATCCCAATACCAGTAGTAATGTCCACTCCGGGATATTTGCGACTGGTGGCAGCTGCCAGATGATCGCATAAAGTCGTAACTGACTTTCAGCTAACTGGAAGTTATGGTAAGCACCACGAGCCTGAGTGGGAGTTTTTGTCTTTGTCCGTACCTCCAATTCTCTGACAATTGCCCCTAGTTCTTGAACAGGAGAAAGCATTAGCGATCGCATGGCTGGGGCTATTGGTGGCAGCAACACCCAAGCGAGTTCTTGGCTCAACTCATCCATCTGATTTTGTAACCACAGACCCACATTTATCACTGGGTTAGCTGAGATTTTTGGTTGGTATAGCCAAGTGAGTAGCTCATGACTCTGTAGCACGATGGCTGCCTTTTCCCAAGTCAATTCTTGCCACAAATACTTCTTAGCAGATTGAATTTGGGGTAATATTGCTTTCAGTTCAGCCTGCATTCGGGATATAGCGGCTTTATCAAGGGGTGTTGCAGTTGGTACAGGAATCGCAGATGGTTCTAAAAATTCCAAAAACAGTAACAATTGGTCTGGATCGCACTCAAACCAATCGACTGGCAGACTGTAAGTCCAATCTGGGTTAACCAGAAGTTTGACAGTTTCATCTGGGTGGCTTCTGAGTTGGTCGTAGCGTAGAAAGCTCTGAATGGTTGCCTGCCCCAGCTCTTCCTCAACTGCTACCACTATATAAAAGTGAGGCGTAAATTCTGGCAGGTCAATCGCAGCTCTGGGGATGGTAATTTCTTCATCACTCAGACTATCAACTGCAATTAAGCACACTTTGAACTTCCCCACAAATAGGTTGCAGACTGCATCAATCAAGTTAGCTTGGGAGGGATGTAATATTGAACAGTGTTCTTGATTGACAGGAATTTCTGGAGCGCGATGCGAGAGCCATTGCTGAAAACCGAACAAAGCCAAAGCATTAATATAGGTCTGCCATTGTCGCCCTTGATGCAGCATCTGGCCAGAAAGTTGCACTGCTTGGTCAAGGTCAGTCGATTCTAGTTTAACGGTCTCTGGTTGTAAAACTGCAAAATCAAACATTTTTTTCATCATATCTTTACATGAGGTGCTTTTTAGGGGTTAATGATGACGCTAATAGCTAATAGCTAACTGTTTAACGCCATTAGCTATTAGCAAAAAGCGATCAGCTATATACGAAGTGATTAACCAAACAAGATATACAGTAACTTTTGTCTTGGTGCACTTCAGTCTGACCCACGCCTGACGGCTTCCCCTCTTACTAAGGGATACTGTTGGCTCCTCTACAGGGTGAGACCTCCATTCGCCAACATCATCCTAAGGAGGGGTAGCTAGGTGTGGTATGTCTAACTGAACACCGCTGTCAGTCTGTTTGAGATATTGGCAGAGTCTCTGGGCAAATAAACTGCGCAAAGGGTGTCCTCTGGCATGGCTACTCTCTGCTTCTGCCTCCTCAATCACCTCTTCAACATGTTTATTCAGAAATGCTTCAATTTCTCGATCCAAGTTCTGGAGGCGTTCTGGATCAGCATAATTCCTGCTTAAGTTCAAGATGGAATCGTACAGAGTATTGAGCATTTGCCGTCTCACATCGGCACGCAACGGTTTCAAGTTCAGCAGGCGAGTGACTTGATACTGAGCCTGTAAGCCTACTTCGCCCGCAATTACACCCATAGCGAGTCCTTGACAATGAAACAGTCTCAAAGCTTTGATAAACTGCTGCGACTTTTGCGGATTTTTGCGCTGAAGCTGAGTAATCCGATCGCCGATTGCTTGTCTGATCGCTCGATCCAAAGCAGCAACAAACTCCCGCCGATAGGATTTCAAAAATTCTGTCTGCTCATCCTCCTCATCACTGGGGTTGCCGGATTGTATAGATTCAACGTGCCTGCTAACTTCAGGAGTGGTGATCGACTTATAGGTTCGCGTTCCACCTCTAGCATGAATGCGATACTGTCGTAATAATTCGGCAATGTCCTGCAATTGAGCTAGGATGACATCGGCAGATAAGCTTTGGCGGTCTCTTGAGACAGACGAATTAGACCGAGATCCTCTACCCATCTGCAAGGTAAGCATATGGTTAGCTATCTGCTGCAATTGGTAAACAGTAGGCGGCAGACATGGCCCCCTAAAACCAGACTCAAGCAAAACTAGGCGGTCGCACCGATAGACGGCATGGTAGCTTTCTAGCAACAGGGCAGCTTGCTGAATTTGCATCCCAGACAAGCAATGAAACTGGGAAAAAATCCGCTCTAACTGTTTGAGTTTAGTGTCATTGAGAATCGCCCAGTCACTTAAAAGATAAACTCCATGCTCTAGTAAGAAGGCGTTGAGTTCCCGATTATGCTTGACCAGCCGATTCGTCCAAGTTTCTAAATTGCCGCGATCAGGATTGAAGGTTTGTAAAATTTCCACAGCCAAGGAAATGAAGGAGTTTCTCACTCCACCTCGTCTCCCCCTTGGTAGGGGAGGCACCTCCCCTTGTCCCCCTCTTGATAAAGGGGGGATAGGAAGGTTCAGTTGATCATTGAGGACGCAAGGCAATAAATCGTCACGAGTGAAGCCATGAGTGTTGCCAAACTGAGCCGCTAGGTAAGTACACGCTTGTTTGATTTGGTTGGAGATCGAGCATCTTAAACACAAACCTGCCAGATGGCAAATAGTGGCGTCACCAACAGCCTCTACCTCGCGGTACAAATCTAGCAGTCGGTGTTGAACCTCTACATCAGGCAAATCTTCTAAATGGATAAACTCTGGAAATTGCTGCTGAAAAAATGCCCTTAATTGCTCTATAGCTATTGTCTCGTCCCTACCTGTGCCATCTATCCTGACAAACCTCCAATATCTTGATGCAGCACTCATAATCCTTTTACCCAGTTCAGCTTTACCGACAAGCTCAAAATATTCCAAGGGTTGTTCTGCTTCCCCTATTCCCTACCTCTGGAGGCTACTGACGTTATGCAGTTTTACTGGAGTTATAGAAGTTATTTGCTTTGATTGGGCTGGGGACTGATGATTGAGCAAGTAGTTTGATAGTGCACAAAGCAGTTAAAACTAGGGCAGTTCGTCCTAGAATATACACGGGAAAGCAGAAATCTCCTCATTCCTGGACACTCTTGTTTTCACAAGGTATCTGGATGGATTGTTGGCTCTGTTGATGCTTTCCCAGTTTTAGAACAATACTTCTCGGAACAGGCAAACCTAGCGTCTCGGCCTCTTTGCAGGGAAGAGAGAGCTAAACTCCTCTCTCCTCATAGG
>CAZZWA010000344.1:0-6751 GCA_964657555.1 uncultured Microcoleus sp.
ATGATGTTACCCATCCTCAACTGGCTCCTGGGTTAAGGATAGTCGCCCCACCAACTACCTTTGAGCACAGCTTGGAAGACCCCCCTTCCAGTAGGGGATAGAATGCTTTTCAAGATAAATCTCCATCCAATGGGAGACAAAAGCAGATGATTGAGAGTTTATGTACTACCAAAAAATTCGGCACTTACGCCGATACATTTTTGATGCTAGGTCTAGCACTCCTGGCAGAATATGTCCTCAATCAAACCCAACAAACGACACAAATACAGCTTCTTGATGAGGGGACGCGCTACCGTATCCGGTTCAAAAAACCAGTCAACAGTGAAGCGATCGCTCTTCTTCCCTACGCTAATCCCTTTCCCCCCGTTTGCGGTCAGAAAACTGATCGCAGTAAGCTCCCTCCTGAAACACCTATTTTTGATGTCGCTAAGGCAGGAGAAATTCGCCAGCTCTACCGAGAGTATTTATATCAGAACCACTCTCAAGTAGAAACTGGAGAAGATGCCCCAAAACCACCCCATCCTAGCACTCAAAATGGTGCAATTCTCACCTCTATGCGCCATGACAGAAATCATAACGAGCTGTGGTTGCAAGGATGGGAATTGCGAGATCAGTATGGAGTCTTAGTGAGTTCCATTCTACAAGCTTTTAGTGAAGAGACTGACTCGACATTGAAAGCCGAAACGGAACGGGTGAGCGAACTCTTTTTCGCTGCCACTGGATATAAACTACCTGTTCAAGCTAGTGCGGTCAAAGTTTACCTACCCACGGCTATCCAAGGCGTCAGTCGGGTGAAGGCAGATGGGAACGCATTTACCTCTCAAAAGACAGACTGGCTGAGTCTATGGCTAATTGCCAATGGGTTATTTACCTTTGGAGTTTCTGAACGAGTCAAAATTAGCGATCGCATCTACGATTGGCGGGTAACAGCTCTCGAACCGAAAGATATTCCCTTGGAAAAATACCGAGAGGTGCTGAATCGTCTTCGACAGTATAACCCGCCTGGGGGAGGTCATGGAATTGCCCGGTTTGATGCTGAATTAGTGCTGCGATTTTGCCAGGAACTGCTCAACCACCATCAAGCTCAAGCTGAGACGCAAACTGAAGATCACCTCGATATTTGGGAACCCGTCAACCATTTTGTCAGTAGCTTCACAGGCACCCATTTTGGACAAAAAGGACAAGTTTACGGCCTTAAAGAAGTCTTTGCTTTAGGTCTTCCGGGGTGGATTCGTCCGGCTAACCTTAGCGAACTTTTAGATTATCACACCATCTTAAGGGAGCATCTATCCGTTATCAATTCCCTATCCTCTCAAGAGGGGCATAGTGAATTAATAACAGCTTATCGCAGCTTCATTACCGGAAATAACTTACAAAACTTCTTTCTGTTTCAAACCCACTATGCCGAATACATTACCCGTTGTTTAGCCGACTCCAAATCCCGACCACCCCGCCTATTTTCCATACAGGGAATAAACCTTATGCTCCAAAGTTTCAAACAGCGACACAACGACCAAGACTGGTCGCTAACAGAGATTACCTCAGATCCAGGCTTTTTACGAATTGCCAGAGCCATTAACAGCGCTACGGTCTACGCTGGTAAGATTCAGACGAAAAAAGGACTAAAGGAACTGGATTGGCAGCGTACTTACGGACTTGCTCAGCGTTTGAGCAGTCAGTCCGGCTCTAAAAAGGATTTTATCACTGAACTGGCTGCTTTCTTAACAAGTTATGAAAATGAAAACCTGCGAATTTCTGAGCAGCTCCAAAAAGAAGGAAAAAGCCTAAAACGAGTTTGGACAACGAAAGATGATTTAGACCGAGTTATCGCCTTAATTAACAATGATAAATACGGGTGTAGCTTGGTAGCTAATCTATTGATTGCCTATGGCTATGCCAAGTGGACGAAACCAAAGAAAGTAGGCTTGTCCGATTTTAGTTCCGATGAAGAAGGAGAATTTGAAAATGAATAGTTGCCAATTTCCAGTTTATTCAATCTCTATTAGTGGTCAGTTATCATGGCAGTTACATGCACTGAACAATGAAGGAAACGAAGGAAATCAATCTCTGACTCGGCGTTACTACATCATCCAAAAAGGCATGAATGAGCCAGAGTATGTCAATGGCGTTTCTGGCGATATGCTCAAGCACGTTCAAGCCGAACACTTGCACAGAATCGCTATTGAAGAGGGACTGAGTCTTTCAGAAGGAGGCAAGCAGTTTCATCCTGACCGCATCGGCTATGACTTAGCAACAGAACAGCCAGTTTTTACGGACGAGGATACCGACTTAGCAACAAAAACTAGCCGAGTTCTCCAGCGCTGCATCCTCAGTGACTTAGAAGGATTTATGGTTACAGTTAAAGGAGGGCAGACGTTAAAGAGGGAGTCAGTCGTTGAATTCGGAGCGGTGGTGGGTTTACCCACTTTAGTGAAAACCGCAAGCTACTTTCATGCCAAATACGGCATCGATAATCCTACCCCATTCAACGTACAGATCAGTTCAGGTTTGTATGCAACTGTTTTGAACTTGGAAGCCTTCCGCATTGGCTATAACCCCCATAATTTTTCCTACATTCTTGATACGACCGAACGGAAAAAACGTTTGGATGCTCTCCTCAAAAGCGTACTTTACACCTATCTGCAACCTAATGGAGCAAAGCGAAACACCCATTTACCTCATCCCGATTTTTTTGCCGGGGTGATTGCGGTCAGCACTCGCCGTTGTCCCGCACCAATGGTTAGTCCTTTAGAGGAGAGTTATAGCCGTCAAATTGAGAGCCTTGCCAATACACTCAATAATCTCAATGGTGCGGGGACAGTTCACTGTTTCCCCTTCGAGACGATGGCAGAATTTGCCCAACAGATTCAAACCTTAATTGAGCGATCGCAACCTTGGGAGAGCGATTGCGCCGAAGCAATTGAGTGATCCTGTTCGTGGTTCATGGCAATGAACCGTCAATAATGAACAATCAACCATCGTGGCTCAATGTCAATTACCAGCCGGTGAGTCTATTTTCCCTGAAGCGTTCCGATGCGACCAGTATGGCAGCACGGTCTACCTTAGTCCCGACCCCATACGCCATCAAAATGGCATTGTTGAAGGCATTGCTGGAAAGTCAAGGACATGCACACCGTAACGATTTCGATACCTGGATTAACCAGCAGTTCACTTGGATTCGCGACTTGCAAATCTACATCCAACCTCCCGAACGCTTGGTGGTAAATCGTAACGGCTACAAACTTCGTTATTACGACCAAACAGCTGATAAAGCCGATAAGAGTCAACCTACCGTACCCATGCAGGATGGCTTTGTGTTTCGAGAGTGGGTGTATCTGGAGGGGAATTTACAGATTTGCTCTGGACCCACACATCGCTGCCAAGACCTAGAACGACTGTTTGCCCAGATTAACTACTTTGGCAAACGCGGCTGCTTTTTTCAATACCTACCCCACGCCACTCAAGAGACTCAAAAACCCCAATGGCAACCCAATCCCAACCGCAGCTTCACGGTTCAACCAATGGATGACTTAGGGAATAAAAGCACGTTTTCACGAATTAATCCCTTTTCCACCCAGAAAGCTCAATTGGACAAAGACCGAGTCATCAAACCTGGATTTTTACCCCTTGAACTCATAGCAAGTGGTGCGCGTTATGACTTTTACCGACGAATCTGAACCGGGAATAGCTGGATTGAGTGTGGTGTTGCGATCGCCAACCGAATTGAAGTCAACTCCTCTAGTCAAATGGTTGCCAGAGTCAGAACCTGCGCCTGTTTGGATACCGCGACGCAGACACGAAGGCGTAACTAAAGTGATGGCAGCTTTACCTCAATCTGAATTTTATCCCGTACTCATACAACTTCTTTGCCAGCAGATTAGCCAAAGTCCAGTCGTGGAATGGCAGGGAAAAAGCTATGACTTGATGGGAGTTGAGGTCGATGCTTGTGACCTGCACGTCCTCCGAATTCCGATTTTTGCGGCACAACCCCTGAAAACCAACTGGGGAGGGGCGATTCACGCCCTGTGCTTTCACTGGTTGGGGTTGGCTGATTCGGTTCTGGCACAGCAATTGCACCCACAAAATCATCTTCCTATCTCTGTGGCTATCCAAACTGTGTCTTTGCAACAGGTGTACTTGAAGATTGGATTGTTGCAGAAAAAACTGCTGTCTCCCCTTCTTTGGGGCATCAGTCAAGATCTTGGAGGTGAAATGACTCTGACCGATATTCCCTGTCGGTTGGGTCATTGGGTTGAGTTCTTAGATACCAGTACCTTTGCAGCTTTATCTCAAGCCCCGCCGCTTCGCGCAATTGAACTTGAGTTTCTTTCTCCAACCAGCTTTAAGCAAAGTCAACGCATCCAGCCTTTCCCTTTGCCAGAACTGGTGTTTGGTAATCTGCTGCGTCGATGGAATGCTTTCACCCCAGTTGCCCTTCAGTTTCCCACCTTTGAGTGGCAGGGAGTGACTTGTGCCTGCGAACTCAAAACTCAAACACTGCACTTGAAGGGTGGGCCAGAAATCGGCACGACTGGATGGGTGCGCTATGAGTTTCCCGATTCCTTCCAAGCCAAGGTTGCCACAACCCTCGCTCATTTTGCCTGCTTTGCTGGGGTTGGGCGCAAGACGGGCATGGGAATGGGGCAAGTCCGTATCCGTTGATTGTTCGTTGCTACTAAGCACCAACCAGGAACTATAAATTATGACTACTGAAAACTATTTACCACTGGCGTATCTCAACGCCTGGGAATATTGTCCGCGCCGATTCTACCTGGAATATCAGTTGGGGGAAATGGAGGACAACGAGCATATTCTCCTCGGTCGCCATCTCCACCGCAACATTAATGAGGAGGGAATCAATCAAGAGGAAGGCACCTTGATTTATCAGCAGCAATGGGTGTGGAGTGACCAACTGATGGTCAGCGGTATCATCGACGCGGTTGAAGAAAAAGACGGTGAATTAGTTCCTGTGGAATATAAAAAGGGCAAGATGGCGCAACATCTTAACGACCATTTTCAACTGTGTGCCGCTGCTTTGTGTTTGGAAGAACGTCTGGGATGCAGCATTACTTATGGAGAAATATTCTACCACGGCAATCGACGGCGACAGACGGTGAGGTTTACCCCCCAACTGCGATCGGCAACCCAAAGCGCGATCGCAGCGGCAAGACTCGCCGCCCAAGGAAAAATGCCGCCACCGATCGACCATCCCAAGAAGTGTCAGTCGTGTAGCTTGATTGGAATTTGCTTGCCGTTTGAAGTTAAACAATTACTCCGTGAGGTTTGCTAAGCCATGTCTGTACTTTATGTGACTCAGCCCGAAGCTGTTTTAAGTAAGAACTATGAAGCCTTTACCGTAGCACTGAAGCAGGAGGATGGTTCTTGGAAGAAAAAATCTGTCCCGGCGCAAACCGTAGAACAGGTCGTGTTAATGGGCAATCCCCAGGTTACGGGAGATGCTTTGGTCTATGCGCTGGAATTGGGAATGCCAATTCACTACCTTTCCGAATTTGGTAAGTATCTCGGTAGTGCTTTACCCGGACATTCTCGAAATGGCCCACTGCGGCTGGCTCAGTATGCTCTTTATCACGATACCGAACGGCGGCTGGAGTTGGTCAAAGCGATTGTTGCTGCCAAAATCCAAAACCAGCACCTCATTCTGTATCGCCACAAGCGGGGAGATAACCCCCTTAAATCCCATAAAAAACTGGTTAAAGAGCAAACCACCCTCGACCAGGTGCGGGGTGTGGAAGGTTTGGCCGCTAAAGACTATTTTGGCTGTTGGGATGCTTTGTTAAAAGAACCTTGGTCATTTCCCCGACGCAATCGCCGTCCTCCCACTGACCCAGTTAACTCGCTGTTAAGTTTCGCCTACGGACTGTTGCGGATGCAGGTAACGGCAGCGGTTCACTTGGCAGGATTAGATCCTTACATCGGCTATTTGCATGAAGTGCATCACGGACAGCCTTCAATGGTGCTTGACTTGATGGAAGAGTTTCGCGCCTTGGTGGCTGATAGCTTGGTGCTGTCGGTATTGAATCATCGTGAACTCCAGCCAGAGAGTTTTACCGAAAGTTTGGGGGCTTACCGTTTGTCGGAAGACGGTCGCAAAACCTTTCTAACAGCTTTTGAGCGTAAGATGAATGAAGAGATCAAACATCCGGTGTTTGAGTATCGCTGTACCTATCGGCGAGCAATTGAGTTACAAGCACGGTTGTTAAGCCGTCATTTGCAAGAAGGTGTTCTCTACAAGCCTTTAGTCTTGCGATGAGTGATAGCAAATTTCGCCTCGGTGTTCTTGCAGCTTAACCCCTTACCTAACGGCTTCCCCCTCACCAAGGGAGGGTAGGGGGGAGGTCTTATGAACTATCAACCATCAGCCATGAATAATGAAGGATACTCTGTTTTACCTGATAATCTATGATGTACCAGATACGAAAGCCGGGAATAAGCGACGCACGCGACTGCACAAGCTGCTGTCTGGCTATGGCAAGTGGACGCAGTATAGTGTATTCGAGTGCTTTCTGAGTGCTATGCAGTTTGCCAAGCTGCAAATCTCGATTGAGAAGCTGGTTAAACCACAAGAGGACTCGGTACGAGTTTATGTGTTGGATGCAGGGGCAGTGAAGCGCACAATTACTTACGGTTCCGAACAACCTCGCCAAGACAAAACTATTATCCTATAATTGAGTTAGCCAAAATTTTCGTAGGTCGAAGCGGGAGCGAAATTCCGGGGGGACTCACGAAAAAC
>CAZZWA010000345.1:0-6694 GCA_964657555.1 uncultured Microcoleus sp.
TTTAGGTCAACTCTTGCTTCTTACCTTCTGTAGGAACTTTTCTACCAATCAGGAGATAGGTAAACATTTCTCCTTTGCTTTTGACTTGGATCGTACCGCGCTCCTCAAACAGAAACTTATCCCGCAAGCGATCGTAAGTTGCTGCTGTCACCTGAATGTACCCCGCTATACCGTGAGATTCCATTCGGCTAGCAGTATTCACTGTGTCCCCCCACAAATCGTAAATAAATTTTTTGATGCCAATCACTCCAGCTACTACGGGGCCAGTGTTGATCCCGATGCGGATGCTGAATCGTTCACCATCTTCTGTAGAGAATTGGGTAATCTCTTTTTGCATGTCAAGAGCCATTGCCGCAACAGCTTCTGCATGATCTATCCGTGGACTGGGCAAGCCACCAACCACCATATAGGCATCTCCAATAGTTTTGATTTTCTCTAAATTATGGCGCTCAGCTAGCATATCAAACGCTGAAAATATTTTGTTAAGTAAGGCAACTAGCTCTGTAGGCCCTATGCGGGCTGAAAGCTTTGTAAAGTTTACAATATCAGCAAACAGGACTGTTACCTCCGGAAAATGATCGGCCAGTATGCTGTTATGCTGTTTGAGTTGTTCAGCAATTTGGTGAGGTAAAACATTCAGCAGCAAGCGCTCCGACTTTTCCCGTTCAGCTTCCAAAAGTTGGGTTTGCACATATTCTTTCCGAATATATAGCTCAATCACATAGCCAGCAAACATGCCAATCAGGTTAGCCGAGATTAGCCCAAAGTTGTTACCCACCAGCTTGAGCAGCGAAAGATGGCTGATCCAGATGGCTACTATTTCGTAACCTAATACAATAGTCCAACCAGTAATAGTCGCATAGACAAATCTCAACTTCGAGAATGTATAAGATGACATAAGTATAAGCATTAAGCCCACATGTACATTGTCGAAGTAACTAGTATTTTCAACAACGACTCGCATGGCAATCAAACCGAAACCTATTATTAGTACTGCCAGACTGAGAGAGACCTGCATATACCTTCTAAATTGGGAAGAAAAGGTAAAACACAAAATAGCCAATAACGCAGGACAAACTATGCCATACCGGATAGGCCATACTTGGGTTTTAAACTCTGGTATTATTAACGCATCCAAGACTCCATAAACAGCATAGAAAGAAATACCGATGAGCAAAGCTAAGCGGATTTGCAGTAAAGATTTATGGAAATAGTCTTTAACGAAATTACTTTCAATCTCCCCCGAAAACTGCAAAGTTAGGGAATTTATCTTCATCTGGGCAGTCATATGTTTGCCTCTAAGCATACTATTTGAAGAATTGCTAACTGCCTTCAACACCACGAATGTAAATCTTCTTCCCTGCGCAAGAACTGCTTATTTTCAAGTCACTCCTCATGCCTGGAGCGCATAGCACATCTATTTTCAGAACAGCTATAGGATGAGTTTAAAGGGAGATTATCGACAACTAAGAGAATCGCGGGTGGCAACACCTGTCTTAGGATTCACACCCGACGCTTTAGCACAAAGTTCTTTAATTTGGGCACCATCCAGAAGAGCATCGCTGAAGTCAGCACCATTAATATTGACGTTGGGAAAGACTGAACGCAACAAAATTGACTCTACCAAAACAGCATCGCTTAAATCGGCTCCATTGAAATTAACCTGATCAACCATCGCGTTGGTCAAATCAGCCCCATGCAAATTAGCTTTGGTTAGAACAGAAGTACTAAGAATTGCCCCTCGCAAGTTAGCATTGGCAAAGTTAGCTCCATACAGATTGGCGTTGGAAAATTCAGCAACCTGCAATTGTTGACCGGAAAAATCCTTCCTGCTAAGTTGAGCATTGCTATAGGACAGTGGGGGTGGATAGTCTGCTGCTTGTACTCGTAGTGGGCAGATGAAGAGAATTAAAGTTAGTAGCAATGCAGCCAATGGTTTAACAAGCATAGATATTAGCTAGCCAAGTTGTGAAATTGAGCAATTCCCTCTCAGCTTACTCCTACAGATGCCTGGGGTAAAGCAATTATGAGCCGGAAAATTGAGAGGAAAGGAGATGCTCTGGCAAGCCAACTGTATTATTAAACTATGAAATTTTGGTTGTTCGCACTTTAAAAAGTTTATGCCAAACTTCTTGTTAACTTGGCTGCTTACGGCTGTAGCTCTGGTGATTACGTCCTATGTGGTACCGGGCTTTATTGTCAAAAGTTTTGTGGCTGCTTTGATCGCAGCTGTTGTCCTAGGACTAGCCAATGCTGTTGTTCGACCCATTTTGGTGCTGCTGACGCTGCCACTGACGTTTATAACCTTGGGCCTGTTTCTCTTTGTCGTGAATGCCATAACGCTCTGGTTTGTCGGTTCTATCACCCCTGGTTTTATAGTGGCAGGTTTTATCCCTGCTCTGGTGGGTTCAATTGTGCTAACCGTGGTTGCTAGCGTACTTAACTTCGTGTTTAGGTAGGCGGTAAACAACTCCACCCTGTCAGACAGCCTGCGGCTTGTCTGCTGAGGGTGGAGCTTTCTGTAGCCCTGGTTCTATCGCACAAGACAATAGCTCCGAGCCTCTAGGCTGGTTTACAGAACAGCCCCACAGTTGAATCATTTTTGCGCCATTGAAATCAGCGTCCCTTATCCATCCACAAACCTTGTTGGTGCATTTAAACTGCTTGTTGGTTCTTAATCCAATGTGCAAACAGCAGTTGCAGGTTTGAGATGTATAGGCAGGAGGGATAGCTATAACCTCAATTCCTTCCTTGATTCCTTTGTACTCAAGGAAGGTTCTTAACTGATGAAAAGCCCAAGAATTTGAACGCCTTCTCTCAGTTTTAGAGCGGGGTTTAGAGTTAGTTCTTTGCCGGATGCCTGTCAAATCTTCAATGGCAACAATTGATTGACTTTCCTTAGCTTCAGCAATAATTTGCTTACTGATACCGTGGTTTAACCACTGTTGAAATCTTCTCTCTCTACCAGATAGCCGTTTCAAGATGTTTCGGCATCTACGCCGAGTTGTTCTTGTGCCTTGGGTAGCTTTTTTCTGTAGAGAAGACCTGACGCGAGAATACTTGTCTCGGACTCGATTGAGCTGCTGGCCATCCCAACCTTTGTTCGTACTGGTTTTGGCTACCTCTATTCGTCCAAAATCAACCCCTATGACATTTTTGGCTTTGAGCAAAGATGGGGCTTCGTTCTTAATTTGAATGTGTGCGTACCATTCTCCATCACGGTGTTGACCAATTTGGGCGCTTGTTGGTGTCTGATTTGCCAGCTTCCCCCTGTGGTAATTGCTGGCACGAATGGGGCATTTAACTCGTTTGCCTATTGTGCTGATGCTCACACTCCAGTCTTTCTCAAAAAACTCAAATGTTCTAGCATCACAATCGAAGCTCGTGGGCTTAAAAGATTTAACTCTCTTACCCTTGTGCTTCGCTGTCAAACGATTAGCCGCAACTCTGGCACAAGCTCTGACGACATGATTGGCTGTCAGCCCAGACTCTCGCTTAATGTCGTGATAGCAAACAGCCTGAATAGAGTTTCGGTTGGTCAACTTGGGATTGACTGTTTGATTGATCGTGTTGGCAGCTGACGCAAAACTCTCTGCGGTTGCAGCAATCAATTGCTGTTGTTCCGCAGAGAGTTGAAGTTTTACAGCTAGTGTCAGTACTTGCTTCACGCTTACCAAAAACTCACATATATGACTCTACCACAATCTGGGATGACAAGGATGCTTCGCTTTTTATTGCGACATTACGGTGAATTGAGAACAGGGGACTGGATGCCGAAACCGAGATAACCACGGGGGGTGATCATCCAGTTGGCGTAAGTGCGGGTGCTGCTATTGCCAATCAGAACCGTCGTCAGCATATCGATGGGAGCATCTAGCAATTGTGAGAGCGTGGTGAGGGTGATTTGTTCGTCTTGCCGATAGGCAAGACGAACAACAGCGACTGGCGTATTGGGATCGCGGTATTGGAGAAAGATGTCTCTAGCAACGGCAATCTGCTGAGTTCGGGTTTGCGATCGCGGATTGTAAATTGCCGTTACAAAGTCTGCTTGGGCAGCTGCTGTTAGCCGCTTCTCGATCACCTCCCAAGGCGTCAGCAAATCGCTCAAGCTAATGGCGCAAAAGTCGTGCATGAGGGGCGCACCCACACGAGAGGCAGCTGCTTGCAGGGCAGTGATCCCAGGAAATACTTGAACACCAGGACTTTTCCCATCCCAGCCGCGAGTTTGCAGTTCCTCCAGCACCAACCCAGCCATGCCATAGATGCCGCAATCTCCAGAAGAGACAATAGCTACAGTTAAGCCCCAGTTAGCAAGCTCAATAGCCCGTTCTGCGCGCTGACGTTCCTGAGTAATGGGAAGGGCTTCGACAATCTGACCGGGTCGCAACAGGGGAGCAATTAAGTCGATGTAAAGGGAGTAGCCAATCACTGCATCAGCTTGGTTAACAGCTGTTTGAGCAGCTGGGGTCATCTGGTCTAATTGTCCTGGGCCTGTACCAATCAGTAACAGATAGCCAGTCCGATCTGTATATTCTTGTTCAGCTTGGGCAATAGCTACCGTCACGGCTTTACCCCCCCTGACTCCCCCTTGTAAAGGGGGGGAGAGAATTTTGTCTCCTTGTAAAGGAGGAGAGAGAGGTGAAGCCTCCTCAGGCTCCCCCCCTTGATCAGGGGAGGCTGGGGGGGTGTCCGACCGAAAGATTTTTTTAGCAACCAACAGCGTTTGACAACCAGATGCCTGTAACGCTGCTGCTTCTGCCACACTAGGAGTTCCGACCTCGGCTTCTACAATAGATGAGGGATTGGGAACGGTAACTGAGCGCAAAACGTCGGCTGGAAAGGTTTGCAAAGGCCAATGGCGATCGCGACATAGTTCCACTAACCCCGCTTCATCGGCTTTCAAGTCTATGGTGGCAATACCTGCGATCGCACCCTCAGCTAAGTGATTAGACCGACAAACCTGCTGAATGGCTGTTTCTATTAAATGTCTAGATGTTCCTCGCTCACAGCCTACTCCCACCCATAAAACTCGTGGATGCCACTGGATTTTTGGCAAGTCAGACTCTAGCGAGAAGCGTCGCTGTGTAGGACTAATCCAAATCCTAGCCCTAGGAGAGTTTGGCGTTTTGTAAGGACGGGGTGATCCCGCCCCTACTTGTCCTCGTGTCCCCTCATCGCCCGTGTCCCCAATCCCAAAGTCAAATGGATGTCCTTCAGGAAGATGGGCTTGCCACAGGGTAGAACCTGCTTCCTGAATCACCTGTACAGGTTCCCCTCTAACCACTGCGGCACTGACACCAGTCCAATTCCCCTCACCCCGGTTCCAGCCAAAGGGCACACCAAACACATCCACACCTGGTAATCCCAAACTAGATGAGGCACCTGTTAGTACTGGGATTGCCCCAATTTGCAGGGCAATTAACCGTGCTAGTTGGTCAGCGCCTCCTTGATGACCACTGCACAAACTGATTGCAAACTGACCCGCCTCATCCACAACCACAACGGCTGGATCGATAGATTTATGCTGCAATAGGGGTGCAATCAGTCGGACTACAGCCCCAGTCGCCAAGCAGAAAATAAAGCCTTGATGCGTATTCCATAAAGTGGTCAAATGGTCTTTCAGAGAACCGCTATAGAACTGGGCACCCTCTCTCCTGCTAAGAGACTCTGGAATCCAAAGAGTTGCCGCCGCAGCCTGAGTTAGGGGTTGTAATCTTTGGGCAGCAGTGGGGGTGGTAGCGATCGCCGCTAATGGCTGAAAATCGGAGAAAAGCACCTGATTCAACTTGGCATTGTGATTAGTCTATGGACTTTAAATACTACCAGCGATCGCTCATCTAACTTACTCAATCGATATTGGTTGACAGAGGCTACTTGGCGTGGGGCTTTTGCCAATAATTCATCTGTTGCAAATCAGCCTAAACTTACTCCTGCACCTTTTGTCCCACTCGACGATACTTGCTTACCTAGAGGGACAAGGAACTCTAGCGCAGCGGCGCGACAGCACAAGACAAAGGAGAAGTGAAGAGCATCTCAATTTAGGATTGCTATATACAAATGTCATTTAACCAGCAAAAACTGCTATGTCTGACTTACCACCAGTCAACACCGAAACAATTTGGGCAATTCTGAACGATCAGATAGATGATGCCACTGTCAACCAGTTAGTCTGGTACTGCTTAGGTTACCGTTATGACGAGGTAGCTGGTCAGTGGGATACTAGCGGAGTGTTACCAGAATGGCGAGATGAGTACTCAGAACCACCCAACTTTATTGATAGCCGTCCAGCAACAGTCAAGCTTACCCGTTCGATTCCACAGGAGAACAAGCAGCTGCTTAAAGAAAAACTAGGGTTTAAAGGCTACAAACTGGGTGAGTTCGGCCCTAGACAGACTCGTCGAGCAACAGCGGCAAATTGGTTGTTGAGCTACATACATTTGCATCCCTAAGTATCAGCGAAGGACAATCTTCAGGTGAGACATCTGGGGATGCTGCCAGCCATCTTCACTCGCTTTGGGAATCACTTGCCAACGCTCAACGGCCAGATCTAACGCCCGTTGCTTTAATTTATCTGATGTTTCAAGACGCTTGTACATCTTGAGAATTTCTTCAGTTTCTAGTAACTGGTTGATTTCAACTATCCGTGAATATTTCATCTTCATGTGAGAAGTGTTGACAAAACTCCGGCCTTGAG
>CAZZWA010000346.1:0-3886 GCA_964657555.1 uncultured Microcoleus sp.
GACCCTTTCAATGAGCGTAACTTAGTAGCTGTCTTCCCCTGGAACTTTATCGCTCTTAGATGGGGGGAATTCCTGATTTAGAGATGCATCGCGGATAGCTTGCCACTGACAAAGGAGTTCATCACCCCTTAAATCGCTGACTATGTATCGCTGAATGGCCTGTTCCAGTTCTTGCAAGGTGCTGAGAATGGGAACATCAGAGGTAACTTCTGGCATAGGGCAATCTCTACTGACACAACTCATACGTTGTAAGACTGTATAGCTCCTATTGTAATGAAATTAAACGTTAAACGGTATCATTAATAACAGATTTTATTTATGACTTAGTATTTTAACTATAAGAAATATAGCAACCCTAAATCTGAGGCTCTCCACCGTTGGCTTGTCCCTCTGGTTCGGAAATCAAATAGGACTGCTATATCTAGCTTTTAAGTGGTTAGTAGTTATACCAAATCCGTTTTTATAAGATCCTTTAGCTCAGGTGACTGAAGTCGTGGCTACACAAACAAAGTCAGACGAGAACGGACTGGATGAGCACGAGCCGATTAGACCCAGATTTGGTATGAGTAGGGGAAAGCCATACTCAATGAGGATTTCGACTACTAACCACTAATCTATGTTGCTTCCGCTTGTCTCCTTATCCCGCCTTGGGCTTAAGAACAACGAGAGTGATGGAATTGGCGGGGTAAGTGGCGCTAAAGCCAGTAGTGCTGACTGCCAGATCGGGCTGATGCACGATCGCATTCAGATTATCGCTACTGTAGGTGTAAACTTGGGCAGTTGCTGCTGGGTTAAATCCTGCCAAATTCAGGCTACTGGTCAAATCGCTGCCAGTTTTGTTGATGACAATCAAAGTCACGGCACTGTCCTTGCTGCGCTGCGCTCCGTAGATTGCTAGCTGTCCTTGGTCAGCGCTAGTCGAATTCACCCAGACGTCGCCGTACTTACTGCCCTTGCCGTCGTAGTTGCGGTAAATGCGGAAGGCGTAAGCACCAGGCTGGGTCGAGGATGGCGGTCCCCAGAGTGTGGCTAAATCTAGGTTCTCACGACCGAAAATGCCGAGGACATCAGCTTGAGCTAGTGCACCGTTGATCGACTCTAGGCCACCCCAGTTATATTCTGTAATCGCAATCTTAGTGCCGGGATAATCCTTTTTCACCCAGTTATGGAAGAGGCGAATCAGCTGGATGGGAGGATAGTACTGACCAATCCAACTCTCATCTTTATAAGTTGGGTCCCACAAAGAGCGGGTAGAGCGCAGACGCAGCGCCTGAGTGTTAGCGTCACCAACTGAGGAGTTACCTGTTGGTGGATAGTAGTGTTCGTCGAAGTAATCGAGGATGCGGACGCCGTGTTGCTGTTCATAGGCTCGCATCTGCTGTAGATACCATTCAGCAAACCAGACACCACCATGAGCCTCGCGATCGCCATTCAACCCTGAGTTCACATAGACTGGCCAACCAAAATCCGAGGGACCAAGCGTCTTTGCACTTGGGTCGGTAGCTTTGATCATTGCAGCATACTGATAAGTTCGATCACGCAGTTCGTCGTAACTAGTCGCGCCTGGATGGATATCGCGATGGGTGTTGCCCCAGCCGGAAGGCTCGTTGTCCAACTGGTAAATCTGCACGCCACCTCGGGCGGCTGTGCCATGTACGCTGATTAAGTGATTGATCCAACCCTGCATGAAAGTTGGGTCACTGACAATGCTGACATCAAGGGGATCGTTGTTGGTAATTGGTGTTCCGTCGGGATGATTGCCGTTACCGCAGCTATCGCCGTTTGGATGAATGTAAGGGTTTGTATCTTGTTGCGAACCATACTTAGCTACACTGAAGCCACAACTCCAAGCGCTGCTTTTGTTCACATAGCCAATGATCGGGATAGTCAAAACGCTCTTACTGCCGTTCGCGTGGTTGGTGCTGACAAACTGATCGGCAGAGGCACCAGCTACGGGGTTAGATTGACCGTTACCGCCAGTGAAAAACCAGTCGCCACCAGCATTACTAGAATCAACCAACCAGTTATAGCGCGTGGTGTTGTCACCACCCCAACGGCTTACGGGAATGCGCAACTCCTTAGCCAAGGCGGCATCAACGCTGTAGCTGTTCATACCGTAGATATCAGAGCTGATCCGGTGGCGACTCCCGCTTACATTAACGGTGAGGGTAGGGCCAGTGGTTGCTGCGGTGGCTTCTTGTTGTATCGTCCCTGTTTTAATGCCCACGACAGCGAAGTTCAGAGCAATACCAATACTTGCCAATGCTAATTTTTGCACTAATTGCATGAAGTAGGTTCTCCTAATTCTTGTATTTCCTAATTGAAAAATGCAATGGAGAATTGTAGAGCCCCTCGTATTCTATTTACGAGGATTATTGTAGCTATCAGAACGCTTTACTAAATCTAAACAATCACTTCATCTAAAATTTATAAAAACTTTAAGTTTGAATTATCTAGATTCATTTAATAGCATCGCTTATACCTGTAAAGCTGGTTTACGGAATCTTTATATAACTTTATAATTGCTTTATGATTTTAGTATCTACGCAAGATAAGCTGAACAAAACATAATTTATCAGGCAGAATGCTGAAATTTATCCGGTTAACTGCTGGCACAATTGCTACTTTTGTTCCATTCCTAGCCAACAACATTGCTCTTGGTCAAACCTTGATTAAGGCTCTACCCTATTCAACAGCATCAAACCCAGATGATAATGTGCCTTTTTGTTACATGCATACTGCTGCTAACCAAACTTTGGATTTAACTCGTATATGCGGCGGCAATGGTGCAGCCAACACCAGCAGTCCTGAATTTGGTAGTTATAGTGGTAGTAACTTCAGTAATAGTACTGGTAGTGGAGTTCCAGGTGGTTCAGTCCCTGATAATTTCATGAGGCCGTTAGGAGGTGCAAAGTATCGAGGCAAAGTTCCTAACTTCCTATACAAATAAATACTTCCAAGGCCACACTCATGTTATTTGCATATGCCGTCTAACTAAAGCTCTATCTATACCATCCGTATCTCAATAGGTCTAATTTCATTGAAGGTGTGAATACTAATACAGCAGTTTTCTGTTGAATACACCACACCAAGCTACTCCCTCCTTAGTAAGAGGGGAAGCATCAAGCGGGAGGATCGGACTGTACTGCATCAAGACGAAAATTGCTTTAAGATTTCCTCGTGAGCGATCGCCTCGCTTCACAAGTTAAAAGTAATATTTTCTGCATTCATGCATGCGATTCGATTAAAGTAAAGAAGCCTTTTTGTTTTGCATGGCGCGGCACGCCATTGCGCTAACAAACCCTGAAAGCACCTCGAAAAATTTTTGACTTTTGACCTACTCCGTCAAGGCTGATAAGCCGCTACGGGATAAATTGCCCCTATAAAATTATTCTTAAATTAGCAGTGCCCCGATGTTGTGCCTTGGAAGTACACCACAAGTTTAGTCTTTTGTCTCAAGAATTACAATATGCAAGCACAGATGAGGTATATTAACTCATTCGGTTCTTTTAAGGAAGAAACTGATTGATTACCTCAACTGATGCTTGCTGTAACAGGAATGCGCCAATAGGCGTAATCTTAGTAGCTATGTTCGCAGGGAACCTGATCGCTCTCAGGCTCAGGGAACTCCTGACTTAGGGATGCATCACGAATAGCCTGCCACAGGCACAGGAGTTCAGCACCGCTTAAATCGGCGGTTATATATTCCTGAACAGCCTGTTCTACTTCTTGGAAAGTGCTAGGAACGGTAACATCACAAGTAAATTCTGACATGGAAAAGCCTCTGCTAAAACTCTGATTTATGGATAAAACCGCATAGCTTATTGTTGTAATAAAACTAAAATAAGATAGTATCAAATGTAACTATCTTGGGTTTTTCAAAAAT
>CAZZWA010000346.1:3986-6683 GCA_964657555.1 uncultured Microcoleus sp.
ACTGGCAAATAAAAATCTTTGATGCCTATAGACCTGTAGAAGTCCAGCAATTTATGGTGGAGTACACCTTTAGCGAAGTTGTTCGGATTCGAGGGCTGAAACTATTTGAGTTAACAGAATCTCAACAGCAAGGGATTTGGGAGCAAGTTTATCAATTTTGGGCTGTACCCGACTTTAACCCAGTAACGCCGCCCCCCCATAGCACTGGTGCTGCGATAGATGTGACGCTGGTAGACGAGACTGGCAAGACAGTTGATATGGGAACTGAGATTGATGAAATTTCACAAGCATCCCATCCAGATTACTACAGCAACAGTTTAGATCCCACCGAACAGATTTATCAGCTCCGACGGCAGTTGTTACGAGATGTGATGATTTCCTCAGGGTTTATGCGCCATCCTCATGAGTGGTGGCACTTTTCTCAAGGCGATCAGATGTGGGCATGGCTTTGCAATCAAGAAAATCCCCATCACCCAGTTGCTGCCTGCTATGGTAGAGTTGCCTGAGGGATGAAGGCTACATACCCTCTCTCTAATATCATTAGCATGCGGTACGTTAAAATAGCCTAAAAATGACTATTACAGGGGTACCGTTAGATAACTTAGCTTAAAGATAGTGATAAAATTGGCTACCCATGCGCGTATTCATTCTGTTGTTTAACGCTCGGACTGAGAACGAAGGAATTCACACAATCCAGATTGGTGATCGCAATAAAGTGTTGATGTTTGAGTCCGAAGACGACGCTACTCGCTATGCACTTATGCTAGAAGCACAAGATTTTCCAACTGCCACCGTAGAAGCTATGGATGCAGAGGAAATTAAGGAATTTTGCCGGGATGCCGATTATGACTGGGAGCTGATTGAGGAAGGCATGTTAGAATTGCCGCCGGAAAATAACGTGGAAGAAACTGACTGGGAGCCGGAATCCAAGGAACCAGAAATCGAAATATCTGACATAGAGCGCATTCGTCGTCAGTTGGAAGGACTGTTGTGAAAGGCAAAAGATTACCTTCTACTAACCTCTCCACAGTAAGGTAAGGGTACTCCTCTGATCAGCAGGGGAGCAGGGGGAGCGAGAGGTAAATAAGGACAAGTAAACAACTCCCGTTAAACCCTTACGGATTGTAACGGGAGCTGGCTCCCAGATATCGCCCACAGCTTGGAGGGACATTTGCCCTTCAAGCTACAAGCAATCCCCAGAATTTCGAGTTGGTCTACGCGTAACCCCGAAGCGGCAATATGGTTCGCTGCATTCAGATTAGCATCATGTTCAAATAACTCATCCCGCTAGAGGAATGCGGAGGTTCAGATGAAAAATTTAGAGGAACGGGGTCATTTGCTCACAGAGCAGGTAAATCCCAACAGTCACAATTTAGACCAGCTAAGTTCTCTGGAGTTGGTAGATATATTTCATCGGGAAGATGCTCAAGTTTTGAGCGCGATCGCCGCTGCCCGCACCCAGCTAGCTCAAGCCATTGACCGCACAGCGGCAGCCTTGCGTAAAGGGGGACGGCTGTTTTATGTGGGAGCTGGTACGAGTGGAAGGCTAGGCGTGTTGGATGCCGCTGAGTGTCCGCCTACCTTTTGTACGCCTCCGGAACTGGTACAAGGAATTATTGCTGGTGGTGCCGCTGCCTTAGTACGTAGTTCTGAAGATTTGGAAGATAGAGATGAGGATGGCGCTAGTGCGATCGCCCAGAGAGAGATTACTAATCTAGACGTTGTGGTTGGCATTACTGCTGGTGGAACTACACCTTTTGTTCATGGAGCAATCCAGGCTGGTCGTCAACGGGGAGCCACCACAATTTTGATTGCCTGTGTCTCAGTCGAACAAGTGGGCATTGATGCTGACCTAGATATTCGCCTGCTAGTTGGCCCCGAAGTCTTGGCTGGTTCCACCCGACTCAAAGCTGGAACGGTCACCAAGATGGCTTTGAACATCCTCTCAACGGGTGTCATGGTAAAACTAGGCAAAGTCTACGGCAATCGGATGGTGGATGTCGCCATTACGAACAAGAAATTGCGCGATCGCGCTCTGCGAATCTTGCAAGACCTAACTGATTTGAGTCGGGAAGAAGCGAATAGCTTGCTGGAGCAAAGTGGGCGATCAGTGAAGCTAGCCCTGCTCATGTATTGGACTGGACTGAAGCGAGAAGAGAGTGATGCTCTCCTCCTCCAACACCATGGTAATCTCAGAGAAGCTATCTTGAGTTACCAAAACCGCGATTGAGTACCACACCCTAAGTGTATTAAGATCGTATTACCAGACTTGATAACATCGTGCAGAACCCACCTGAAAATGATTCGCCCCATGTTCCTGTCAAAGGAACTTGGCATTTAGTTACAATAACTCAGGCATCGAAGCGGGAGTTATTTTGTAAGCAGATTTCCCACGCAATATCACAAGAAAAGCTACAGGATCTGATTTTTAGTGTGGAAATGCCAAAAGAATCTGTTTATCAAAACTTGGTTTTGCTGGAGGTAAGTAGTTTAAAAGCGGTGCGTGATCGTCTTCAACAACTGGACACATCTCAGAAGATTAAGATCGATCCAAAACCATTGACGCCTGAGCAAGTGAGCAGGATGTTGGGACGGTAAAAATAATCATAAATAAAGAGCAAAAACCTTGCTAAGCAGTCTAGACATACATACTCTCGTCAAGAAAGCGAGAGTATTTCAGTTGGGCGAAAAGGCCAA
>CAZZWA010000347.1:0-6626 GCA_964657555.1 uncultured Microcoleus sp.
TTCTCTTGGCGAAGATAGGCTTCAATGAAGCTGTCAATTTCCCCATTGACGACATCGTTCACTGCTGTTGTTTCAACACCAGTACGCAAATCTTTCACAAGTTGATATGGATGAAACACATAGTTGCGAATCTGGTTTCCCCAAGCAGCTTCAACCATATCACCGCGAATTTCAGCAATTTCTTTGGCACGCTGTTCTTGAGCGACGATCAACAGCTTAGCTTTGAGGATGGCGAGGGCTTTTTCTTTGTTTTGTAGCTGACTGCGTTCTTGGGTACAACGCACCGCAAGTCCTGTGGGAATGTGGACAATCCTTACAGCAGTTTCCACTTTGTTGACATTCTGGCCACCCTTGCCCCCAGAACGGGTTGTGGTGATTTCTAAATCCTTCTCTGGAATCTCCAGATGTACCGAATTATCAATCATTGGCATCACTTCAACGCCAGCAAAGCTAGTTTGCCTTTTGCCATTGGCATTAAAGGGCGAAATCCTGACTAGCCGATGCGTTCCTTTTTCAGCTTTCAGATAGCCGTAGGCATAACGTCCATCAATTTCCAAAGTGGCGGACTTAACCCCAGCTTCATCCCCCTCGGAAAGTTCTGCCATCTGCACCTTGTAACCGTGAGCTTCTCCCCACCGGGTGTACATTCGCAGTAATATTTCTGCCCAGTCTTGAGCGTCTGTGCCACCAGCACCAGCGTTAATGGTTAGAACTGCACCTTTTTGGTCATAGAGACCTGATAGCAGTTGTTGCAACTCCCATCGGTCAAGTTCATGAGCTAGCTGGGTAACGTTCGTTTCAGCTTCTTGCAGTAGTGCAGTATCATCTTCCAACTCTAGAAGATCCAGAACGGCCTTAGTGTCTTCTAGGCTCCTGTTCCACTGCTCAAATTGCTGCAAGTGGGATTTGAAGTCATTGAGTTCTTGGAGCGTCTGCTGGGCACTAGCCTGATCGTTCCAAAAGTCTGGCTGAGCGGCAAGCTGCTCCAAGTCTTGAATTTTTGCCTTCAGTGCAGGGACGTCAAAGATAGTCCTGAGTTTTACCCAGGCGCTCTGACAACGTTTCGACTTCGCGTTTAATGTCTACTATTTCAATCATGGTTAGTGGCGATCGCCTATCTTACTGTTTTCCAATGTAGTGTTGTATTGTCGATTTTAACGAGAGTTTGACTGAAAAAGTAAGGTGGGCATTGCCCACCCTACTCTTGTGTCTAATCGCGGCTGTTGAGAGCGATCAGCAATCGCAATAGGAAAATAAACAGGTTAATGTATGTCAAGTACATCGACAAAGCAGCTGGCAGATATTGGTCGTCACGGTAGGTGCGTGGTAAGACATAAAAATCTACCACCGCAGCACCAGCAAATAGAAAAACACCAATACCGGAAATGCCCACTTCTAGCCATGTTGGTGTATAAACACCAAACACTGAAAACAGGACTTGACCTAACATGACGACGAGCAGAGCGATTACGCCTAACCGTACCGTCTGAGCCAAAGCCATGCCATCTTTATCTGAGAGATTGGAGCCAACTTGTCGGGCGGCGATAAAGGTAACGCCACAACCGAGGGCTGCAATCCCAATTCCTTGAATGCCAACTCCCTGTGTTCTCAGAGCGACAAATATCAGTCCACTCAGGGTATAGCCCGACAACAGACTATAAGTTGTCAGAAGGGGCAGCGCAACGCTCTTGTTGCCTTTTTGAGCAACGTTTTGAGCAACGAAAAAAAGAACCAACTCCAGAATAGCCGCACCAATCAAGGTCGGCATGAACAGTCCTGGATTTGTCTGGATAACTCTAAGGCCGCCGTAGGTGCCAAGTGCTGTTAAAACAAGCCCACCGCCCAGATAGGGGAGGGCGTTGGCAATGACGTTAGGGCCAACGAGTGCCTGACTTTTGGCCTTAAGCACCGCTTCACGAAAGTTGCTAGTGTTGCTCATGATACTTCCTCATAACTCTAGCGGTATTGGACAAAAATGCTAATAATGCCCATTTTGACTGAGATTCCCAGGAATCCGCTAGAGAAAACTAAAAATCTTCAAGATATTTACAGCGTGTTGTAGTGGAATTTTTGTGCTATTTACATTGCCCTCATTCAATTGCTTACAGCAGGATTTCAGCTCCCGAGAAGAGGGTTCCTCAACAGGGCAATTTGCGTATTTATGCGGAGGTGGCGAGCAAGGGCCTGAGTTAATTCAGTAAAACGACTATGGCGCATTGCTTTCACTCTTATCGAAAATGAGATCAACCTTAAACCATAGATGCAAATCCGTTTAAGGAAATAGGTCTTCACTGCTCTGGACTTTTCTTAAGATGGCGACTCAGTTTCTACACTCTCAGGGAATAGAACTCCTAATTGCCTACTACCGCAATCCCTCTATTGCTATTCGCAATCAATTAGTGAAGTTGAATATTGGTTTGGTACGCAAGATTGCCCATCGAGTCAGCAGGCAGTGTGCTGAACCCTATGAAGATTTGGAGCAAATCGGCTGTCTTGGTTTGATTCGGGCTATTGAGCGTTTCAATCCTCACCAAGGCTGTGCTTTCAGTTCCTTTGCTGTTCCCTATATTCGTGGCGAAATGCTGCATTTTTTGCGCGACTCGGCCAGTATGGTGAAGATTCCCCGCCGCTGGCAGGATCTCCGGCAGGAAGGCGAAAGAGTTCGCAAACGGTTAGCCTCAACCCTAGGACGTCCGCCCAAAGAGCCCGAAATCGCTAAAGAACTGCGAGTATCGGTGCAAGAGTGGCGTGAATGCAAGATGGCAAGCGAGAATCGCCTGCCTTTAAGTTTGGATGCTAGCGTGGGTCAGATGGTTGATTGCACTGTGACTTTGGGGGATACACTTCCAGATCTGCGCTATCAAATCCAACAATATATGGAAGAAGATCGGCAGCAACTGCAAGGGGCTTTGAGCCAACTGGAAGAGAAAACTCAGGCGGCAATTGAGTTTGTGTTTCTGCGGGAGCTACCCCGCAAGGAAGCTGCCAAGGAAATTGGTGTTAGTCCAATGACAGTAACACGGCACCTTCACAGAGGGATTAATCAGTTGGTGTCTCTATTGCAGCCTCAGACAGCAGAGCGTCTGGCTAGCTGAGTGAGTGGTTATGCACTGTTTTAAAGGTGTTTAGAGCGTAGTTATGAGAGTCAACTATAAACTAATGTAAAGTGTATTTTTCAGCCTTCACTCTTACACCATGATGTCTCGTCGCACCTTTTTAAGTATTCTATTCGCCTGTACTCTTGCCCTATTGACTTCCTTTAGCTTGGCACTACCAGTATCTGCTTTAGGTGGCAAGCTACCTGCGCTAAAGCAACCAGCTCCAGAATTTACTCTCCCTACTAACACTGGCAATGGTCAGGTATCACTTGCCAACTATCGAGGTAAGTGGGTGGTTCTCTACTTCTATCCCCAAGACTTTACCTCCGGTTGTACTTTAGAAGCCCGTCGGTTTCAGCAAGACTTGCCTAAGTATCTGGACAAAAATACGCAGATCATTGGGATAAGTGCCGATTCGGTTGATTCCCACGCCAAGTTTTGCGATTCGGAAGGTTTAAAATTTCCTCTTTTGGCAGATACAGATGGCAAAGTCAGCAAAGCTTACGGTTCCTGGATTGGCTTTGTCTCCATGCGCCACACATTCATTATTGACCCCAAAGGGATATTGCAGGAGAGGTATACTGGCGTCAATCCAGCAGTTCATAGTACTGAGATACTGGCTCGTCTCAACGAATTGCAGGCTGTTGCCTCTTAAAAAGTGGGTCTTTCTGCCATTTCAAATACTTTGCTATTTCCGATAATGTTTATTTATTATCAGCTAATTGTCGCTGTAGCTGTTTGAGTGTTTGATACATCTCTGGCAGACGGTGATAGATGGCTGCCGCCTTGAGAAAGACTTTGTGGGGAATGGCTGGGATGCCAGTAACAACGGCACCAGGTTCCACATTACTATGGATACCTGCCTTAGCGGTGGCGATCGCACCATCCCCAATTTTTGCCTGATTCGCAATTCCTACCTGTCCGGCAAGAATTACCCGATTGCCAATCGTCGTGGCACCTGCTAATCCCACCTGTCCGGCAAAGGCGCAGTTAGCACCCACTTGGCAACCGTGAGCTATGTGTACCAAGTTGTCAATTTTTGTGTTCCGACCAATCCGCGTTTCCCCAAGAGCTGGACGATCAATTGTGGTGTTGCAACCGACTTCCACTCCATCTTCCAGCACTGTGCAGCCGGACTGCTCCATTTTGAACCAGCCGTCTGGAGTGGGGACAAAGCCAAAACCTTCTGAACCGATCACAGCACCACTATGAATGACGCAATCAGCTCCAATCACAGCCCGCTCGTGGATTGTGCAGTTAGCATGTAATACCGTGCGATCGCCAATCTGCGCTCCTGGATAAATCACTACATTTGGGTGAATGCACACCTGGTGGCCAATCTTCACTCCTGCCTGAATCACTGCATGAGGGCCAATGTAGACATCTTTCCCAATTTCCGAGTTGGGATGAATCACTGCTGTGGGATGAATTTCTGGATCTGGATGGAAGGGTTGATAAAACAGCGCGATCGCTTGAGCAAATAATAATCGAGGCTCTGACCCGGCAATCCAGGCAATGCTTCGCTCAGTAGCTTGTGCCTGCAATGTTTGATCATTGGGCAATATCAAGGCACTCGCCTCTGTACTCTCCACCCTAGGTACAAATTTTGCTCCCTCTATATAGCTGAGTGTGCCCGTGGGAGCATCCTCAATTGGTGCCACACCAGTAATTTCCGGATCGCAATCCTTGCTAGAGGTCAAGCTATTGGAGGCAGCAGTCGAACCGATTTTTTGAACAATTTCACTAAATTTCATGGCAATATCGCTTGGCAACTATGATTGAATTGGCAGTTACAGCAGTTTTTAGTTGGACATACCACATCTAGCTACCCCCCATTCACCCGCGAGTTCGGGAGGGGAACCGTCAGGCGAGGGGTCGGACTGTACTGCACCAAGATGAAAATTGCTGTATGTGTAGAGCTTTATTAAAACGCAAAGTTTTTAATTTTTCATCTCCAAGTTACCCATCGCTTGACCAGCTATCCAGGCTGTTGTCCAGGCACTCTGAAAGTTGAATCCACCAGTAATGCCGTCAATATCTAGAATTTCGCCAGCAAAGTAAAGACCGGGGCAGCACCGACTTTCCATAGTTTTGAAGTTTACATCTTTTAGGCTGACGCCGCCACAGGTGACAAATTCTTCCTTAAAGACTCCCTTGCCTTGAATCTGGTATTGACTTTGCGTGAGTTCTTGAACCAGATGGTTCAAGCCTTTGTTAGATAGCTGTGCCCAGCGTTGTTCACCAATACCCACACCCTTTAATAACTGCTGCCACAAGCGTCGCGGCAAGGGAAATGGGCAGGTGGTGGCGATCGCTTTTTTTGACCAGTCCGATTTTACTTCCAGTAATTTCTGGCGTAAAACTTCTGGACTGTACTGAGGGAGCCAATTAATCAGTAAAGGCGCTTGATAATGACACTCGTGCAGATTTCGGGCACCCCAGGCAGAGAGTTTCAGAACAACTGGACCGCTTAAACCCCAGTGAGTAATCAGTAGTGGCCCTGTCTGTTCCATCTGAGTTTTACCACCAAGCTGCAACCGCAACCGCACAGATTCTAAACTAACTCCAGCTAAATCTTCTAGACGGGAGTCGGCGACGTTAAAGGTAAACAGGGAGGGGACTGGTGGTTGAATATCATGGCCTAGCTCTTTTGCCCACTTAAAGCCAAAAGGGCTGCTGCCAGTGGCAATCAGGAGGCGATCACACTGTAATATCTCTCCTGATTTCAATGTGATCTCAAACCCCCTTTTGGTGAGAAAGGGTTGTTGAGAGACTGAAATCACAGGAGTACTAGTACGAAGTTCCACGCTAAATGATTGAGCTGCCTTGGTTAGACAGTCCACAATCGTCACTGAACTATCTGTAACCGGAAACATCCGTCCATCCGGTTCTGTTTTCAGATGAACTCCTTGCTCCGTAAACCAGGCAACTGTATCTTTGGCTTGAAAACGGCTAAAAGCCCCGATCAGAGCTTTTCCTCCTCTGGGGTAATTTTGCACTAACCCGGCTGGGTCGAAGCAGGCATGGGTCACGTTGCATCTGCCCCCACCTGAGATCAGCACTTTTGTCAAGGGTTGACGCCCTGCTTCTAATAAAGTAACTTGCGTGTGGGGATGGGCTTTGGCACAGGTAATTGCCCCAAAAAAACCAGCTGCCCCACCGCCAATAACAACGACGCTTCGCGATGCCTGCTGCACGGAATATCCACGTTAGCTATTCTTCTGGTTCAAAATCCTGTTTTGCTGCCCCGCAAACGGGACAAACCCAGTCATCTGGTATGTCTTCAAAAGGCGTACCCCGTGCAATGCCTCCATCTGGAGCGCCTGACTCTGGGTCGTACACATAGCCACAGACAGTACATACATACTTCTGCATGATGAATCCCTCCTGACTGCCTATTCTACCAAATCGCTGCTGATACTTACGGACGTTACTGCTTTCAGCGACATTGAGTATATCAGAGGGTGTCTCCTACTAGATTAGCAACCGAAAATTGACTGGTTGAGATAGATTTGGGGACTCTAGCGC
>CAZZWA010000348.1:0-4781 GCA_964657555.1 uncultured Microcoleus sp.
ATCTGTAAACTAAATGTATTTCTAACTTTTTCTTTAAGCGATCGCCGGAAAGAAACCTGGAACTTAAGTTAATCTGCTCTTATTCTTGACTTAATCATTAAGCAGCAATATATACTAAATGCAATTTTGGATTTGAGATTTTGGCTCGCAAAGCCAAAGAACTAACAGGATTTCAAACTAGGAAATTCTGTATAGTTACAACCATAAAGAGTATTAGTTCAGGCGTGCATTCATTAAAAATTACTGAGGCTGATCAAAGGGGTACGAACCGAAAGAAATGATGTTAAAGAGCTTGTGGAATGCTCTAATTCTTAGTCCAGCTATGTTTGGAGTGATCCAGGTAGGCGACGCTAAAGTAATAGCTAGCCCCCTTGAGGCATCAGCAAAGCTGCCTCGGACTCCATCTTCTACAATGGAGATATTAGATGCTGCCAGGATAAAAACTGACCGAATACCTAAACAGTTTCCTGAAAAGTCGCACACTGACCTAGATACTGATGCCAATCCGGGGGTAGCAACCCCAAAAAGTAGGGTAACTTCAATTTCAGTGCCCCTAGCAGTCTGTCGGAGAGACAGCCATAGACTATTATTGGAACAAGCAAAACAAGGGGCAATTGATAGCTCACATGTCGATGAACGGTCTCCCAATTCTCCCCCTCTTCCTTGTCTGTTAGGTCTCCCCAACCAGCTGCTAGAGCTATCCACTCACCTTAAGCATCCGTCTTCTGTTGCTGTCAAGAACGAGACTTTACCGAATCAACTCAAAGAAACTGGATTCTTTCGCTCTCCCCTTCAAGACCGCACTGACACGACAGTCATAAACGTAGGGAGAGCGCAGCAGGGAAAGCAAAACAATGCTCGCTCAAACGGCAGTCATAAAACTGCAACAACGGATAAGTTGTCTGTCAAAAAAACAGATCTTCCGCAAATACCCAAACCTCCCTTAATTGCAGATAACCCAGCCACTGCCGAATCCTTACCTCTCACCTCTGAGACGGATGTGCCAGAAGATGCCAATCTTGAGGGTAGTGATGCTGATGATGGAATGAATCAAGTGACTGATGTTTCCCAACTGCGAGACATCGAACCGGGAGATTGGGCTTATGAGGCACTACGAGAGTTAGTGGAGCGCTACGGCTGCCTAGCAGGTTATCCTGATCAAACTTTTCGAGGGAACCGAGTGCTAAGCCGGTATGAATTTGCTGCTGGTTTAAGAGCTTGTTTGCAGCAAGTTGAAAAACTGATTGCCGCCAGCACATCTAACGCTAGCGCCAAACAAGATTTAGCCATAGTGCAAAAGCTAAACCAGGAGTTTGGCACGGAACTTGCCAAGCTGCGCGGACGTGTGGATGGGGTAGAAGCTAGGACATCTGAGCTGGAAGCGCGTCAGTTTTCCATCACGACAAAATTCCGTGGCGAGGGGTTCTTTGCAGGGTGGTCTTTCTTCGCAGGGCAAGATGCTAACGGTAAGAAAATACCTCAAAATACTGTTTTCGGGGCTCGCAGTCGGATCAGCTTGAGTACGAGCTTCTTTGGCAATGATTTGTTCTTTTTTCGCCTCAGGGCACGCAACTTGAGTTCAGTCTCTGGCACCTCTACTTTTACACCGGATGGGGATTTGCGATTTGCTGGCGGAACTTTTAGCAGAATCAACGCCCGTACCAGTAAAGTTTTCAGCATAGATACAACAACGTACATTTTTCGCCCTAATAAGAGGACGACGGTTTACATAAGTGCGAATGCTGGAGAGATTGACGATGTTGTTGGCACCCTTAACCCTTTCGTTGATGGTGATGGTAATTTCGGTTCAATTTCTAACTTTGGGACGCGCAATTCAATTTATTACCTAGTGAACGGTGCGGGATTTGGGGTGAGGCACAATTTGAACAACAACTTTACCTTCGGCTACGGCTATTTGGCCAATTCAGCCAGCGATCCAGGGAACCCTCCAGGAGGAGGTGGCGGTTTGTTTAATGGGGCTTCTGGCGCGCTCGCACAGCTTGTCGTCAAGCCAACCAAAACGTTCAACGTGGCATTCACTTACGTGAATGCATATAACAACGAACTCACTGCTGGTAGCAATCGCGCTAATCTGCGTGCAGTTTTAGCGAGTGCCACCGCAACTCTGCCGCCAGGAATTTCGGCACGCCTTAGGGGTCAAAACCTGCCAGTTTCTGTTAATGCTTACGGCATAGAGACAACTTGGCGGGTCGCTTCTAAGTTTCTAATCAACGGGTGGGTTGGCTACACTGCCGAGCGGACTCTATCTACATTAGGAGGAGGAATTAAACGAGGAGATCTAAGTATCTTCAACTATGCAGTTGTCTTGGCATTTCCCGACTTGGGCAAGCTGGGCAGTTTGGGAGGCATCGTCCTTGGGATGGAGCCAAGAGTTACAGGTGTGAATGGCCCTCTTCGAGAGCAAATTGGTAGAAGAGATCCAAACACATCAATTCACGTCGAAGCCTTTTATCAGTACCGAGTGACAGATTACCTGGCCATCACACCCGGTATCATTTGGGTCACAGCTCCCAATTTCGATAACCACAACGCCGATCTTGTATACGGTGTGCTCCGCACAAGGTTTACTTTCTAGTTCAACTGGCCGATCTAGCAGTCAAACTGGCTGCTTTTTAAACTGTTCGAGTTTCAAATTCATCATATGATCAGGAAAGCTAACATGGTTTTGCATAAATCTCTCATTGTTGCTGCGATCGCTGGAATCACTTTGCTTGCTGACACAGTTGCAGTTCCTGTTTTAAGCGCTGATACTGAGCCAAATCTACCGAGCGAAGCTCGTGGCTGTGGCGATCTGCGCGATGCAATGACAGGTTTACTGAAGGCTCGTAAGGAACTCGGTGAGGCGGCTGAGCGTGTCAAAGGCGATGAGAACCAAGAAGCCATTCAGAAAGTCCTCAATGCAACTAAGGACTCTATCACAAGAACAGACTCGATCATGGATAAACTGAGTTGTGTCAAAAAGGATGCTAGTAGTCAGCCAACCAAAAGTTGATCAGTAGAGAGCGACGAATTTTTCTTCAAATTCCCCGCATCTTGCTTGTTTATCCTTTCTGTCTTCTTCGTAGAGACATTCTGCCGGAACGTCTCTACGACTAGAAAAGAGGATAAGCTGCTCCACTTCCAGTTTGCATCTGACAGGAAAACTGCAAAAAAAAACCGCCTCTAACATGAGGGCGGCCTACTTAAGCAATCGGAGGGTACTATTAGCTTATGCTGCTGACTTCAGTGATAGTTGTAACGACTTTTACAAAATCCAGTTCAAATCCGGCTATCGCCCTGCGTAGGCACTGATCGGTTCTTTGATAAACCGGATATAGAGATGCTTGAAAGTAGACTTAATCACGCGGGGCATCCCGAAGTCGATGGGCACCAGATTTTCTGGCACCTGCCAATCTGTCACCTTCAGTTCCTCTGGTTGCAACTGAGGAAAGTCAATGGCCTCCAGATTTGAGCACAGCCCCAATCTCATAGAAGCAGCAACTGTAGGCACATCTGCGGGGTCAACATTGAGGATTTCTACCATAGCTCGATCTAAGGCAAATACATCCGGCGATGCCCCTAAAATGCCTAGAGGGCGAGGTTCTCCGCTACTAGGCCCATTGCCTTCGTGGCCGATAATCCCATCAAGAATCGTTAATTCTGGGTTAATCGCTCGTGCCGTTTCCACCAACATTTGCCCAAAGCGGGCACTATCTTTGCCCGCCTCCATGTGCCACCATGCCTTCATTTTTCCCGGTACGCAACCGAACAGGTTTTTGACGCCCATTGTCATCGTCAGCTGGCTATGGGATTTCACCTTTGGTAGGTTAATCACTACATCGGCATCCATTGCCTCTTTGCACAGCAGCAGGTGGTTGAACTCTTCACTGACTGTTTGGTAACGCTGACCGTGAAACTCCACAACTGGCAGATGCAGTTCCTCGATCAGCGGCAAATATCCATTTGCCTTGGCAACACCGATCGCACTGCCAAAGGCGGGGCCATCTCCCAAAAAAGGCTTACCACCAGCTTCTTGCACCATCTGAGCGATACAATAAACCAGTTCTGGACGGGTGACGCATTCTTTGCCGGGACGAGAACCTGTGAGCAAATTGGGTTTGAGCAAGACGCGATCGCCTGATTTTACGAACGCCTCGATTCCTCCCCAGGTTTGGAGCAAGTCCTCCAAAGACTCTCGCAAGAATTGCCGGTCGTATGAATTAGCGCGAATTAAACTGACAGCAGACATAATTTTAGATAATCTATTGCAGGTCTATTCCCTCACCCCAAATTCTTGCCGTCCTCCCCTCGTCAGAGCTGTCACCCGTTCCGCATCCGTGAGAATCCCTTCTGTCTCAACTGATGGAAGCGGAGGTTTCACTTCGATTTTGAGAACGTTGGCAGAATTGATGAAAATTGTCTCATCTTGTGTCGTCACAGTCCACCAGTCTTCTTTGATGAAGCGCCGTATCTCCTGACGAATATCCTGGTTGGTGGTATCCGCTTGGATCAAATTATAGATATTGAAAGACTCTCTGTCACCATTAATATAGTGAAAGGTGATCTGCCACACAGTACTCCTGAGTTCTTCTGCAAGCTGCATCAAAAATATCCCCTCTAGCTTGTGCTTCTATTTGCCGTCAGCCTGACCTATAGTCTACGTTGACATTAGCAGAGGTTTTAGCTATGCCAGTAGTATTGGAGGATTGACTGATGCAACTAGAAGACTATTTCAACTTCTTAGCCCCTAATGATATTCGACTCAAAGGCACTAGAGTTGG
>CAZZWA010000348.1:4881-6617 GCA_964657555.1 uncultured Microcoleus sp.
GCTTTTCTTTGAGCAACTCAAGAATAGTCATAACTTTCTCTTCTATCGATTTTGAATCTTGGCAATCCCCTTGAATAAGGAGAATTAAATTTTAGAATACTGGTCAAAAAACCATATCTCTACACCTAGCAGTCTAACATCCAAGCAAAACACCCTGATTAAGGACGACTCATTGTCTCTAAATCTAAAACCTTTGCTAGTTCTTCGGGACTCATCAGCTCTCTCTCCAAGACAATCTGCCGCAAGGACTTACCCGTAGCCAAGGATTCTTGGGCAACAGCAGCAGCATTAAGATAACCAATGTGAGGATTGAGGGCTGTCACCAAAGCTAGACTGCCTTCGGCATAGGCGAGGCAGCGATCGCGGTTGGGGCTAATCCCTTGCAAACACCGTTGCGTCAGAGCGCTCAACGTATTGCCTAAAATTTCTATACTGTGGATTAGGTCGTAGGCAATCAGCGGCATCATCACATTCAACTCCAACTGACCAGCTTGCGCAGCGAGAGCGATCGCTGCATCATAACCCATCACCTGAAAACAGACCATGGAAGTCATCTCTGCCATGACGGGGTTGTACTTCCCTGGCATAATCGAAGATCCGGGCTGCACTGGGGGCAGTTGAATTTCTTTGAGACCAGTTTTTGGCCCTGAATCCATGAGACGCAGGTCATGGGATATCTTGACACAATCTTGGGCTAAGTTCCGCAAGGCACCGGAAACATTGACAAATGGAGCCATACTCTGCATCGCTGCCATTAGATGCGGTGCTGGTTTTAAAGGTTGGTCGATGAATTGGGACAATAACTGGGCGACGCGATCGCGGTATGGGGCACCTTCAGTATTTAGACCCGTCCCTGCTGCACTGCCACCCAAACCCAATACCATCAAATCCTCAGACGACCTTGTTATTCGATGCAGATGCTCTGCTAGAATTTGCGCCCAAGCCCGAACACTTTCTCCCAGCCGCACTGGCACGGCATCTTGCATATGAGTTCTTCCAGATTTGACAATATCTTGGAACTCAAGTGCTTTGTCATTCAAAGCTGCAATGGCAGCTGACAAGGCTGGGTAGAGAGTCCTCTTTAAAGCCAATAGCCCACCAATCCGAATGGCTGTAGGAATCACATCATTGGTAGACTGGCCATAATTTACGTGGTCATTGGGACTGATGCGTTTATAGTTGCCCTTTTGATCACCCAAAATTTCCAGCGCCCGATTCGCTAACACTTCATTGACATTCATATGGTGAGAAGTTCCGGCACCTGCTTGGTAGACATCCACAACGAATTGGTCGCGGAACTTGCCAGCGAGGACTTGATCAGCTGCTTGGACGATTGCCTGACTAATTTCTTCGGGAATGCAACCCAGTTCCCGATTGGCGATCGCCGTGGCTTTCTTAATCAGCACGCAGGCATCTACATAGGTAGGTAAGGGCTTAAGGCCACTAATGGGAAAGTTTTCTATGGCTCGAAGCGTCTGAATGCCATAGTAAGCAGTTTCAGGAATCTGCCGCTCCCCCATTGAGTCTCTCTCTGTGCGGTAGGCTGAGCCTGTCTGTTCAGTCATGAAAACCTCTTCTATACATCTTACCAAATTGCCATCATCCCACAACTAAGCTGCCACACAGCCAATTTGCACTGTTGTGGCTAGTGCTTACCAGAAAACATCAACAGGGCTATATCTAAGTAGGTGGACATGATTAAACTGAAGAGCTAGCGTAGGTTGGGAGTTCGGCGA
>CAZZWA010000349.1:0-6607 GCA_964657555.1 uncultured Microcoleus sp.
TAACTTCTCAAAGTGATGAAACTATAGTGGATACAGCTCTGTTCACCCTTTTTGACGAAGTTTTCCCGCAGCATATATATACTGTCCCAAAACATTAGCTTTCCGGTAAGGCCGAGCTAAATGGGCTGTGAGCTTAGCTTCTTTAAGTAGGGGTTGGAGATCGGCCCAAAAGAAGTCACCGCCGCCGCCAGTAATAACCACATCTGTCGCTCGCTCTGGTAGCCATCGCATCAAGTGGATGGAAAGTTCGCGAGCAAAACTTTTACGCAGGCTGGGCAGAATATTGTCTAGATTGGTGGGAGCGATCGCGCCCCTGGGACGATAGAAACGCTGGCCTTCTGGTCGATTCACCGCCTCAATTAAGGATAGAGACTGGCTGTCAGCTCCCTCAATTTGGGCAGCAACCTGGTCATAAAACTGGCTCATGGCAAAAGCTTCGCTCTTAGAAGCACCTCGCGCAAACCGGAAGCGGTCAATCATTAAAAAATCAGTAGTTTGATGCCCAATATCGACCACAGCTACTGATAGTTTAAGAAAGCTGGGGCTTTTTTCTTGGGCTGCACACCAGATGAGACTGCCATAGCCTTCTGGCATTACCCAAACCTGGCGAACATTAATTGACACCAACTTGCCCCGGTACACAGTTATGTGAGGCGATCGCAGCAGGCTGACCAGTTGCTCTTTTTCGCGATCAAACTGCTCCTGAGAATAGTAGGGCAGGCCCAGCACCAATGCCAGATCTCCCTTCAGATTGAAGTGCCCGACGCAGGCAAAGACCTTGACCAGAGCATCCTCTATCTTGGATTGACCCACTCCTAGGTTAGCCCCAAAATCAGCAGCCAGTTGGCCAATCGCATATCCTCTACCCTGATACTCCAGCCAAATATCTAAGAGTGGCTCTGTGAGTCGCACTTCAAACCCCCCTCGTCGTGCCTGTTCCACCGTTAAATGAGCCACATTGGCAGGAATGAGGAGGACTTTGTCTGGGTTGCGACTTACACAGGCTTTGGTAGATGTCCGACCCAAGTCAACGCTGAGAATTATTTTAGTAGCAGCAGAGGGCTGGTTTGCAGTCATCGGAACACTAACCTTATTGTGGCTGGAAGCGATCCAAAGCTTACGCAACTGATTCCATACAGTGCAGTACAACCTTCGGATTGTGGACTTTAGACAACATAGCAGTCTAGAAACCATAGGGCAGCAGTCCATATGGCACTCATGTAGCAATACCACTCCAAATTTTTTGTGGAGAGGATTTCAGTCTACAGCCTTTTCCTGCTGACTCGCATAACTAGCAAATTGAGCTAGAAATCTTCAAAAAGCGGACTGAGGCGACTCAGCACGGGGTCAATCTCACGGCTAGAGGCCCCAGAGACAACTTCTAGCTCTGAGGCTGTGGGCGTCTGCTTATAGATTTTCGTTTCTAGATGCTGCGGTTGTTGAGTGACTAGATGCTGTATTTGTTGAATTAGCTGATGCAATTGATTTTCAATTCTCTCTAACTGGCTGGTGTCTTTCACCAATAACTTTTGCTCAAGATCGGCGAGTTGCTGTTCTATTTGCTTAATGTTAACGGGTTGAGTTAGCTGATAGAGTTGATTTTCAATTCTTTCTAACTGGCTGGTGTATTTCACTAATAAACTTTGCTCAAGCTCGTCAAATTTGAGATACATCTGTGTAAGTTGTTCCTTCATATGCCCAGCTTGAGATGGCTGATTTAACTGATGCAATTGATTCTCAATTCTCTCCAAATGATCAGTATCTTTTGCCAAAACCTTTTGCTCAAGCTCGGCAAATTTGAGATTTAGCTCTGCAAATTGCTCCTCCATTTGCTCTACTGGAGAGGTAGACTGCACATGTTTGGATAAGAGAAAAAATTGCCGCAGAGCCTGTTTGCAGAGGTCGCTGAAATTTTTGTACTTTTGCTTAGCCAGCTCTTGTTCAACAGTTACTATCAAAGTTTGATCCGCAGCCTCTTTAGTAAAAGTGACTGACCTCTTTGTATTATCTTCTTCCGATACCATAGGGTTCAGTTCTGCGCAAGTTAACTGCCTAATTTAGCTGCCTGACCTTCTCCATATATATACTGTCCCAAAGCATTAGCTTTCCGATAAGGCTGAGCTAAATGCGCTGTGAGCTGGGCTTCTTTAAGTAAGGGTTGGAGATCGCGCCAGAAGAATTCCCCGCCACCTCCAGTAACAATCACGTCTGTAGCTCGCTCTGGCAACCATCTCACCAAACGATTAGAAAGCTCGCGAGCAAAACTTCTCCGCAGACTGGGCAAAATGTCGTCTAGATTGGTAGGGGTAATCGCACCTCTGGGACGATAGAAACGCTGACCTTCGGGTCGATTAACTGCTTCTATTAAGGATAGAGACTGGCTATCCGCTCCCTCAATTTGAGCAGCAACCTGGTCGTAAAACTGGCTCATGGCAAAAACCTCGCTTTTGGAAGCCCCTCGCGCAAACCGGAAGCGGTCAACTATTAAAAAATCAGTGGTTTGATGCCCAATATCGACCACAGCCACTGATAGATTGAGAAAGTAGGGACTTTTGGAATTTTTTTCAGCTTCACACCAGATGAGGCTGCCATAGCCTTCCGGCATCACCCAAACTTGGCGGATGTTAATTGATACCGACTCGCCCCGATAAATCATCACATGAGGAGCGCGCAGTAAGCTGACAAGCTGTTCTTTTTCGCGATCAAACTGCTCCTGAGAAGGATAGGGCAGACCGATCACCAATACCAGATCTCCTTTCAAGTTGAAGTGCCCGACGCAAGCAAAGACCTTAACCAAGGCATCCTCTACCTTAGATTGACCCACCCCCAAATTAGCTCCAAAATCAGCTGCCAGTTGGCCAATAGCGTATCCTGCTCCCTGATACTCCAGCCAGATGTCTAGTAGTGGATCTGTGGGCCTGGCTTCAAATCCGCCTCGTCGCACCTGATCTACCGTTAAATGAGCCACATTAGCAGGAATAATGACGACCTCATCTGGGCTGCGCCTCACGCAGGCTTTGGTGGATGTCCGGCCCAAGTCAACACTGAGAATTGTTTTGGGAGTAGCAGCAGAGGGCTGATTTGCAGTCATCAGAACTTCATCCATATAGTTTCTCAAAATGAGCCAGGATTTACGCAGTCGGTTCAATACGGTTTCGCGTAGACTTTGGACTTTGAGCGACACAGCCGTCCAGAATCTCTAGGGCAATAGTCCACTGGATAATAATTACGCTGCTAAACGCAATCGATCAGGATGAGAAACAATAGCAATTTCGTGCTTGAGCAAGGGCAAGTTACAGAGCCTGAAGCATGCAACGTTAGGTTATATCTTCTTTGTCCGGTTTTCCATACAGATTTTCGTTAGTTGCAACCCTTCTGAGAGTTATGTTAAATTTAGTTAACATTCTTTATTTAGCAGTGTTTCTAACTTAGTACTCAGAGCCTAGGCATCTTAGCTGTAATTAAGAACAAAGACCTCTTACAAGTTGTTTAACTCTTGCTTTATGCCTTCCATAACATCTGCTAGGCGTTGAATTTAGCTGTTTTATCTGGATTTAGAGACTATCCGCTTATGAAACTTTCTTGGAGAATAATACTACTGTGGACACTGCCTGCCTTAGTCATTGGATTTTTCCTATGGCAAGGGGCATTTGCTCCTGCTAGTGGCGATCTGGGTCGGAATACTGCCAGTACTCGCATGACCTACGGTCGCTTTTTGGAATATCTGGATGCTGGTCGAGTCACCAGTGTTGACCTCTACGATGGGGGTCGGACGGCAATCGTCGAAGCTGTCGATCCTGAACTGGATAACCGGATACAACGGTTGCGAGTGGATCTGCCAGGTAACGCTCCAGAACTAGTTTCCAAGCTTAGAGAAGCAGATATCAGCTTCGATTCCCATCCTCCTCGCAATGATGGAGCGATCTGGGGACTACTGGGCAATCTGATTTTTCCGATTTTGTTGATTTCTGGACTGTTTTTCCTGTTCCGTCGCTCTAGCAACCTTCCCGGTGGTCCTGGTCAAGCCATGAACTTTGGCAAATCCCGCGCCCGTTTTCAAATGGAAGCCAAAACTGGTGTCAAATTTGACGACGTCGCTGGCATAGAAGAAGCCAAAGAGGAGCTCCAAGAAGTCGTCACCTTCCTCAAACAACCGGAGCGCTTCACCGCTGTTGGCGCTCGCATCCCCAAAGGCGCGTTGTTAGTTGGGCCGCCGGGAACTGGCAAAACCTTGTTGGCAAAAGCCATTGCTGGAGAAGCTGGCGTCCCCTTCTTTAGCATCTCCGGCTCAGAGTTCGTAGAGATGTTCGTTGGAGTGGGAGCTTCCCGCGTCCGTGACCTATTTAAGAAAGCCAAAGAAAACGCTCCGTGCATCATATTTATTGATGAAATTGATGCAGTTGGTCGGCAACGAGGTGCGGGGATTGGCGGTGGTAACGACGAACGGGAACAAACCCTGAACCAGCTATTAACGGAAATGGATGGGTTTGAAGGTAACACTGGCATTATCATTATTGCCGCCACCAACCGCCCAGACGTACTTGATGCTGCCCTATTGCGTCCTGGCCGCTTTGACCGGCAAGTCACTGTTGATGCTCCTGACATCAAAGGACGACTGGAGATTTTGGGAGTCCATGCTCGCAACAAAAAAATAGCCCCGGAAGTCTCATTAGAAGCGATCGCTCGCCGCACACCCGGATTTACCGGCGCTGATTTGGCTAATCTGCTCAACGAAGCGGCAATTCTTACTGCCCGTCGTCGCAAAGATGCGATCTCCATGCTGGAAATCAACGATGCCGTTGACCGGGTTGTGGCTGGTATGGAAGGCACACCTTTAGTCGATAGCAAAAGCAAGCGCCTGATTGCCTACCACGAAATCGGTCATGCCATAGTCGGTACTCTGATACCTGACCATGACAGGGTGCAGAAAGTTACCTTAATTCCCCGAGGACAAGCACGGGGGTTAACTTGGTTCACCCCAAATGAAGACCAAGGCTTAGTGTCCCGCGCCCAACTGTTAGCTCGGATTACTGGTGCATTAGGTGGACGAGCAGCTGAAGAAGTCATCTTTGGTGATTCGGAAGTGACTACTGGTGCTGGTGGTGACCTGCAACAGGTATCAGGGTTGGCGAGGCAGATGGTTACCCGGTTTGGCATGTCGGATTTGGGGCCACTGTCCCTGGAAAGCCAGAGTGGAGAGGTGTTTTTAGGCCGCGATTGGATGAGTCGCTCGGAATACTCTGAAGAAATTGCCTCTCGCATTGACGATCAAGTGCGGAAGATTGTAGAGCACTGCTACAACAAAGCCTGTCGCCTGATTCAGGATAACCGCACCGTGATTGACCGCCTAGTCGATTTGCTCATTGAGAAGGAAACCATCGACGGTGAAGAGTTCCGTCAGATTGTCGCTGAGTATACAGATGTGCCTGAAAAGGAGCAATTTGTGCCAACTCTGTAGGATTTTAGCTTTTAAATTTTAGGTTGAGGAAGATTGGTAAGAATCTAAAATCCAAAATCCAAAATTGGTAAAGATGGGAATGAGATAACTCATTCCCATCTTTTTGTAGCGTGATGTGCGGTAAGCGCGTACATGTCCCTCAGGGGTATAGTCATGCCGTAAGCGATCTCTAGTAATTAGGTAAGTAAAAACTCGGTTATTAAAAGAATGTATTCAGCTAGATGGCCTAGAGATATTGAGCAGTATAGCTGAGGAAATATTGAAGAGTTTAAGGGACTCTGAAAGTATAGAGATGAGAACACCAGGTGAAATCCAAAGTCTTTCGGCGGAGATTAATTGTATTACTAATGGCAACGCTGTCTCTAGTCGTGCAGCTAATAACTATTCTAGGCAATCAGACTTGGGCAGGAAGGATGGCTGCTGTAGCCATGAATAGTACTGAACTGCCTACTTAGATCTAATACTAGGGAGAGTCTGTAGCATGAGCGAAACCTGTAGCATGAGCGACCTTCAGCCTTTCAAAAAGAGTAATAAGTGGGGTTATAAGAATCACAAAGGTCAGGTAATTGTTGAACCCCAATTCGATCAAGTTTTTAGCTTTTCAGAAGGGTTAGCTCGGGTTGAGGTAAAGAAGAAATATGGCTACATAGACGAAACAGGGCGAATAGCGATCGAGCCTGAGTTTTTTATAGCTGATGATTTTTCCGAAGGATTAGCCGTAGTCTCAACAAAACCTGAATGGCTCTATCTTTCTTATGACCAGCTTAGGTGGGGTTATATTGACCAGAAAGGACATCTGGTCATTGGCGGTCACTTTAATAGAGCTGGATGTTTTACTGAAGGTTTGGCTCCCATCAAAATTGGTGATAAGTGGGGTTATATCGACCGGAATGGCTCAACAGCAATCAAGTTTCAGTTTGCTATGGCTCGTAACTTCTCCGAAGGACTGGCAGCGGTCAAGATTAATGATGAGAAAGGCTACGGTTACATCGACAACACAGGACAGATAGTCATCCAACCTCAATTTTTTAGTGTAGGGGATTTTCATGGAGGTAAGGCAAAAGTTTGGGTTGGTTGGAATAGCCACTACATCGACCGGATGGGAAAGCTAATTAATTTGTAAGGAAACTTCAAGAACCTAAATATTCC
>CAZZWA010000350.1:0-2730 GCA_964657555.1 uncultured Microcoleus sp.
GTGCGATCGCGCAAGTTTAAACGACTGAGAATATTAGTTACGTAGTTCTTAACGGTATTTTCTGAAAGGAAGAGAGCTTGAGCAATCTCGCGATTGTTAGCGCCAGAAGCAATTAACCGAAACACGTCTAGTTCTCTAGGTGTAAGCTGGGCAAATTCGGGGGGCGGTTCCAGAGACGGGGCAGGCGTTGAGACAGGCATGAGCGCTTTTTCAAATAATCCTGGACCGAGTTGAGTATGTCCTCTGTGAACGGCTCGAATTGCCAGCGCCAGATCCTCTGGTTCGGTGTCCTTGAGTAAATAACCCTTAGCGCCTAAGCGCATCGCTTGCGAGACATACTCATCATTATCAAAGGTTGTCAAGACCAGCACTTTCGTGTAGGGATAGTGTTGAGCGATCGCCTGCGTTGCCGCCACCCCATCCATCACAGGCATTCGGATATCCATCAGTACCACATCAGGCTGTAGCATCGGGATCTGATCGAGCGCTCGTTGCCCATTTTCCGCCTCGCCAATCACATCCATATCTGAATTGGACTCCAGCAAACTCCGGAGTCCTTGACGGATGATAGCCTGATCGTCAACTAACAAGATCCGAATCATAGCAGCTGGTTCGACAATGGAACAGAGACAGAGATTCGACAACCTGCTCCCGGTTGGCTACAGAGATGAAACTGTCCGGTCAATGCCGTCGCTCGTTCTCGCATTCCCTGTAGTCCAAAGCCAGTTGTATTTTGAGCTGGATTAAACCCTATACCATTATCCTCGATCAACAGATAAAGAGTTCCTGCTTGTTGATAAAGTTGAACGGTGACAGCTGTTGCCTTAGCATGTTTGCAAATGTTAGTGAGCGATTCCTGTACAATTCGGTAGAAAGTTGTACTAACTTCTATCGGTAGTGGTGAAGGCAAATAGATTTTGCAGGACGGTTCAATTTCTGTGGTACGCTGGAAGTCCGTCAACAGCTTTTCAATGGCAGATTCTAACGATTGCCCTTGCAGTGGGTTTGAGCGCAGTACGGAAACTGATCGCCGCACTTCCAGTAATGCCTCCGCCCCCAATTGCTTAGCCTGCTTGAGAAAGGTCAACGCCTTATCACTATTCGAGACCCAAAACAGCAGGGTATTATTAATCTGAATCGTTTGGGCAGCTAAAGTGTGTCCGAGTCCATCGTGGATCTCTCGCGCAATCCGGTTGCGTTCCTGCAAGGTTGCCTGATCTTCAATCCGTAAAGCGTACTGCCGCAGTTGCTGATGAGCAATTTCTAGTTCTTGATGAGTAATCTCTAGCTGCTGATGGGTGAACTCCAACTGCTCTCGACTTTGCCGCTCTGCCAACAGAGCATTAATCAACAACAAGGCGAATACCAGTGTCAAGCTGAACAGCACAAAGGAACTCAACCGCCAATCCCACACCACCGCTTTAACTTTGTCAGATGTGATGGGTTTTGACAATATCAGTATTCCCAGGGATAAGAGAGCTAGGCTGACGACAATCAACTGTCCCGGTCGTCTAAAGATGATGCAACTCCGCATCACTAGCACCAGACTCAGCAGGAAAACAGAGCGAGCGGACAATTCGCCTTGAATAACTGGCACCAAAATCAAACCGAATTCCAGAGCAGTATAAAGCACTTTTGCTCCTAATTTCCCAGTTGGCAGTCTTAAGCCCATCAGACCAAAGGCAGCAATTGTCAAGATGCGAAACAGCAATGACTGGGGTAAGCTGAACACTGGGACTTCAGTGAGCACTGCCGTAGCTAGCAACAGCCATTCCAGATAAAGCAACAGACGAAATGATTGGTAAGTCGGGCGAACCATAGGACTGTCCAAAATAAGTGACTGGAGCGACAGAACCAGCGGCATTTTCCTGATTTTAGAGGCGGTAAAGTAGTGCAACAACAAATCAGCCCCTTTGAATAGTCGAGTTTAAGCGGATTATGACGATACAAGGAAAAATTTAACGAATCTATCCCCGACATCGATAGATTCATTTCTACTGATCTGCTACTCCCAAAGTAGGAAAAAAGTCACAAGAACTTAGTACTTTTTTACCGATCAGGTTAGGAATCTTGCTTCTTGTATCGCATTCATGTCAGTTCTTAAGATGGACTTATGAACTTGAATCCATCGGAGGCTCTCATGACCCATGAAATTCCCACTGAGGATTTGACTGGGAATGGCTCGCAATCGTCGCACGCAACCTATGAAATTTTAGATAAAGGCTTAACTGAGAATGGCTCATCGCACACATCCTATAAAATTCCAGATGAAGGCTTAACTGAGAATGGCTTGCGCCCGTCGTCCAAAGGCCGCTCTAAAAGACGAATTGGTGTGACATTACTTGGTCTGATGTTACTGGCTGGTCTAGGGTTCTTAAGTTTTCGTGCGGTTAACACACCCAAAGCTAATTTAGCTTCTGGGAAGGGGAGGGATCGAGGAGCACAAGTTGTCCCCGTGACTGTGGCGACGGTGACGCAAAAAACGGTTCCCGTACAGTTGCAGGCGATCGGTCACGTTACAGCAGCGTCTACCGTATCGGTGACGCCCCAAGTCGGTGGACAAATTACTGGAATTTACTTCAAAAAAGGGCAGGAGGTGAAAAAAGGGCAACTCCTGTTCACCCTAGATGACCGCACGGAACTCGCCGCTATCCAACAAGCTCAAGGGACTTTGGCGAAAGACATGGCGCAAGTGCAGCAAGCGAGAGCAACCCTCAATAAAGACCTGAC
>CAZZWA010000350.1:2830-6531 GCA_964657555.1 uncultured Microcoleus sp.
TGCCGGAGACTATTTGGTGACTCAAGGCAATGTAGTTCAAGCCAATAGCACGAATCCCCTCGTGACCATCGACCAGATTCGCCCAATTCAGGTTTCCTTTGCCGTTCCAGAAGTGTCTCTGCCGCAGATTCAACAGTACGCGCAAAATAACAAACTGACGGTAGATGTCACGTTCCCCAACAGCAATGGTCAGCCTATACGGGGTGTTCTATCGTTTGTGAATAACACAGTCGATAATACCACTGGCACCATTCAACTTCTAGGCATCTTTGACAACACTCAGGGGCAACTGTGGCCCGGTCAATATGTGAACACGACACTGACGCTGACGAATCAACCGAATGCGACTGTCGTTCCCGCACAAGCAGTTCAGAATGGACCCAACGGTCAGTTCGTGTTCGTGCTCAAGCCGGACGATACAGGGAAAGGGGGAACAGTGGAAATGGTGCCCGTGACCGTCAGCAGCACGGTTGGTGGGCTAGATGTGGTTCCAAAAGGGCTGCAACCTGGTGAAACAGTTGTGACTGACGGTCAGGCCAATCTAATTTCTGGTAGCAAGGTACGAATCAAAACCGCCTCAGATTCAGCAGGAGGCAATACTCCAAATCCCGGCAGACGTCGTTCCTCGAATTCAGGCGGAGGCAATTCATGAACCTCTCGGAACTATTTATTCGTCGCCCGATTATGACGACCCTGGTGATGGCGGGTATCCTGATCTTCGGTCTCATGGGTTACACAAAGCTGGCGATCAGCGACCTGCCCAGCGTTGATTATCCAACGATTCAGGTGTCGGCATCCCGACCAGGAGCTAGCCCAGAAACGATGGCGTCCTCTGTTGCCCGTCCCCTGGAGAAGCAATTTTCTAGCATTGCTGGACTCGATTTACTTAACTCAACCAGTACTCTGGGCAGTACCCAAATTACGCTCCAGTTTAACCTCAACCGTAGCATTGACGATGCTGCTCAGGATGTGGAAGCGGCGATTTCGGCGGCGTCGGGACAGATTCCTAACGACTTACCAAATCCTCCTTCCTATAGCAAAGTCAACCCAGCTGATCAGCCAATTCTCTATCTTTACCTGTCGTCTCCCACTCTGCCGCTTTCTCAGGTAGACAACTATGCCGAGACATACCTGGCTCAAAAGCTGTCTACAATCACTGGTGTAGCTCAGGTGCAGGTCTATGGTTCCCAAAAGTATGCAGCTCGTATTCAGCTCGATCCGCAGAAATTGGCGAGTCAGCAGATTGGACTGGATCAGGTACAAACTGCGATTCAGCAAGGGAACGTAAATTTGCCCACAGGCAGTCTTTCGGGCAATTACAAGAACTTTGCGGTGCAGGCAAACGGCCAACTCGCTAATGCCGCAGCTTATGGATCGCTGATCGTCGCCTACCGTAATGGTGCGCCAATCTACCTCAATCAACTGGGTCGGGTCGTTGACAGCGTCCAAAATAACAAGGTGGCAAGCTGGTACAATAACGACCGCGCCATCATCCTGTCAATTCAGCGGCAACCGGGCACAAATACGGTACAAGTTGTAGACACGATTGAGAAACAACTGCCTAAGTTGAGAGACCAGATTCCCAAATCAGTGGAAATTGGCGTTTTCTATGATGCATCTGGAGCAATTCGAGAATCGGTGGCTGATGTCAGATTTACCCTGATGCTGACCATCGTCCTAGTAGTCCTAGTGATCTTCCTATTCTTACGAAATATCTCCGCAACGGTGATTCCCAGCTTGGCATTGCCCGTGTCGCTGATTGCCACCTTCGCAGTGATGTACCTGCTGGGCTACTCGCTGGATAACCTGTCGATGATGGCGTTGACGCTCTCCGTGGGCTTCGTGGTGGATGATGCGATCGTCATGCTGGAAAATATCGTCCGCCACATGGAGATGGGTGAACGTCCTCTAGAAGCTGCTTTAAACGGTTCTAGAGAAATCAGTTTCACCATTTTGTCGATGACGATCTCACTGGTGGCGGTGTTTATCCCGATGCTGTTCATGGGCGGCTTGTTGGGACGACTGTTCCACGAATTTGCAGTGACCCTCGCTGTGGCAATTTTGGTTTCTGGATTTGTCTCTCTGTCGCTGACTCCCATGCTGTGCTCTCGCTTTCTCCGTCCACCAAACCACGAGCATCAAAGCCGTCTGTATCAAGCCTCAGAGTATGTATTCGATACCATGCTCCGTGTCTATGATTGGAGCCTCCGCATAGCCTTAAAGTACCACGTCACCACGATGCTTTTGTCTGGTGCTCTCCTCATTGTCACCGTTTATCTACTTGTCGTGGTTCCCAAAGGCTTTATTCCCAACGAAGATACCGGACAAATCACCGCAATTACCCAAGCAGAGCCGGATGCTTCCTTTGATGACTTGGTGCGTCACCAGCAAGAGGTGGTTAATCTGATCCGGCAAGACCCAAATGTGGATGCAGTGAATTCTAACATTGGCCCTGGTTCCAGTGCGAGTGGTGGTGGAGCAGCTGTAGCAGGCAACTCCGGCAACCTGATTATTCGCCTCAAGCCTCGCTCACAACGCCAGACTAGTGCCGATCAGATTGTCCAATCGTTACGCACCAAACTGGCGGCCGTTCCAGGCATTCAAGTGTTTCTACAGAATCCCCCCGCGATTCCCATCGGTACGCAGCAGACCACAGGACAGTATCAGCTAGCACTCCAAAGTACTGATATCCAACTCCTCCAGCAATATGTGCCGCAACTCGTTGCCAAGCTGAAAACTCTCTCAGGGCTCCAGGATGTCAACAGCGATTTGCAGACTACGCCGGAAATAAATCTTGACATTGACCGCGATAAAGCCTCAGCTCTTGGCATTACCTCATCTCAAATCGAAAGCACTTTGAGAAATGCCTACGGCTCTTATCAAGTGTCAACTATCTACGCTGCTAGTGACGAGTACGAAGTCATCCTAGAATTGGAACCGCAGTATCAGCAAGACCCTAATGCTTTGATGATGCTCTATATTAATGCCAGTAGCGGCACCTCTAGCACCAGCACTGGAGCCTCTGGCACTGGCACATCTGGCACCTCTAGCAGCTATGGTAGCGGCACATCTGGCACTGGAGCCAGCACTGGCACGTCCGGCATAGTCACTTCCACCAGCTCAGAGATTCCTCTGAGCACTTTCGTCAAGTTATCTCAAGGCGTCGGCCCGTTGATGGTCAACCACTTTGGTCGGATGAACGGCGCTACCATTTCTTTCAATCTGGCACCTGGAGTCTCGCTAGGAGCAGCGACTCAAGCTGTAGAAGACCTTGTTCATCAGGTGATTCCCAACAGCATCACCACAAACTTCCAAGGAGCAAGTCAGGTCTTTCAATCTTCACTGCCGAGTCTAGGATTGCTGCTAGTTGTCGCTATCTTAGTGATTTATCTGATCCTTGGTATCCTCTACGAAGATTTTATTCATCCTTTGACCATTCTTTCTGGTCTACCTTCGGCTGGATTCGGTGCATTGTTGACGCTGTTAATTTTTCATGTAGAACTGAATGTTTATTCATTCATCGGCATCATGCTCTTGGTAGGTATCGTCAAGAAAAACGGCATTATGATGGTGGACTTTGCTGTTGAAGCACAGCGCAATGAAGGAAAAAGTCCGTTTGATGCCATCTACGAAGCCTGCCTAATTCGCTTTCGTCCAATCATGATGACGACGATGGCAGCGCTGATGGGAGCTTTACCGAT
>CAZZWA010000351.1:0-6529 GCA_964657555.1 uncultured Microcoleus sp.
CGAGATTATATCAGCGAGTTTGCGATTGAAGATGAGGAAACGGAGGCGGAACAAGAGTTGGAGAAATGATATGGTCTAAAAAGCAACGTCCAGAAGACCTATTTTTACTGTGGGTTTTACTTCTCAATCACTATTTTCTTAATCACTTTGACTCTCTCAATTGAAAACTAGTTGGCATAATCGACTACCAATTTCTAGTCTACTGAGTATTTTTACCTAATTTGTTTAGACTCACTTCCCGATCACGCTCCCGTTTTTCCATACTATATTTTGAAGTGCGGAATGTGGGCTAGATAACTTGAGAGATCTTGCATCAATGCCTGCAAACTAGTCGCGTAGCGATTCCGATTGCGATCGCTTGCTAACCAACCACTCCAAGGCACTCTCAACATCTGGGACTTGTTCGCCCTCGGGTACGACTGGACGTTTTACCATGACAACCAGAATGCCTAGCTTCCGTGCTGCGATAATTTTGGCATAGGTCGCATCCCCGCCACTGTTCTTGCTGATGATCGCATCAATCTCATACTTCATCAACAACTTCCGCTCATCCGCCACAGCGAAGGGTCCTTGTTCCAGCAACAGCGTTCCCTTCGGCACCGCAGTATCTGGTTGGGGTGGGTCAATCATCCGCATCAAAAACCAGATATCCTCAAGGTGGGCGAAGGCAGCGAGTTCTTGCCTGCCGATGGTGAGGAACACCCGCTTTGCCCGATCTGGCAGAACGGCGGCAGCAGCTTCCACACTCTCGACTGTCATCCAGCGATCGCCCGACTGTTGTTCCCATGCAGGACGGATCAGCATCAACCGAGGCACTCCCACCTCAGCTGCGGCGATCGCCGCATTAACAGAGATTTGTGCGGCAAAGGGGTGAGTGGCATCGACAAGCAGAGCGATCGCTTCACGACGCAGGTAATCTACTAGTCCAGCTACACCACCAAAGCCACCAACCCGCACCATCCTCGCCAAGGCTGAAGAGTGACGGGTGCGACCCGCAAGGGACACCCTCACTTCAATCCCTGTAAGGGTTGAGGCTTTTGCTGCCAAGAAGGAGGCATCACCCGTGCCACCCAAAATCAATACCCGCTTCATTTTATTTTTTTGGCTGGCAACGCCCAGCGAAAAAGTCTATCAATTCTGTAGCCTTCTCATCCTGACTGATAATTTGGCCTTGGCGATCAAAGAGGAGCACCCCAACTTTGAGAGAGGTATTCGCGTATTTTTTGACGTAATTCTCTGCTTTTTGACTGACTTTTTGAGCCAAAGCACGAAATACGAAATCTGCCAATCCAAGTTCCACTAATGTTTTGTAGGCTGCGTCAGCCGTCTTTGCTTGTAAAACTGCTTGAACTGCCTGGAGATCGCCTCCCTCCTGAACAACGGCAGCCGCAATAATTTCTAACTTGGCATCAGCCAAGTGACTGGATGTGTTAAAAATCCCACCTGCTAACTTAATGAGTTTTCCCTGGTATCCTAGCAATAGCACCGACTGGGCGTTGTACAGTCCCGCTTCTACCAGCAACGCACCTAGCCAGTTTCCGGTTGGGACAATGGCTGACTCTGGGATATCTCTGCGTTGCGCCAGCTGCTGACCATTGCTACCGATACAAAACACTAAATTGGGGCTGCTTTTTACTTTATCCTGCAAGATAGTGCGAAATTCTTCTAGGTGATCGGCAGCAGAGAACGGTTGGGAAATGCCACTGGTTCCAAGTAAAGCCAGACCCTCTAAAATTCCGAATGCCTCATTAGATGTCCGTTGGGCTAACTGACGACCTTCAGGAAGGATAATACATACAGTTGCTGTTTGAGTGGATGGAATGAGTGGCAATAAATTGGCTTCAAAAAGACGGCGGGCGTAGTTATAAATCGCCGCATCTCCCATCATTGTTGTTCCCAATCCTTCACCAGCTTCTAAGACCAAAGCCTGGTCTTGCCGCTTCGACAATTTTACCCACGCCCAAATCGGAGTATTTATCGTTAAATCTAAGTTATCTCCAGGATCACTCAGGGTAATAGCTAAAGCACTCGCAGCATCCAAAGTTGCTACTTGCTGGATAGGAATCTCTGCTGTTTCAGGCAGCAAGTCAATGGCAATTGACAGCTTAGGGTCTGTACCTTCTATCAAATGAACCAGAGCTGCCTTAGCAGATGCAACAGCGAAGACTGGTAGTGTATAGCCTGTTCGAGCCATCATAAAATCCTTAGTGATAAAAGAGGGATATTCAGCCCTTCACGCAGATAACCTGCTTCAGCGTTGCCACCACTTCTACGAGATCCGATTGGTTATTCATTACTTCATCTATTGGCTTATAAGCCCCCGGAATTTCATCTAAGACACCCTCATCTTTGCGGCACTCAATCCCTTTTGTTTGCTGAATCAAATCATCGAGAGTGAAGTTGAGCTTCGCCTTATTGCGAGACATCAAACGCCCAGCACCGTGCGAACAAGAGCAGTAACTTTCAGTATTGCCTTTACCCTTGACAATGAAAGATTTTGCCCCCATTGAACCAGGGATGATGCCGTAGTCTTCCTCACGCGCCCGCACCGCCCCTTTGCGGGTGACGTACACATCCTCGCCAAAGTGCACTTCTTTTTCGGCGTAGTTGTGATGGCAATTTACTGAAAGCAGAGGTTTAGTAGGCTTACCACCAGCGAGATGCTTCTCAACGATCCGCTTGAAACGAGCCATCATCACATCACGATTGAAGCGGGCATAGTTTTGCGCCCATTGCAAATCATGCCAGTATGCCTCAAACTCCCGCGTACCACCAACAAAGTAGGCCAAATCGGGGTCAGGCAGACGCAAGTCAGCTAGCTTTGCCAATTCCCTCGCGGTACCAATATGACACTGAGCCAGCATGTTGCCGATGTTGCGCGAACCAGAGTGCAGCATTAACCAGACTTGATTCTCAGTATCAAGGCAAACTTCAATGAAGTGGTTACCGCCACCGAGTGAACCTAACTGCTTCATCGCTTTGTCTTGCAGGCGTTGCACCCCTGAATGCAGTCCCTTAAAATCACTCCAACCCTGCCAGTTAAGAACTGACTTTTCTATATCTTTGTTTTCATTGAAGCCAACGGGGATGGCAGCTTCAATATCCAGACGAATTTGCTTGAGCTTGCTTTCGAGTTGGTTAGCGACAAACGGGGTTTTGATAGCACCCATCCCGCAACCCACATCCACACCGACAGCAGCTGGCATAATAGCCTCTTTAGTGGCAATCACAGAGCCTACCAAGGCACCCTTACCCAAGTGAACATCAGGCATCAACGCCACATGCTTGAAGACAAACGGCAGCGATGCCACATTCTTTGCCATCTTGGTTTCTTCTGAACCAAGAGCATGATTTGCCCAGGAGAGCACTGGTTTTAGGGTTGAGATTTTTAGCTTTTCGTACGGCATAGGCTTTAGCTTGTCTAAACATCTGTAACGTGGTGAATGACTCCCCTCCTGATGAAAGCACTCAAATGGGGTGTCTCTACTTATATTACTTTAATACTACTATTGTAGTATATAAAAATCAGTGCTGGTTTGTCATTTGTTAGCCACTTCCGCAGGTAGAGTTTTTGAGGTATAAATAAGATTAAGCTTTGTAAAGTATAGTGAAGCTACTTAAGTAGCCTTAATGTGATTTTTATATCCCCAAGCGGGATAAAATTACCAAGCAAGCGGATGGGTCTTATGACGGTTCGTAAAGATACAATTTGGGAAAGTTTTTTAGCGCCTGTGGTGCAGCTCTTTATAGATGAAGAGGCGCTACATCAGTTATATAAGAGTATTGATTGGCAGCAAGAGAGCGATCGCCTGCGAAATCCTCGTCTTTCCTATCCTTCTTACTACATGAGTCAGAACTTCCATGGCATTGAGAGTGGATATCTCAACCCCAGTGCGGTAGTTTCCTACGATCCCATCACTCAGTATGCGCTGCCGCCCAACGAAACTTGGATACGTCAGAGCGCGATTAACTCCATTCGCTGTCAGCCGCAACGCATTTTGGACTTGGGCTGCGGTACTGGTTCCACAACACTGATGTTGAAGCAGGCTTTCCCCCAAGCAGAAATCGTTGGTCTAGACTTATCACCCTACATGCTAGTAATGGCTAATCACAAAGCCAAAACAGCCCAGTTTGATATCCAACTACATCATAGCAAGGCTGAAGATACTGGCTTCAGTAATGCCTCTTTTGACTTGGTTACAGCTTCCTTGTTGTTTCACGAGATACCGCCAGTAGTAGCCCAATCCATTCTACAGGAAAGCTTCCGGCTGCTAAGGGTAGGCGGGGAAGTTGTGGTGCTGGATGGCAATCAAAAGACTCTCCGCCACACGGATTGGCTGAATCAGATTTTTGAGGAGCAGTATATCGAATCATTTGCGGCTGGGGGTGTGGATGCCTGGATGGGCAAAGCGGGATTTGAGGATGTGCAGACACAGGATGTGTGGTGGGTACATCAGGTAACCAGAGGCGTCAAACCAATTTCCGTTGAAGCTTCTCAGGTAGTGGAGGGTAGAGAGCGCAAAGCTGTTGTTGATAGCCTATTAGACGGCCAGGATTTGGCAGAATTTCCTGTGCCAGCTTTTAGCGCGTCAGCATAACCGCTCAATTTTGGATTTGAGATTCGCGATTTTGAACTGAGGGTTAACTGTCTCCGGTTTAAGTCTATGGCTTTAGATACGGGATAAAAATTTAAAATCGACAATCCAGAATCATCAGGCCCCTAAATGCTATCCATGGCCTTAATTCAAAATCCAAATCCAAAATCGAATGACTCTCAAAGCAGTTCTATTTGGTTTCAATGGTGTTATTGTCAACGATGCGCTGATTCACCGACAGCTGATTGATCAGATTCTCCTTGAAGAAAATCTACGTCCTCAGCCGGAGGAGTATCGAAAATTTTGTTTGGGGAGGGGCGATCGCGCCTATCTTAATGCCTTGCTTGCTGATCGGGGTAGAGTTGTTAGTGAGAACTACTTAACGAAGCTGGTAAACCGCAAGGCACAGGCATATCAGCAACAGCTGGAGCAATTGGAAAAGTTACCTCTGTATCCAGGACTGGAGGACTTAATTTTTAAGTTGCGGGTTGCTCATCTGAAAATGGCAGTGGTCAGTGGAGCCCTCCGCTCTGAAGTGGAACTAGTTTTAAATCGTGCAAATCTTGCTCAATACTTTACTGTTATCGTGGCAAATGATGACATGATAGTCAATCAACTAGAACCCAGTGGGTATTTGCTGGCAGTGGAACGGCTGAATCAACTGGAGCCTAGTTTAAACCTCCAAGTATCTGAGTGTTTGGCAATTGAAGACACCCCAGATGGAATTCAATCAGCTAAGCTAGCTGGTGTGCCTGTGGTTGGGGTAGCCCATACTTACCCATTGCACATGCTCCAACGTCAGGCGAACTGGGCTGTGGATTATCTTACCGATTTAGAAGTGGAACGGGTGCAGCAGCTATTTTCTCGGAGCGCACCCCAGCCAAGCCTAGGATAGTATGGCGTCAAGTGGAAATTGATAGGTTGAGACTCATATGGAGACGCGGGGACTTTAAAGCAGATTGCAAGTTCATGGAGTATACCCCTCCCCAACTCTCCCCTTAGTAAGGCTACGGTGTATACACAAGTGATCGAATCTAGTCAAACCGCCGCCGAACTGCCCCCTAACCCCCAATTCTGGAGGAACCAAACCGTTCAAAGTTGCCCAAATTTGGGGAATTTAGGGGGCAAAGAGGACTCAAACGAAGTCAGACTCGACTTGTGTGTACAAGGTAGCTTAGTAAGGGGAGGGTGCCCACTAGGGCGGGTGGGGTAGTGTACTTCACTTAGCTGTAAAGCAAAACTCGCTGCGTTCCCTGCTCTGTGCGTCGCTCTGTACCCATCAAATTTCGGCTGGCAGGGTAGTAGACTCTCTCCAGTACGGATAAATAGATAGCCACTCGTTGCTTGGTGAGTGCTAGAATACATGGTTGTGGTAAGCATTCAGTACTTTGTCTGAGTGCTGCTTGGAGATTAGCAACAATATGTTGTTGCAGATCAATCCCAAATTCAAAATCGATAAGGGGAATTAGCTCAGTTGGTAGAGCGCTGCAATCGCACTGCAGAGGTCAGGGATTCGAGTTCCCTATTCTCCATATGTTGTACTTTAAACATTTATTTGTCCATTTTTAAACATTTAGTGTCAAACGCTAAAATAGCTAAGATGACTGTCTAGTAAGGCTTTTAGCTTAAAAAGCTTCTTTGAGTCAGACCGCCTAGATTTAAACAAATAAATGTCAAAAGCCATAAAATCGCCATTCCGCCCTTAAACAATTAAATGCCATTTCTTTATAGGTTATCTACCATAACGAACATTGCCACTTGTACCTGATGCAGTGCCTTTGCTTTAGTCATTAGGTTGTCGAGGCTTTCCAGCAGCAGGGTGTCAGATGTCTTTTCTTTGTTGATGACACGCCGCAGTCGAGTGAGTTCCTCCTCTAATCCCTCTTTTGTTACTTCGGGGAGAGTAAAATCAGGAAGAACACTCACACAGCGAT
>CAZZWA010000352.1:0-6441 GCA_964657555.1 uncultured Microcoleus sp.
GGCGTTCTCTTCAGTGCGAGCCTGCCATTGATCCAGAATATCTTTAACTAACACTTCTTTGAGCCAAATCTGTCCCACAACGGTTAGCGGTATTGCCAGGAACAACCCCAAAATTTCAAAGAAAGTGGCGAAAACTACCTGAGAAAGTAAAGTGATAGCTGGCAGCAGCGACACCTGATGTGCCATAACAATGGGCGTTAAAAAATTGCTCTCGATCTGCTGAATGACAATATAGAGAGCCAATACACCGAGGGATTTCCAGGGAGCATCTAAAAGTGTGATCGCCATTGGCGGTATGACACTAATAGTTGGGCCAAGATTAGGAATTAAGTTTAAAAATCCAGCCAAAACTCCTAGAGCTAGCACTGGCTGGATCTGCAAAATCGATAAGCCAATCATACTCATCAGTGCTACAACACTCATACTAATGAGCGTGCCACTGAGCCATTTTCCTAACGCTACCTCGCATTGGGTCAAGATTCCCTCCACCCGTTGCCGATAAAATGAAGGAAACAGCCGCATAAATACCTGGCGGTAAGGATGGGGGTTGGCTAATATCATCCCTGTTAAAACCAGCACCAGCAAAACTTTGAGAACAACATCAAAAGAGCTAGAGAAAAAGGCAACTGAACCGCCTAATAGGCGATTTATCAAAGGCTGCAATTGTTGGTTCAGGCTGTTGGCATCTGGTAAAAAGGGAGTCAGCTGACTAGGAACTTGCGCTCCCAACTGAGCAAACCAATTATTAAAGCGCTCAAGCCCCCTAGGAACTCGATATGTTAGTTCTTGAAACTGCGCTGCAAAAGGTGGCACAATCAGCCAGAAAAAACTCACGATCAAGGCTAGAAAAAGGCCAAATGAGAGCATTACGGCGAATTCACGCCGCATACCTGAGCGTTGGAAACATCTTGCCAGCCTATTTAAGGCAGTCGCTAACACAACTGCGGCAAACACCAGCAGCAGTACCTGCCGAATTTGCCACAGGATGTATAGGGAAACTACTAAGGCCATTAAGCCTATCCACTGACCTAGATTCACGCTCCTAACTCCCAGATGCATTCCCAACTAGAATAGACATCAGCACTATTTTCGTGCAGGATGTAGACCATAATCTAAAGTTAACTAAAGGAAGTTGAAAAACTGGGCAGAAATCGGGTGAAAATTTGGCAGGCAGAGGAGTTCATATTTTTGAAGTAAGTTCTCAGTTAGTGCTGATATTGTCAACTCACAAATCACAAACTTACTTGATTTGAAGAGGAATCTTGACGGTGAAGGTTGTACCAGTCCCTACCTGGCTTTCCACATAAATTTGCCCCTGATGGAGATCTAGACATTTTTTGACAACAGCTAGCCCCAGTCCTGTCCCAACAATATCCCCAACATTTTTACCACGATGAAAAGGCTCATATAGTGCCTGTTGCTCTTCCCAAGAAATCCCAATACCTTGATCTTTGATTTGAAAACTCACCGCTTCCGGTTTACAGCTTAAAATAAAGTAGATATCTCCCCCCTGAGGTGAATATTTAATTGCATTCAAGAGCAAATTGCTTAAAATTGAGTATAGTAACTTCTCATCCAGATATGCATGGGTACACTGACCAGAACTAACAAATTTAATTGGGTGAGGTGTTTCGTTACCCAATTGGATATCCTCTGCTAGATTGAGACAGAATGATTCTAGATCCACAAGTTCAGGATTACACTCCAGCTTTCCAGCTTCTGCCCTTGTCAGGGTCAAAATATCCGTTAGCATCTGGGTCATTAACTTAGCTGAGGATTGAATGCGACGCAGATTTTTCAGTTTCTTCTGCTGTGTCCAGGGCTGACTACTCTCCGACATTAATTGCGCCGTTCCCAAGATAGTCGTCAAAGGTGTGCGAAATTCGTGAGAAACCATTGAAAAGAAGCGGAGCTTGAGTTCGCTGAGTTCTTTTTCCTGTGCTAGGGTACGCTGAATGGTTTCTGCTTGTTGGCGCTTGACCATTTGTCGGTAAAGCAGAGCATACAACCCGCCTAGAATTACGAAGGTGATAAAAGTATCGAAGACCTCTATCAAGATTCTATAGCTGACACTGGATTCGGATTGTCTGACCCTGATCTCTAACAACTGTTCCTCTTCACTTTGCATTTGGTTGATGACCTTCCAAATCTCGCTTCGATTCCTCTTATTTTCTGGTAACAGGAGAGTTTGAGACAAGCCTACTGATTTGTGGGACTGGTACAAGTTAATAGATTGTTTAAGGAGAGCTAGTCTTTGAAAGAGCAAAGATTCTAAAATTAAGAGTTGTCTTTGTTGACTGGAGTTATCGGCCATTAACTGCCGTAGTATTTGGAGCTTGGGAGCAATATTTTGGCTCGCAGTTTGATAACGTTTTAACTCTGACTCATCCTCAAATAGAAAATAGCCCTGCTGTGCGGATTCAGCATCTGTCAAAGTGGCGAAAACATCTATGAGATTTTTGATAACTTCTTGGGTATGCTTCACCTTATGAGCATCCTGAATCAACTCAATCGCGTTCTGGTAAGAAATGATGCTGTCAATGCCCATCAGTAATGTCAAGCAAAATGCGATCGCAATCCATTTTCCTTCAACAGACCACTTCATAGAAGATGAGTTATGGATTAAGGCAAGCAGGAATTGCCTTGTGAAAGGCTACTTTTGAAGTTACTATCTATTCTAAACATCTAATTCTAGCAATGCGCATCTTAATTGTTGAAGACGATATCCAGTTAGCGGAAATGCTGACAGAAGTGCTGACAGACCGTCAGTATGTAGTGGATGTCGCTAAAGACGGAGCGGTAGCGTGGGATTGGGTCGAGTCACTAGAGTATGACTTGATTGTGCTAGATGTAACGCTACCCAAGCTAGACGGCGTCAGTTTTTGTCAGCAGTTGCGCAAACGCAATTCTGCCTTGCCTGTTCTGATGTTAACAGCTCGTGACACTATTTCTGACAAAATTACTGGTTTAGATGCAGGAGCAGATGATTACATGGTGAAGCCGTTTGACCTGCAAGAGTTAATGGCCCGAATTCGGGCTCTGCTACGTCGGGGGGGAACTGTCGCGACGCCGAGTCTATCTTGGGGAAGTTTGCACTTGAATCCGAGTACCTACGAAGTTACCTACAAAGAACACCCCCTACACTTGACCCCTAAGGAATACGCTCTTTTAGAGTTGCTGATCTCTAGCGGTCGCCGGGTGCTAAGTCGTGCGGGGATCATCCAGCGAATTTGGTCACTTTCTGACCCACCCACTGAGGAAACCGTCAAGTCCCACATCAAAAGCTTACGGATGAAGCTAAGGGCCGTCGGTGCTCCTGAAGATTTGATTGAGACAGTTCACGGACTGGGTTATCGGATGAAGTTACTGAGCTAAACTGCTACGCTAAAGGCTTTCAAGCAGCCTCCTCTAACTCACAAGCTTTTTCCCCGGTTTCTACCCGATTTCTACCCAAATTCTGCACGATTGAAGCGTAATAATAACTTTGGTAAGTTTTACCTCAGTTTTGTACGTCCGTGCCCGATAAATCGATAGGATTTATCGGGTTTTTTCTTTAGCAGTGATAGTACAAGTCAACCAATTTGGGAACGGTGCTGCCTTTCCCCTATTTCTGCCCAATTTTTCCCCGATTTTTCAACTTTTTCTGAGTAACTTCAAATCATTAGCCTCATCCGACGTACCATCTAAAGCTACTCATGTCTGCTAATTCTCAAACCTTGCCAAAAAAGGCTTGGCATTCCTTGGAAGTTGATCAGACGCTGTTACTGCTCAAGAGCGACGCAGATACTGGCTTAACCTCTCAACAGGTGCAACAGCGGTTGCAACAGTACGGTCTTAATGAACTAAAGGAAACAGCCAGTCGCAGTTCCTGGATGATCTTGCTAGATCAGTTCAAAAACATTATGCTACTGATGCTGATTGCAGTGGCAACAGTTTCTGCAATTTTAGATTTGCGGGCAAATCAGTTTCCCAAGGATGCGATCGCCATTTCTGCGATCATCATTCTCAATGGAGTGTTGGGCTATCTCCAGGAAAGCCGTGCAGAAAAAGCCCTGGCAGCTCTCAAACGTCTTGCTGCTCCAAGGGTGAGAGTTGTGCGCGACGGTCAACCGGCAGAGATAGCAGCCAAGGAACTGGTGCCAGGGGATGTGATGTTGCTGGAAGCTGGAGTGCAAATTGCCGCAGATGGTCGCTTGCTGGAGGAATCTCACCTGCAAATCCGAGAATCGGCACTGACAGGAGAAGCCGAGGCGGTGAATAAGCTGGTAGAGATGCATTTGAGCGAAGAAACGCCATTAGGAGATCGTATCAATCTAGTCTTTCAAGGAACTGAAGTCGTCCAAGGAAGAGCAAAGGTTCTGGTGACCAACACTGGGATGCAGACGGAACTGGGGCGAATTGCTGCCATGCTTCAGGCGGTGGAAACTGAGCCGACTCCCTTGCAGCAGCGGATGTCTCAACTAGGCAATGTCTTAGTCATCGGCTCCCTGATCCTGGTAGCTCTAGTTTTAGTAGGTGGTATAGTCCGCCTCGGCTTCAGTCAAATTGAAGACTTATTGGAAGTTTCCCTGAGCATGGCGGTCGCCGTAGTACCCGAAGGCTTGCCTGCTGTAATCACCGTTACCTTAGCGCTGGGGACGCAACGAATGGTGCGTCGTCAAGCGCTAATTCGTAAACTACCAGCCGTGGAAACCTTGGGGAGCGTCACCACTATCTGCTCAGATAAAACTGGCACCCTTACCCAAAACAAAATGGTTGTGCAACAGGTAAATACAGCAAGTTGCACGTTCAGCGTCACTGGCTCTGGTTATATCCCCATCGGTGAATTTAGGACTGAGTTGGAAGACTCACACTTGCTTGATTTGGGGGCAATGAGTCCTCAGCAGTATCCAGAACTGCAACAGCTACTCATAGCGTGTGTGTTGTGCAATGACGCCATGTTGCAGTACAAGAAGAATGAGTGGACGATTTTGGGAGATCCGACAGAGGGGGCGCTGATTGTACTTGCGGGTAAAGGAGGCGTTGACAAAGAGCCACTGAGCCGTCAGATGCCCCGTGTTGCAGAATTTCCTTTCTCCTCCGAGCGCCAGCGCATGAGTGTGATTTGCTCTGCAAAAGTTTATAGGGAGGAATATGTGATGTTCTCAAAGGGTTCGCCGGAGTTGATTTTGGAGCGTTGCACTTCATACCAAGTTGGTAAAAGCATCCAAGCTCTAACCCTTTTGGCACGAAATCAGATTCTAAAGCAGAATAACCAGATGGCGGCGGGTGGTCTGCGTGTATTGGGTATAGCTTGCAAACCCTTAGACACTATTCCCCGATTAGGAGCGGGTGAAACCACAGAGCAAGAATTGGTGTGGTTGGGGCTGGTGGGAATGCTGGATGCTCCACGACCAGAGGTGCAAGAGGCAGTCTCTAGATGCAGGCAAGCAGGTATTCGACCCGTGATGATTACCGGCGATCATCAACTAACGGCGAGTGCGATCGCTCACAAGTTGGGCATTGCTAGATTAGGCGATCAGGTTCTCACAGGTCAGGAATTGCAGAAACTCTCTCAGACGGAACTGGAGCAACAAGTAGACCGTGTCAGCATCTATGCCCGTGTCGCGCCAGAACACAAGCTGCGAATTGTGCAAGCCCTTCAGAGTCGCGGCGAAATTGTGGCTATGACCGGAGACGGCGTCAACGATGCACCAGCACTCAAGCAGGCAGACATCGGTATTGCGATGGGCATTATTGGCACGGATGTCAGCAAGGAAGCCAGCGATATGGTATTGCTGGACGACAACTTCGCCACAATAGTTGCAGCGACAGAAGAAGGCCGGGTTGTTTACACTAATATTCGCCGTTTTATCAAATACATTTTGGGCAGCAACATTGGGGAAGTCTTGACCCTTGCCGCCGCGCCTCTAATTGGGTTAGGAGGCGTTCCGCTCTCACCACTGCAAATTCTTTGGATGAACTTGGTCACAGATGGTTTACCTGCTCTTGCCTTAGCTGTGGAACCCGCAGAACCAGAGGTGATGTGCCGTCCTCCCTTTAGTCCCCGCGAGAGTATTTTTGCCAGGGGATTAGGATTTTACATAATCCGGATTGGCATTATTTTTTCTATTGTCACGATTGCTTTGATGTGGTGGGCTTTCAACCATACCCATGCACCTGATTATCCAGGAGACAAAGATGCTTGGAAGACTATGGTGTTCACCACCTTGTGCATAGCTCAAATGGGTCATGCTATGGCAGTGCGCTCCAACACTCGGCTATCGCTGGAGTTAAACTTCTTTTCTAACCCTTATCTTTTGGCAGCAGTGACCGTGACCACAATCTCGCAGCTGATGCTCATCTACGTCGAACCCTTGCGAAACTTCTTCAGTACTCACTGGCTAAGTCTACAAGAACTGGCAATTTGCTTTGGCTTTAGTGCCTTAATGTTTATTTGGA
>CAZZWA010000353.1:0-1261 GCA_964657555.1 uncultured Microcoleus sp.
GAGTTTTATTTAAGAACAACTAGCTAGATAGAGAGATCTGAATCTAGTGCAGCTTGGCAGAAATGAACCATCAGTTTCCTCTCCCGCGCTGTCGCGCCGCTAACGCTAGAGTCTCCTTGTCTCCCCCTCCTTTGATTGAAGTGGTGGAAAACTTTTGCCGTCATGCACTAGGCATGCGCTTGGTCAGCTATTACACACTGTTCTTTGTCCGGTGTCCGTAGTTGAAACCGAAGGTGGATAAGACTTGACGACTGACCACTGACAAAGGACGACAGACTGCCTTTCGGATTGTCATCACTAGCCTCCCTGAATCATCCAGACCAAAAAGCCCAAAATCTTCTCTACCGGAGGCAATGGGTAGTCTGTCAAGTCAATCGTCACTGTCTGTCCTTCCAGCTTAAGAAAGCGCCATTGAGTGCCACTGCTGATACATCCGTATACAGTCGGAATTGGCTGTTGTTTCGCCTCATTAAACTTTAGAGCTGCCACCATTTCTGCCACACATTGACCGTACCCCGTCTTCAGATCCGCCTTCTTCGCCTCCACAATCACAATTGCTGGAGCTTGAATCGCAATCACCTGTGTAGAACGACTAATCAGAAAGTCCACAACCCCATTAAGACCTATTGCCGCATCAACGTTAAAATCCTCTCCAGAGAACACCGAAACCTGCTTATTGAGAATTCGTCTAACCTCAACAAGAACTGGGAAGATAATGCCCTCTGAACGAGCTTTTTCGCTTCCCGCCGACACCGCAGGCAAAGTCTCTTCTAAATACCCTGTCAGCAACTCTGAAGGCGCGATGGGAGTGACCTGTGGGAGGAAACGATTTTCAATAAGAGTCAGCTTAAACCGCTCAATTGCTTGACTAATTGTTGTAAATTCGCTGTACGGCATCAGCCTCAAAGCTTATATGCATACTCTATTTTACTCACCAAATCGCTCGATCAAACATTTGGCAATACGACTAGCTGCTCCCGGTTCCCCCAGGCGGTGGCGTCCATTTTTGGCAATAAGTTGCAGCCGATCTGGATCGCGCAGTAAAGATTGCACAACATCGGCGACTCGGGTTGGTCGATCTACGAGTATAAAGGATGGCCCTAGCAACCTAGTGTAAGCTTCGGCAAAGGCAGGGGTAAATTGGGGACCATTACCCGGAATGCCGATTGCTGGTTTGCCCAACCCCACAAACTGTTCTGTAGCGGTGCCAGCCATGGCAACAGCGAGATCTGCGCTGTGCAAGCACTCGCTATAAGCATGC
>CAZZWA010000353.1:1361-6434 GCA_964657555.1 uncultured Microcoleus sp.
AGTTTACTACAAGCTGTCAAAATCAGCTGCCAGTTCTCATAAGCTTCGGGCGCTCTAGAACCAGGGAGCAATGTGACTACAAGCGATCGCGCTTGTTCTTTTGTCTCAATATCTCTGTCATAAAAAACAGACGGTGTTGCTGGAGGCTGGAGACCGTCCATCATCGGGTTTCCTAAATCAAAAGCTGGAATAGACCACTTCTTGAGGATTTGGGTGGTGAGACTGTCTCTAGGAAATACAGCTTGGCAACGCCGCCGACTCATCAGCCAGCGCTCCCAAGGTAAATAAACTGACCCCGACCAGCCTTCCCAACGCTTGATCCACGACTGGCGGGGCAACGGCCCTGCTTCATCTCGCAGGTGGTATTCTGATTTAGCAGTGCCGACAAAGGCGTAAGGAACCCCACCCAACCAAGCAAATAATAGGGGGATTGCATCTCCGACAGCCAGAATTGCTGCTTTGCTCCCAGGCTGAATCTGGGAACGCCAACGACGCACTGCTTGAAATTGTGCCAGTGTTAGTTGGAGTAAGCCACCTTGCACATCTCGTACCAGTTGCCGCCCATCCATATAAATGAAGCCACCAGAGGGCATTTTCTGCACCGGGCCAATTAGGGGCAGGCCCAACTGAGTGTAGGCTAGTCCCTCACCCACCAATGGCAAAGCTGCCAGTTCCCAGCCCTCTGAGTGCCTCTGTAATTCTTGCAAAATCCGGACGGCGATCGCGTCTTCTCCATGGCCATTACTGAGGCACAGTAACTTCATCTAAAACCTCCAAACTACCTCTGCTGTCACTTGGAGCGAAGCGAATAGTCTTTAACTTGCTCCCTCATCTAACACCAGGTTAGACAGAAGAGGACTATAACATTTCCCTTGTTTAATGGCACATTTTTGAAAACTACTGCGATGTTGATGAGGGCTGCAAGATGGTTAGATTGGCATCTGCTTCTGAGTTAACAAGAGCCAGTTCATCCAAGACGACGCAATCTAGCTGGGCGTTTTGCAATACTTAAAGAAGGGAACCACAACCCTGACTGTAGAAAAACACACAGATTTTGCATTCGTCCCTAGACTCATGAGCGAACTCTCGATTCGTCCTGCCCTAATTACCAAAGTTCTGCCCGACTCCATCGCTGCTGAAGTGGGGTTTGAGGTGGGCGATCGCTTGGTTTCCGTCAACGGCACGCCCCCCCGCGACCTGATTGATTATAGATTTCTGTGTGCTGATGAAGTCCTAGAACTAGAAGTTTTGGACGTTGCCGGTAAAACTCACCGGGTGGAAATTGAAAAAGACTATGACGAAGATCTGGGGCTAGAATTTGCCACTGCTCTGTTTGATGGGATGATTCAGTGCAATAACCGTTGCCCTTTCTGTTTCATTGACCAGCAACCCCCTGGTAAACGGCAGTCTCTGTACTTCAAAGACGACGACTACCGCCTCAGCTTCCTCTACGGCTCATATCTAACCTTGACAAATCTCACTCAACGGGAATGGGACAGGATTGAACAACTGCGATTATCCCCCCTCTACGTTTCTATTCATGCTACCGAACCAGAGGTGCGAAGCCGCCTCCTAAAAAACCCCCGCGCTGGACAGATTTTAGAACAGTTGAAGTGGTTCCAAAAGCGGCGACTGCAAATTCATGCCCAAGTGGTTGTCTGTCCCGGCATTAATGATGGACAACACCTAGAGCGTAGCCTGCTAGACTTAGCTAAATTTCACAGAGGCGAAGTTCCAACCGTGGCATCAGTGGCGGTGGTACCTGTAGGTTTAACCCGGTTTCGGCCAGCAGAAGACGAGTTAACGCCAGTGACTCGCGATCAGGCATCTGAAGTGATCGGCCTTGTCCAAGCACTCCAGACTAAATTTCGCCAAAAGCTGGGCACCACTTTCGCATGGCTGGCTGATGAATGGTTTTTAATTGCTGGTTGCGAGTTACCACCCACATCTCACTACGAAGACTATCCTCAGCTAGACAATGGCGTTGGTTCAATTCGCCAGTTCATCGAGCAATTTCAGGACGTTGCTGTAGAGAAGTTGCATGTAACTTCTCTATATCCCCCCCGAAGGTTAACCTGGGTAGTGGGCAACGCTGTTGAAAAAGCATTTGAGCCGCTCTTGAACCAGCTAAATCAGGTTGAAGGACTCAAGGTGAATATGGTGGCTCTTTGTAGCCAGTATTGGGGACAGACGATCACTGTAACTGGCTTATTGACAGGTCAGGATCTGCTCCAAGGATTGCAGGGACGAGACTTAGGTGACGCCATCCTCCTACCTTCTGTCATGCTGAAACACGGTGACACCAGATTTCTAGATGACATGACTGTTGAAGAACTCGCTCTCAGGCTGGGTACGCCCATTCTCCCAGTTGGGGGAGTGGAAGCGCTGATTGAGGCTTGTGTTCGCCCACGCACATCGGCTCTGATTCACTCCTGAATTACCAATATTGAGCGTGCATCCTTCCAAGAGCCGGTACGTTCGAGTAAGGGTGAGTAATCGGGAGCTGACCAGTGCAGTGGCAAGCTACCTTCAACCCGACGCCCGTTCCAGAGATGGAAGCGGATCAGCCGTTCGGCACCAGCAAAGGCACGGATTTCATCACTCTCCCAGATAATTTCAGCTGTACCAGTTAGGTAAAGCAAATTGCCGAGATCGAAGTCAATGAAAAGTAGACCAGCGTGCGGATTGAGCATCAAGTTGCCGATTGTATTAAAGTGAAAATTGCCGCTGAAGTCGGGAAAGGTGAGGGTGCGATCGCCATCAATGCGCACAAAGCCTGGTTTGCCGCCGCGATGGGAAACATCGACTCCCTGGACAGTGCTAGACTCATCCCCGTGAAATGCCGTTGCAATGAAGAAGGTGTCGGCTGCGGCGATCATAGCGCGATCAGGCTCTCCCAAAGCCTCTATCTGATGCAGTGGCTTGGGTGTGGCGAGAGCATTCACACCATCGGTCAGTTCAAACATGCGAGCCTGGATGTATTGTGGGCAGTTGCCAAAACTCTGACCAACTTTAATGGTGAAGCCATCTGGAGCAATTACGGCGACGGTGCCGTTGAGGCGATTGCGGCGACGGGTGTGCAGCTCAATACCGAGCAAACCGATATCTACACCATCTGCTAGCGTCTGGGCTAAGGGATCGCCGAACAGTGGCTTGCTTGCTACATGCAAGGTATACTCGTCGGGTGTGGAGAGGAAGCCCGGTGCACCGACGAGGATCGAGGCCCATGGGCGAGCGATCGCATCAACAGTTCCAGCAATCAGGAAAGGGAGTTGGGCGAAAAACTGCCGGTGTTGCTCAGGCAGATAATCGCGGATGACGCGTCGCCCCACCTCTTCCATCTTGGTTCGGACGCCCAACCGTTCCTGGATCGCCTGCTCGCCCGCGTGAAAGGGCGATTCTTCTCGTGTCCATCCTGGATTTACCATAGTGCCTCATCTGTTCGTTCCCCTTAGGCTGCTAGACCGACCGCAGTCTTCACCATTGGCACAAAGCCTGGTAGCTGCTCAATCCGAGTTAGCCATGCCTGAATATTCGGATAGGGCCGGAGCGACACATCGCCTTCAGGTGCATGGGCAATGTAGGAGTAGCAAGCGATATCGGCGATCGTGGGTGTCTCGCTAGCAAGGAACTGCCGCCCTTCTAGGTGCACTTCCATTAGCTTAAACAGGTTGTCTGCGATCATTTTTGCTCGCTCGCGATCAAGCTTAGCACCGAACACGTTGACGCGGCGGGCGGCGGCAGGCCCATAAGCAATCTGACCGGCAGCAACACTGAGCCAGCGCTGGACGGCAGCAGCGCTCTCTGGAGCACGCGGTAGCCAGGTCTGGTCAGCATATTTGGCTGCCAGATAGACCAAGATAGCGTTGGAATCGATCACGATTTCCCCATCATCGTCAATTGCTGGCACCTGACCGAACGGATTGATTTTGAGGAACTCAGGCTGCTTATGTGCGCCTGCTGCGAGGTCGATATCGATCCGCTCGAACGGCAGACTGAGGAGAGATAAGAATAGCTCGGCACGGTGCGAGTGACCGGAAAGGGCATAACGATAAAGTCGGATTGGTCGATGGGGTTGGATCGGTGACATGGTATTACTCCTTGCTTTGATTGTGTCGAACATTCGGTATAAAAGCTATACTGAGTATTTGGTACAGTGGCAACACCCTGTTCACGAGAATTTTATGAGAAAACCCTGAGTTTCTTGGGCAACATCCTCATCTCGCCTTTTACAAAAAGCCTAGCGTTTCTGGTAAGTTCTCAATAGTTCTCTCAAAAGGAGCTGTATTGCCAAGACACCGAGACAAAACCAGTGCTCCCTCAATCTGGATAATGGCATTCTCAGCTCGATGACGCGCCGATGCTGGGTCTTGACCCGCCTCAATCAGCACTTGAGCTAGCGCATTCAGCCAAGCATTGAGAGTTCGTTGGAGAGGAGCTTGAAACAATGTTTGAGAATTTCCTATTGACAAGGTATCTAGGAAGCATGAATAGTGACCACCATCATAAAACTGGGTAACGGTTTTGCACATAGCGCGAATTCGATCAATTGGTTCACCATCTCCCTGAAGTGGCGTCAATAAATTTTCTTCCAAAGCACTATAGACACGATCAAGCACTGTTGCTGCCATCTCTTCCTTACCTTTAGGAAAATAATGGTACAGACTAGCCCTGCCCAACCCTGTCGCTTCTGAAATGCTTGAGAGTGATGTGCCCTCATAGCCATATTGTCGAAATACTTCGCTGATCTTAGCGATCACTTTGTCTTTAGACATCAAAGCCGCCTTCATTTTGACTTTACTAATCTCCTATTATTGTACTAAATGTTCGGTACAGCAACCAGGTGTAATGCATAGTCCTCCGTAGTGAAAAAAATTAAGCAAAGTCCTTGACACTTACTTGAACGTTCGGTACAGTAAGATTGTATTGAATGTTCGGTACAAAAACAATAGACACAGAAGCCCTTACCCTTAAAGAGGAAGCCATGATTCAGCTATACGATTTCGAGTTATCGGGTAATGCATACAAGGTACGTCTATTTCTGTCTATCCTTGGTTTGGAGTACGAGAAAAT